>NZ_LMOB01000003.1:0-300000 GCF_001423185.1 Plantibacter sp. Leaf314 | reverse complement strand
GTGCGTGGCGAGTTCGGCTACTGGGTGTTCGAGGGCGACTGGCAGCCGGCCCAGCGCCCCAGCTGGAACTACCGCTCCGAGGACGGCGGCGGCATCGTCGTCGACATGTTCCCGCACTGGAGCTACGTGCTCGAGAACCTCTTCGGCCGGGTCGAGTCCGTCTACGCGAAGGCGACGACCCACATCCCGGAACGCTTCGACGAGCGCGGCTCGGCCTACGCGGCGACCGCGGACGACGCCGCCTACGGCATCTTCGAGCTGGAGGGCGGTGTCGTGGCCCAGCTCAACTCCAGCTGGACCGTCCGCGTCGACCGCGACGAGCTCGTCCAGTTCCAGGTCGACGGCACCCACGGTTCCGCCGTCGCCGGGCTGTTCGGATGCAAGGTGCAGCCGCGGAACGTCACCCCGAAGCCGGTGTGGAACCCCGATCTCGCCGACGACCACGACTACGCGGCCGACTGGCAGGACGTCCCGACGAACGACGTGTTCGAGAACGGCTTCAAGACGCAGTGGGAGGAGTTCATCCGCCACGTCGTCGAGGACGGCCCGTACGAGTTCGACCTGCTCGCCGGCGCACGCGGCGTACTGCTCGCGGAGCTGGGCCTCGAGAGCTCTCGCTCCGGTCGTCGTCTCGACCTGCCGGAGGTCACGCTCGGAGCGGGCGACGGCTCGGCCGACGAGCTCGCGTCCCTCGAAGCGTCGGTCGCCCGATGACCAGCGTCCGCCTGCTCTCGACGGAGGGCGAGGTCACGTCCCTCGACCTCCGCGAACCGGTCGCCGCCACGCGCCCCACCGCCCCGCTGTCGAGTCGCACCGCATACGCCGCCGCGCACGTCGTGCCGAAGGCCTGGGCCGACAACGTCCCCGGTGCCCCGGCGGACCTCGACTGGGATGCGACCCTTGCCTACCGGCACCACGTCTGGTCCTTCGGCCTCGGCGTCGCCGACGCGATGGACACCGCCCAACGCAACATGGGGCTCGACACGGCCGCCACCCGTGAGCTGATCACGCGGAGCGCCGCCGAGGCCGCATCGGTGGGCGGGGCGCTCGTCGTCGGCGTGAACACCGACCACCTCGCCGAGGAGCAGGTCTCACTCGACGCGGTCACCGACGCCTATCTCGAACAGCTCGCCTTCGCGGAGGACGCCGGGGCCGGGACGGTCCTCATGGCGAGCCGGCACCTCGCCCGGGCAGCGCAGGGTGCCGACGACTACCGTCGCGTCTACGACCGCGTCCTGTCCGCGGCGCAGTCGCCGGTGGTCCTCCACTGGCTCGGCACCGCGTTCGATCCGAGCCTCGCCGGGTACCTCGGGTCCACGGACGTCGCAGCCGCCTCGGACACCCTCCTGCGGATCATGGCCGACAACGCCGACCACGTCGCCGGGGTCAAGATGAGTCTGCTCGACGCGGACGCGGAGATCGCCGTGCGCCGCCGACTCCCGTCCGGGACCACGATGTTCACGGGCGACGACTTCAACTACGTCGACCTCATCGCCGGCGACGAGCAGGGCCACTCCGACGCCCTGCTCGGCGCGTTCACGGCGATCGCCCCGGCGGCCTCCGCGGCGATCCAGGCCCTCGACGCGGGCGACCCCGCCGGGTACGAGCGGATCCTCCGCCCGACCGAGGCCCTGTCCCGTCAGATCTTCGCCGCGCCCACCTACTACTACAAGACGGGCATCGCCTTCCTCAGTTGGTTGAACGGGCACCAGCCGGCGTTCTCGATGGTCGGTGGTCTGCAAGCGGCTCGGAGCATCCCGCACCTGTCCGAGATCGTCCGCCTGGCCGACGCCGCCGGCGCACTCGAGCACCCGGAGCTCGCCGCCGAGCGCTGGACGGGCCTGCTGCGTACGGCCGGGGTCGTCGGCACGCTGACCACGGCGGGAGGAGCCCGATGAGCACCACCACCCTTCGACAGACTCAGGAACCGGTGAGCGGCGGCACCACCCCGCACGCGCGACTCTCGATCAACCAGGCGACCATCAAGTACGCGACCCTGCCCGAGGCGGTCGCGGCCGTCGCTGCCGCCGGCGTCACGAGCTTCGGCGCCTGGCGGGAACCGGTGCAGGAGTACGGCGTCGCCGCGTCCGCCCGACTCCTCACCGATGCGGGCCTGCGCGTCTCGAGCCTCTGCCGCGGCGGGTTCTTCACCATGCCGGAGGGCCCGGCCCGCCGCGCCTCGATCGACGACAACCGCACGGCGGTCGACGAAGCCGCAGCCCTCGGCGCCCCGGCCCTCGTCCTCGTCGTCGGCGGCCTCCCCGAGGGCTCCCGCGACATCGTCGGCGCCCGCGAACTCGTCCGCGACGCGATCGGCGAACTCGCCGACCACGCCCTCGAGTCCGGGGTCCAGCTCGCCATCGAACCGTTGCACCCCATGTACGCGTCGGATCGCGCCGTGGTCTCGACGCTCGGTCAGGCGCTCGACATCGCCGAGCAGTTCGCCCCGGAGGCGGTCGGCGTCGTCGTCGACACCTTCCACCTCTGGTGGGACCCGCAGGTCCTCGAGCAGATCGCCCGAGCGGGCGCGACCGGCCGGATCTCCAGCTACCAGGCCTGCGACTGGGCGACCCCACTGCCCGCGGACGTCCTCCTGGCCCGGCACTACCCGGGCGACGGCGTCGTCGACTTCGCCTCGCTCACCCGGGCCGTCGAGGTCGCCGGGTACACCGGCGACGTCGAGGTCGAGCTGTTCAACCAGGAGATCTGGGACGCCCCGTTCGACGCGGTGGTCGCGCGCACCGTCGAGACGTTCCGGTCGGCGGTCGTCCCGCACCTCGATCCCCCTGATGCCGCGGATCTCCACCCCTGATCCCCACGGCCGCGCTGTGGCAGAGTGTGTCTCAGCAGCCGCCAGTACGAAGGAGCACCATGACGGTCGACGACCACCGTGCGACGCCGGTCCCGCCGACGCTGCACGACGTCGCCCGTGAGGCGGGGGTGTCCCTCGCCACCGCGTCGCGCGCCCTGAACGGCAGCACCCGCACGGTCAACGAGACCTTCCGCCGCCGCGTGCTCGACGCCGCACTCCGGTTGAACTACACGCCGAACCTCTCCGCCCAGGCGGTCGCGAAGGGCCTGTCGACGACGATCTCGCTCCTCGTCAGCGACATCGCCGACCCGTACTTCTCGTCGATCGCGGCGGGGGCGATCCGCGCGGCCGACGAACAGCGCATCGCCACCACGATGGCCGTCACGCATCGCGATGCGGAGCGGGAGCTGGAACTCGTGCGGGTGCTCCGGGGGCAGCGACCGCGGGCGATCATCCTCACCGGCAGCCGGTGGGACGGTGTCGCCTCCGAACATCGGCTGGCCGAGGAGCTCGCGGCGTACGAGTCCACGGGCGGCCGGGTGGTGCTCGTCTCGCAGCGGACCCTGCCGTTCGCCACGGTGCAACTCGGCAACGCCACCGGCGCCCGGGAGCTCGCGCGCGCCCTCGTCGCCGCCGGGTACCGCCGGTTCGCCGTCATCGCGGGTGACGACCGGCTCCTCACCGCCCGCGAACGCGTGCGCGGCTTCGCCGACGGCCTGGCCGAGCACGGGATCGCGATCCACCCGTCGAGGATCGTCCGGGCGGACTTCAGCCGCGACGGCGGGCGCCACGGTGCCGAGCAACTCCTCCAGCAGGGGCTCGACGGCGTCGAGCTGGTCTTCGCCGTCAGCGACGTCATGGCCATCGGGGCGATGTCCGCGTTCCGCGCGGCGGGACTCTCACTGCCGGCGGACCTCGCGGTCGCGGGCTACGACGACATCGCGACCTCGCGCGATGTGACGCCCGCGCTCACCACGGTCGCGGTGCCGCTCGAGGCGGTCGGCGAGCATGCGGTCCGGCTCGCGCTCGACCCGGCGACGGACAGCACCACGGTCGAACCGGTCGGCGCGACCGTCGTGCTCCGCGAGAGCACCCCGCCCCGCACCTGAGCGGCCAGTCTGCCCCCTGCCCCGTCTCTGTCCGGTTCACCATTCAGGAGCGCGGCGGTGAGCCGTGCGTGACCGTCGTCGGATACGGCCGACGCGCCGCCGGCGTCCTGAGTTGCGAACGCGGACGGACGAGTAGCGCTCCGAGCTACTCGGCGACGTGCTCCTGGAACCAGGGCGTGTAGGCGGCGACCTTCGTGCGGAGGCCGGCGGTGGCGACGAGCCGCTTGACGTGTTCGCGGACGTTCACGGTCGCGACGCCGATCACGGTGATGCGGTCGAACGGGACGGCGTCCTCGACGAGCACCTCGGCCCGGCGGAGGGCGCCAGGGTCCTCGTCGGTGGCGAAGCGCTGCACCATGCGGTCGGCGGTCATCGCGTTGGCGCCGATGCTCGTGAGCACGTGGGACGCGTCACCGTCGGCGACCACGACCCGTGCGCGGGACGGCCGGCCGGTGTCGGCGTCGAACTCGCCGGGGTGCACCGAGGCGCCGTCGATCGTGGTGACGAGCACGACGTAGTCGTTCACCGCGGAGGCGAGTGCGTCGGCGGACAGGCGGATGTCGCCCTCGCCGGCGCGGATGCCGGCCCAGAGGTCGGCGTCCGGCGTGAGGAAGAAGGGGACGAAGTCGGCCGGGGTCAGGCCGTCCGTGCCCGCGAGGACCATGGTGCGGCGTGCGTCGCGGTGGCTGGGGGCGGCGATGTCGACGACGGGGCCGTCGGGGAGGGCCGCGGAGGCGACGGGGAGGATGCTCCCGGTCTCGAGGATGCGCTCGAGGTTGCGGATGTGGGTGACGTGGTACAGGCGCTGTTCGCCGACGCGCACGACCGGCAATGCGGCGGCGGCACGGGTGGCCGTCTTCGTGGTCGCGGCGGCGCGGACGCGGGTCGGGGCCGGCTCGCGCAGGGAGGGTGCGACGGTCGACCGACGGACCTTCGGGGCCGGCGCTTCGGCGACCGGCACCTCACGCGGCGGGGGTGGGAAGCAGGTCGCGCAGAGGCCGTTGTCGAAACCGTGTTTGCATTCGTCGCTCAAGAGAGTCCTTCTGCAGTCTCCGGCTCCGAGACACGAGGAGCGGTCACTGGGGGGACGAGCCGAGACGTACGCATCAAGGGTACGCGGCTTCGGGAGCCCTCGCGCACGCGAACGCCCTCAGACGACCGCGCGCTGCGCTCGGACCACGCGCACGCACGACACGGCGAGTGATCCGAAGAACACCGCCATCAGCAGTGGAAGCAGCCACGGTGCCATCCACGAGGGCACACCGAACCAGGTGGCGATCGCGAGGACGGCGATGAGGGCGGCGGTCGCGATGGTCAGGTTCCCCAGCAGCCGCATGGTCGCCGCCATGGTGGCCGCCGTCACCTCGGGGCGAGGCGAGAGTTGCGTGGCCCACGTCGAGGCAGTGGCCCGTGGCTCGTCATCCGGTCGGGTCGTTCCGGCGAGCGGTACACAGGCGGCGACGATCCAGAAGACTACGACGACCGCGGCGCCGATGATCGCCGGGAGGAGGAACCCGCCGAGATTCTTGCCCACCCAGGCGTCCGGCCGGAGTGCGGCGTCGAAATGGACCGGCATCGGGTCCGGAGCGGAGGGGTAGACGAGGAGGCCGACGATCACGGTCCCCGCGACGATGCCGAGCGCGAGGAGGTGCGGCCAGACAGGTGACCGGTGGACGGGCCGATCGGGGTGAGCGGTCGTCGGGTCCTGCATCACACTCCTCGTCTGCGCGAGCCCTCCCGGCGACAGCCGTCGCGGGTACCTGCACGATCGACGTCGACCTTACCCGAGGCCCTCGTCCTCGATCTCGCGCACATCCCCTGGGCACTGCAGCGATGCGTGGGCGACGCTACCCCCCACGCACCGCAGCACTACCCAGGCGACTGCGGTCCGACTCACCCGTCCGCGCGGGACGGTTCCGGCCGACGCACGCGTCGCGCGACGACGACGGCCGCGACACCGGCGAGCAGCGCGATCGCGAAGCAGCCGGCGAATGCGACCCCACCTGAGGCGACCCAGCCCGCACCCGCGAGGCCGACGGAGCCGTCGAGCGCGGTGAACGCCAGCCCGGTCGCGGCGAGGGCGAGCGCACCGCCGATCGCATCGCCGATCGACATGGCCGCGCTGTTGAACCCCTGCGAGCGCTCGTCCGAGTACGCGAGCGTCATGACGCTGAGCCGCGGGAACATGAGCCCCATCCCGCCACCGCTCACCACCCAGGCGGCGATCGGCACCACCGGCGGCAGGCCCAGGAGCGCGGCGAGCAGGGCGACCGCGACGGCGACCGTCACGAGGGACGAGCCGATCTGCACGGCATTCGCGTTCGACAATCGGTCCCCCAGGCGTCCCTGCAACCAGGAGGACACCGACCACGCGATGGCCCCACCCGTCAGCGCCAGACCGGCGAGCGCCGGGGTGAGCCCGTGTTCGCGGGTCAGCAGGTACGGCACGTAGACCTCGGCGCCGAAGAACGCGGCGGAGGTGAGGCCGCGGACGAGGATGACGGTCGGCAGACCCCGCCTCGCCGTCAGCGTGCCGAGCGGGACGAGCGGACGGAGGGCGAGGATCGCGACCACCGCGCCGACGATCGGGAGGAGCCAGGCGGTCCAGCCGGAGAACTCGGTCGAGACGTTGACCGCGAGCACCGCCGCGGCGACGAGGACGGCCCAGCCGAGCCGTCGGACGTCGGCCGCGTTCGTCGATCCGGGCGCCACCGTCCGGCCGCCGGTCGCCGCCGCGTCCGCCGCCTGCCGGTCGGCGCGCTCGACCGCCGCTGCGCGGAGCATCCGCAGGGCCGGGAGGAGCAGGACGGTCGCGATCACGACGAGCCCGACCACACCGAGGAACACCCAGTGCCAGGTGAACTGCTCGGCGACGACGCCGGCGAGGAACGGTCCGATGAGCGAGGGGACGACCCACGCGGCGGCGAACCCGGCGAAGATCCGCGGGTGGAGCGCGGGCGGGTAGATGCGAGCGACGAGGACGTAGAGCGCGACCGTCATCGCCCCGGAGCCGAGGCTCTGCACGAGCCGCCCGGCGACGAGCGTCCACATGGTCGTCGCCGTCCCCGCGAGCAGCAGCCCCACGATGAACAGGGCGACCGAGGCGAGGAGCGGCTGGACCGGTCCGATGCGGTCGGCGACGGAGCCGGCCGCGACCATACCGATGACGCTCACGGCGAGCGGGCCGGCGAAGGCGAGGGCGTAGAGCTGCTCGCCGTCGAGCTCGGCGCTCACGAGCGGCATGATCGTCGTGACGGCGAGCGATTCGAACGCGCCGAGGAAGACGAGCGCACACGCGCCGATGGTGATCAGGAGGAACCGACGTCCGAAGATGCCGTCGTCGGTGGTCTCCGTCGGCACGGGTGTCGGGGAGGTCTGCGGGGAGGCTGCGGTCACGGATCCGAGCCTAGAACCTCAAGTCGAGTTGAGGTCAAGCCGTGATCCGGATGGGTACCCGCTCCCCGCTCCCGTCCACAATTCAGGACGCGCCCGGCGCGCCGCGGGCAGGCGGCTTCGTCAGCGCCGGACACGCCGAGGCGGTCCTGAATTGCGAACGGAGACGAACGGGACGGGAACGGGGTCTCTGACGACGGCTAGTGCTTGGCGCTCGCCTTGACGACCTTGGCGAGGGCTCGGTCGAGGTCGGCGATGAGGTCGGAGACGTCCTCGATGCCCACCGACAGTCGGACGACGTTCTCCGGCACGGCCAGCTCGGTGCCCTTGACCGAGGCGTGGGTCATCTGCGCCGGCAGCCCGATGAGGGACTCGACACCACCGAGCGACTCCGCGAGCGCGAACAGCTTCGTCTTCTCGACGAGCCGCTTCGCCGCAGCGGGGCCACCGACGAGCGCGAGCGACAGCATGCCGCCGAACCCGGACATCTGCTTGGCGGCGAGCTCGTGGCCGATGTGGCTCTCGAGACCCGGGTAGTACACGCGCTCCACGGCCGGGTGGCCCTCGAGGTGCTCGGCGATCGCCTGCGCGTTCTCGCTGTGCTGGCGCATGCGGACCGCGAGCGTCTTGATGCCGCGCGTCGTGAGCCAGGCGTCGAGCGGCGCCGAGACGGCTCCGGCGGCGAACTGCACGAAGCCGAGCTGTTCGGCGAGCTCGTCGTCGTTCATGATGATGGCGCCGCCGAGGACGTCGGAGTGTCCGCCGAGGTACTTGGTGGTGGAGTGCACGACGATGTCCGCACCGAGCGAGAGCGGCTGCTGGAGCGCCGGGGACGCGAAGGTGTTGTCGACCACCGAGAGCACCTCGTGCCGGTGGGCGAGGGCGGCGAGCGCCGCGATGTCGCTGATCTTCATGAGCGGGTTGCTCGGCGTCTCGACCCACAACAGCTTCGTGCGGCCCGGGATGATCGCCGCTTCGACGGCCGCGAGGTCGCCGAGGTCGACGACGGTGTGCTCGATCCCCCACGCGCCGTGCACGCGGTTGATGAGGCGGTAGGTGCCGCCGTAGACGTCGTTGCCGATGACGATGTGGTCGCCGGGGCGGAGCGCGGTGCGGATGAGCGCGTCCTCGGCGGCCAGGCCGGAGGCGAAGGAGAAGCCGTGCTTGGCGCCCTCGAGGGCGGCGAGCTGGGTCTCCAGCGCGGAGCGGGTCGGGTTCGCGGAGCGGCTGTACTCATAGCCGCCGCGGAGCCCGCCGACGCCGTCCTGCACGAAGGTGGAGGTCTGGTAGATCGGCGGGATGATCGCCCCGGTGGTGGGGTCGAACTCCTGGCCGGCGTGGATGCTGCGGGTGGCGAAGCCGTGGTCGTGCTTGCTCATGGGTGACTCTTTCGGTTCAGGATGCGGGGGTGTCGGATGGGGCCGTCGGACGGGCCGGGGTCAGGCGCGGGCCCGACATCGTCCGGCCTCCGGCAGGCGGCGTGGCATGCCGTCCATCGTCAGCCCGCCAGGTAGGTGAGCAGGTCGTGCCGCGTGATGACGCCGACGGGCTTGCCGCCGTCGGTCACGAGGAAGGCGGGCGCTGAGCCGAGGGCCGTGCGGGCCGCTGGGATGGACGCGCCGACGCCGATGAGCGGCAACGGCTCGCCGACGAAGCCGCTCACGGCGTCCGTCATCGTGGCGGTGCCGCTGAACACGGCGGCCATGAGGCTGGCCTCGTCGATCGCGCCGGCGACCTCACCCATCACGACGGGCGGTTCGGCACTCAGGACGGGCAGCTGGGAGACGCCGTACTCGGTCATGATGTCGATGACGTCGCGGACGGTGTCGCTCGGGTGCACGTGCACGAGACCGGGCATCGTGTCGCCCTTGCCTCGGAGGATGTCGCCGACGGTGCGGTCGTCCGCGACCTCGCTGAAGCCGTACGACTCCAGCCACGAGTCGTTGAAGATCTTGCCGAGGTAGCCGCGGCCACCGTCGGGCAGGAGGACGACGACGACGGCCGACGCCGGGAGCTCGCGGGCGGCGACGAGCGCCGCCTGGACGGCCATGCCGCTGGACCCACCGACGAGCAGCCCCTCCTCGCGGGCGAGGCGACGCGTCATCGCGAACGACTCGGCGTCCGTGACGGCGATGATCTCGTCGGGGATGGACGGGTCGTAGGCCGACGGCCAGAAGTCCTCGCCGACGCCCTCGACGAGGTACGGGCGTCCGGTGCCGCCCGAGTAGACCGAGCCCTCCGGGTCGGCGCCGATGATGCGTACGCCGCCCTCGGAGACCTCCTTGAGGTACTTGCCCGTCCCGGAGATGGTGCCGCCGGTGCCCACGCCGGCGACGAAGTGGGTGATCTCGCCCTCGGTGTCGCGCCAGATCTCGGGACCGGTGGACTCGTAGTGGCTGAGCGGCCCGTTGGGGTTCGCGTACTGGTTGGGCTTGAACGCGCCAGGGATCTCGGCCGTCAGGCGGTCGGACACGCTGTAGTAGGAGTCGGGGCTGTCCGGTGCGACGGACGTCGGCGTGACGACGATCTCGGCGCCGTAGGCGGTCAGCACGTTGCGCTTGTCCTCCCCCACCTTGTCCGGCAGGACGAACACGCACCGGTACCCGCGCTGCTGGGCGACGAGCGCGAGGCCGACGCCGGTGTTGCCGGAGGTCGGTTCGACGATCGTGCCGCCCGGCTGCAACTGCCCGGACGCCTCGGCGGCGTCGATGATGCGCGTCGCGATGCGGTCCTTCGAGGAGCCGCCCGGGTTGAGGTACTCGACCTTGACGAGCACCGTGGCGGCGATGCCCTCGGTGACCCGGTTGAGCTTCACGAGTGGCGTGTTCCCGATGAGATCGAGGACGGAGTCTGCGTAGTTCATGTCTGCAATCTGTTCCTGTGGTGCGTCACCGCACGACTCTCGCGTGCGTCACCGGATGGCTGGGACGGCTGAGGCGGCATCCCGGAGGGGACGGTTCAGCGGGGACAGTAGGAACACGACAGGCGGAGACGCATGTCACCCAGCCTACCCGGAGCGTCTGCGGAGTGCAGCCTGATGACGCGGCCGATCCCGTCAGCCGGCGGAGGGCGTCAGCGGAGGGCGACGAGGTGTGGCCGCGGGCCGAGTGCCGCGACACCGGCGGCGAGCACGCGCACGACGAGCGAGAGCACGACGAGCACGCCGATGACCGCGAGGATGACGACGGCCAGCAACAGCACCGCGACGATCGCGGGCAGTCGGCGGAGGGTGAGCTCGACGGGCCGACGGGTGGTCGTGCCGTCCTGCCCGGCCGGCGTCCGGTGGCCGTCCCCGGCCATCGCCGCAGCGACGAGTTCGAGCGTCGCGCGCGCACCGGATCCGAGTCGAGCGGTCGAGCTGCTGAGCGCCTGAGGCATCGCATGGCCCTTCTCGTCGAGTGGATCGGTGTGCGGGTGGCTGGGGAACTCGACCGTAGCAGCCGGGTGCCCCGTTCGGGGGTGTCGGAGATCATTCTGCCAGGCGGACCTGAACGGCCGGTGACCCGCTGGCGGCCACCCGGTGGACCACCGCCGGCCTCCGTAGACTGGACACATGTCCGTCTCCGGCCTCTCCTCCGTGTCCCAGGACTACCTCAAGACGATCTGGACGACCTCGGAATGGGCGGACGAGTCCGCCACCGTCAAGCTGCTCGCGGACCGCATGGGCGTCCGCCCGGCGACCGCCTCCGACGCCGTGAAGCGATTGGCGGCCCAGGGGCTCGTCGTGCACGAGCCGTACGGCAGCATCGAGCTCACGCCGGCCGGCCAGGCGCACGCGGTCGCGATGGTCCGTCGGCACCGGCTGATCGAGACCTTCCTCGTCGAGATGCTCGGCTACGGGTGGGACGAGGTCCACGACGAGGCGGAGATCCTCGAGCACGCGGCGAGCGACACCATGATCGAGCGCATCGACGCCGCGCTCGGTCACCCCATCCGCGATCCGCACGGCGACCCGATCCCCTCGGCGGACGGCACCCCGCACCGGCCGGACGCCGTCCGGTTGAACGAGGCCCCGTCGGACAGCGCCCTGACGGTGTGCCGCATCTCCGACGCCGACCCGGAGACGCTCCGCCACCTGAGCACGCTCGGCATCGTCCTCGACACCGAGCTCGCCGTCGACGACCACCGCGCCTTCGCCGGCGAACTCGAACTCCGCCTGACCGCGACCGGCACGCGTCTCACGCTCGGACGCCTCGCCGCCGACGCCGTCTGGGTCACCGTCGCCGGCTGATCGTCCAGCACCCCACCGCCGCGGCTGGCCGCCCCAACCACCCGACGGCGATCGTCGATGCGACCGTCAGCCGAAGAACGTCAGCACGATGAGGGCGACGTTCAACGCGACGATGAGCCCGACGACGACCCAGGCGAGCACCCTCGTGACGAGCTGGTCGACGTGGACGCCCATGATCCGTCGGTCGCCGGTGTAGCGCACGAGCGGGATGAGCGCGAAGGGGATCCCGAGGCTGAGGAACACCTGGCTGAGCACGAGGGCGGTGGTCGGGTCGATGCCCGCCGCCAGGATGGCGAGCGCCGGGATGAGGGTGATCACCCGTCGGGCGAGCAACGGGATGCGCACCTTGAGGAGCCCGCCCATGATCGACGCTCCCGCGTAGGCGCCCACCGAGGTCGAGGCGAGACCTGAGGCGAGCAGGCCGATGGCGAAGATCACGCCGATCACCGGCCCGAGCGCTGCGGTGATCGCCGCATGCGCGCCCTCGATCGAGTCCGTCCCCTCGACACCGCCGAGCGATGCGGCCGCGAGCAGCAGCATCGCGATGTTCACCGCCCCGGCGAGGACGAGCGCCGCCGCGACGTCCCACCGGGTCGCCACGATGAGCCGACGGATGGCGCCGTCGCTCGTCTGGACGCCGTGCCGGTCCCGGCTGAGCGAGGAGTGGAGGTAGATCGCGTGCGGCATGACCGTCGCGCCCAGCATGCTCGCGGCGAGCAGGACCGTCGCCGTGCCCTCGAACCGCGGCACCAAGCCGCCGGCCGCGGCACCCCAGTCCACGGGACTGACGAACAGGCCGGCGAGGAAGCCGACCGCGATGACGGCCAGGAGTGCCAGGATCGCGAACTCGAAGTGCCGCTGGCCGTACCAGTTCTGCACGGCGAGGAGCACGATCGAGAAGACCCCGACGATGACGCCGCCGAGCACGAGCGGGATCCCGAAGAGCAGGTACAGCGCCACCGCGCCACCGATCACCTCGGCGAGGTCGGTCGCGGCGGCGACGAGTTCCGCCTGCACCCAGTAGAGCCGACGTGGCCCGGTGCGCAGTCGTGAGCCGAGGAGCTCCGGCAGGCTCTTGCCGGTGACAAGTCCGAGCTTCGCCGAGAGGTACTGCACGAGCACGGCCATCGCGTTCGCGGCGACGAGCACCCACACGAGCAGGTAGCCGTACTGCGCTCCCGCCGTGAGGTTGGCCGCCACGTTGCCGGGGTCGACGTAGGCGATCGCGGCGACGAAGGCGGGGCCGAGGAGGAAGAGGAGCCTCGGGCCCCGGGGTGCGCGGGTCTTCGGAGCGGAGAGGTCGGTGGTCACACTGGCCATGTTAGCAAGGCCAATCTACATTTGTTAGACCGTCCTAACACTGGGATTCCTCCAGCGTCTGCTTGGATGAGGCTGAGAATCGACTGCGCATCATCGGGTGCCCGGACGGCACCGAGAACGCCGTCTGGTTCGATAGTTACGCATACAACTTTTCGAGAGGCCCCCGTGACCCCCGCAGCAGACCGCCCCAAGAACGCTCCCGTCCCGCCCGCCGTCAAGCAGCAGAGCGCGAAACAGGAACGCGAGGCCCAGCGCCAGGCGAAGGTCGCCGCGTTCAAGCAGGCGCAGAAGCGCAAGAACCGCAACCGTCGCATCGGTGTCTGGGCCGGCGTCGTCGGCGGCGTGGCCGTGATCGCGGTCCTCATCACGAGCGTCATCCTCACCCTGCCGAAGAACGCCAGCTACCCGGGCGGTGGCACCGGCACGGGAGCCGACATCGCCGGCGTCGAACTGTTCACGAACACCTCCGAGCACGTCGAAGGCACCGTCGACTACCCGCAGAACCCGCCGGCCGGCGGCCCGCACAACCAGTACTGGCTGAACTGCGGTGTCTACACCGAGGAGCAGACCAACGAGAACGCGGTCCACTCCCTCGAACACGGCGCGATCTGGGTCACCTACGACCCGTCCATCAGCGACGCCGAGCTCACGAAGCTCAAGGAGCTGCTCCCGACCACGTACGTCGTGCTGTCGCCGAAGTCCGACCTCCCCTCCCCGATCGTGCTGAGCGGCTGGAACTCGCAGCTGCAGGTGAACAACGCGAGCGACTCGCGCATCGCCGACTTCTTCGAGGAGTTCTGGAAGAGCAACAACGTCCCGGAGCCCGGCGCGGCCTGCACGGGCGCGATCGACGGACCCGGCAAGGTCTGATCCGGTGACGACCGAGCCCTCCGCAGCAGTCCCGCCGGACGGGATCGAGGACGACGGCGTCGTCAGCGACGAGGAGCTCGCCGCGTTCGACGCCGAGCAGGCCTCGGGGGGCTCGAGCCGCACCCGCATCGTCATCGCGGCGATGGCGATCGTCGCGATCGTGGTCGCCGCGGCCATCGGGTTCTCCGTGGGCCGGCTGAGCACGCTCGCCGATCCGACCCCCACGACGACGAGCGCGGAGGCCGGCTTCTCGCGCGACATGCAGGTGCACCACAACCAGGGTGTCGAGCTCGCCATGATCATCCGCGATCGGACGGACGCCGTGGACGTCCGCACCCTCGCGTACGACATCGCGACCACGCAGGCCCAGCAGTCCGGGCAGCTCTACGACTGGCTCGTGCAGTGGAACCTGCCGCAGGGCTCACGCCAGCCGGACATGACCTGGATGACGCTCCCCACGCTCGCGGGCGCCAGCGGCCACGCCCACGGCGGTGACTCGTCGACGCCCGGCACGAGTCACACCCCTGGCGATCCGATGCCCGGCCTCGCCACGCCGGCGCAGATCGACCAGCTCACGGCGTCGTCGGGTCTCGAGGCCGAGCGGCTGTTCCTCACCCTGATGATCGCCCACCACCGTGGCGCGGTCGAGATGGCGGAGGCGCTGCAGCCGCGGACCACGAACGCGAACGCCCTCGCGTTCGCCAGTGCGGTCATCGCGAGTCAGCAGGCCGAGATCGACCTCATGACCCGCATGCTCGACGACCGCGGAGGCCCGGTCCCCCTCGCCGACTGACCCTGCGCGGGAGCGATGGAGGTCCTGGGAGCTCTCCGACGAGGTCTAGCCAGAATCCGCCAGAGGGCCGAGAATGAGCGGTACGCCCGAGTGGGCCCGACGAACAGGAGCGACGCATGGGAATCGAAGACATCACCAAGAAGGCTCAGGAGTTCCTGAACGACAACAAGGTCAAGGACGCCCTCACGAGCCAGCAGGCCGAGGACATCAGCGACAAACTGCTCGGCGGCGTCGCCGACGCGGCGAAGAAGGTCACCGGCGGCAAGTTCGACGAGCAGATCGACGGCGCCCGTGACGCGGCCGACAAGGCCGTCGGCACGGAGTAGTCCGAGCTCGCACCACCCGATCGGTCGGCCGACGCACCACGTGCGGCCGGCCGATCCGTGTGTCCGGCGTCAGACGCGACGTCCGACACCCCCGGCGGCGTCAGCTCGCTTCGGCGTCCGTGTCGACGGCCGTGCTCCGGAACCGGTCGAGGGCGATCGCCACGAGTTCCGGTGCCGACAGATGCGTGTCCTGCATGAGGTCCGACAGCACCGCCGAGGCCCGGCCCGTGAGCGTCAACTGCACGTTGGTGGAACGGTCCTCGTCGACGCCGCTCAGGGTGCGGCGGCGTTCGCCCAGGCTGAGGATGGCCGAGCGCAGGTAGGTGCGGCTCGCGACCGTGTCGATCTCCCAGCGGCCGGACCGACGGCTGGCGATCACGTTGCCGCGACGGATGTTGGTCATGAGCGACGCCCGACTCACGTGGAGCCGTGCTGCGAGTTCGGCCGTGCGCACGGGACGCGGGAGGTCGTCGATGAAGTCCTCGACGAGCGCCTCCTGCAGCAGCTCCCAGGCGACGTCCGCGGGGAGCGGTGCATCGGCCGTGCCACTGTCGGTCGTCGGCGGATCCGCCCACCTGGTCGTGGGGGCGTCGCGTTCGGTCATCGTCATCGCCCCTCCAAGGATCTGGCGCTCGAACCTCAAGCATGGACGGTGCCTCGGGAAAGCGCGTCCCCCAATGCGGGTTGCCCGCGTTCGCGGGGTGCCGCCCGCGAACGACGCACCCCGCCTGCCTCGGGCAGACGGGGTGCGGGTGGCGATCGGCGGGATCAGCCGCGGTTCGCGACGGGCCGCGCGGCCGCCGGACGCGTCCCCCCGAACAGGATCCGGTAGCTGAATCCGGCGATGAGGGCGCCGATGACCGGGAACACGATGAACACCCACACCTGCGCCAGCCAGTCGCCACCGGCGAAGACGGCCGTCGCGATCGAGCGGGCCGGGTTGACCGATCCGTTGTCGATGGGGATCGCCACGAGCAGCAGCAGCGTCAACGTGGCGCCGATCGCGATGGGCGCGAAGCCCGGCGCCGCCCGGTTGTGGGTCACGCCGAGGATCACGTACAGGAAGACCGCGGTGATGACGACCTCGACCACGATGGCCGACACCAGTCCGAACCCGCCCGGCGAGAGCTCACCGAAGCCGTTCGAGACGAAGCCGCTCGAGACCGCGCGGTCGAGGAAGCCGTCCGGCCCGCCGGCCGCCAGGCCGAACACCGCGAGCGCGCCGAGGAACGCGCCGACGAGCTGGGCGAGGACGAAGGTCCAGGTCGCGCGCCAGGGGAACCGGCCTGCAGCGGCGAGACCGAGCGTCACGGCCGGGTTGAAGTGCCCGCCGGAGATGGGGCCGAAGGCGTAGGCCGCGATCGTCACCGAGAGCCCGAGCGCGATCGCCACCCCGAGGAACCCGACGCCGAGGGGGTTGGAGGTCTCCTCCCCGAAGAACGCGGAGAAGGTGGCGGTGCCGACGAGCCCGAAGACGAGGAGGAAGGTGCCGGCGAGCTCGGCGACGAGCTGCGCCATGGTGGTCGGTTCGACAGAGGGTTGGACTTCCGGTGAGGACATCTGGTCTCTTCTCGCTCGGGGTGACGACGGGGACACGGTCGGCTGGCGGGAACCGCGTCATCAGCAGACTATTGCCACCCGTCCCGAGCGGCACAGTCCCGCGCGTCGCGCGGGGCCGTCGGTCAGTGGACTTCGAGGTCGTGCAGCGGCACCTGCAGCCGGAAGACGTGTTCCATCGCGAGCTCCGCGCCCACGGCGTCACCGGCAGCGATGGAGGACCGGAGGTGCGGGTACCCGACACGGAGATCGGCCCACTCGACCGTCTCGGCGGAGCGGGTGGCCGSGAGCCGATACGCGAGCGCGCCGATCACGTCCGCGGTCGCCGCGACGAGCACCGGGTTCGCACAGTGCTTCAGGAACCGGTCGACGAGGCCCCAGATGCACCGGCCGTGCGCGTCGGCGTCCTCGGCCTCGACCGTCGCCATCGTGTGCTCGACGAAGGCGATGAGCTCAGCGCGCTGCCCCGCTGTGAGCGTCGGCACGGTGACCCGGACGACCCCGCTCACGAGGGCTCCGAGCGTCTGGAGCACGGCGGTCCGGTCCTCGACCCGTGGCTGCGCGACCCGCGTGTGCCGCTGCGGGGCGGTCTCGACGAGCCCGAGGTGTTCGAGCGCCAGCAGGGCGGCGCGCACGTCCTGCGCCGGCACCCCGAGCCATCCCTGCAACTCCTCCTCGATGAGCAGCTCGCCCGAGGCGAGCGTGCCGTCGAAGATCGCGGCGCGGATCCGGTCCGTCGCGTCACCGGGTACGGCACGGGTGCCCTGCGGCTGGACGGGGTTCGACATCTGGTTCACGCTCCGGTGGTGACGACGGCTGGCTATCGGCCGATGGTACCGCGGACGATCCCGGCTTCGGCGAGCGCCGCCTGCGCCTGCCGGTGCTTGTGGTCGATCGAGGCGCCGATCTCCTGGGCGAGCCGGGGTCGGGTGCGGACGAGCCGGTCGATGGTGGACAGGGGCATCCTGAGGACGAGCGCGGTCCCGTCGGCGATCGCGGCGGCCATGGCGACCTCCCGGGTCAGGGCCGTCTGGCCGATGACGTCGCCCGTGCCGAGACGCTGGAAGGTGATGAGCCCGTCCTTCGTCGGGACCGCGAGGTGCACGCCACCCTCGATGAGGAAGCGGATGGCGTCCGGGACGGCCCCGGCGGCCTGGACGGTCTCCCCCGGCCCGTACCGCTCGAGCGTGCAGCTCCCGGCGAGCTGGTCCAGGTCCTCCTCGCGTGCGTGGAGGGTGGGGGCGAGGGTGCCGAGCGCCGCACCCAGTCGTTCCGGGGTCGCGATCGGGTCGGTGCCGTCGCCGTCGAGCGCGAGGCCGCGGCGTCTGGCCGCGTACCAGAGCCAGGCGCGGAAGCGGGCGACGGCCTCGTCGGCGGTGGACGGGCCGGACACCGGCAGCGTCACCGTGAACCGTGCTGCGCCGAGGTAGGCGGCGGACACCTCGTCCGACGGTTCGAGCATCGGGAGTGCCGATGCGACCTCCCGGAGCAACCGCAGCACCTCGTCGGGCGGGTCGTCGGTTGCGAAGGTCACCTCGACACTCGCCGTGAACGCGCCGACGGGCTGGCTGAGGTTCGTGAACGAGGCCCCCGCGAGCGAGGAGTTCGGCACGATCTGGATGCCGTTGCCGGTGTCGAGGTGCACGGCGCGCCAGTTCACCTCGACCACCCGGCCACGGACACTGCCCGTGTCGAGCCAGTCACCGAGGCGGAACGGCTGCTCGAACAGGAGGAGCAGCCCGGAGATGACCCCGCCGACGGCGTTCTGGAGGGCGAGGCCGATGACGATCGAGGTGACGCCCAGCGCGGTGACGAGCCCGCCGATGTCGGCTCCCCACACCCAGGAGAACAGGATCGCCAGGCCGATGAGGATGAGGGCCAGTCTGGCGAGGTCGACGAAGATGGACGGGATCCGATCGCGCCAGGATCCCTCCTCGGCGTTCGTGAACAGGGCGACGTTGAACGCCGACAGGATGAGCAGGATCAGCAGGAAGCCGAGGAGCGTCCCGACGATACGCACCCAGGTGATGTCGTCCGCCCGCGCCGTCGCGAACACCACCAGGGCGAAGACCGCGCCGACCGGGACGACGAAGTTGCGCAGGAGGCGGACCGGTTTCGCCGCGGCACTCCCGCGACGGCTGAGCGCCCCGAGCACCTCGGTGAGGACGATCAGCAGCACGGGGACGCCGACCGCGAGCCCGACGGCCCACGGGAACCACGGTTCCTGCCACACCTCGGTCACGACGTCGGCCCTGCGACGACCCGCCAGACGGCCTGCGGACCCTCGCGCGTCTCGACCGTGCCGGCGGCCTCGAACGTCACGGTGTCCTGCAGCCGGTCCCTGACGCGCTGACTGACGAAGATGCCCGCCGTCCCGGCCACGGACTGCACCCGGTTGGCGAGACTCACCGCGTCGCCCCACATGTCGTAGGCGAGACTCGTCCGACCGACGAGCCCGCTCGTCACCACGCCGGCGTCGACGCCGACCCGCAGGGTCAGGTTCGCCTGGTGCTGCGCGTTGAACCGTTCGACGATCGTGCGCATCTCCAGCGCGAAGTCGAGGGTGCGCCGGACGTTGTCGACGCGCGGGACGATCAATCCGCAGCTCGCCAGGTACCCCTCCCGCAGCGTCCGCACCTGCTCGATACCGAGGCGTTCGGCGGCTTCGTCGAAGCTGCGGACGAGACCGTTCAGGAGGGAGAGCTCCCGTTCGGAGTCGAGCCCCCTCGTGAGGTCGTCGAACCCGACGAGGTCGGCGAAGATGACCGACACGTCCTGGTGGACCTCGGAGATGGTCTCCTCCCCCTCCTTGTACCGCTTCGCGACGGTCGCGGGCATCAGGGTCAACAGCAGCCGCTCGTTCTCCGCACGCTGCTCGTCGATGAGCTCCTGCTTCACCCGGAGGCTCCGGCTCATGTCGTTGAACGCCGCACCCAGGTCGCCGAATTCGTCACGCCTCGTGTTCGGCACCTCGACGCTGTAGTCACCGCCGGCCACGCGCCGGACCGCACCGACGAGCGATCGCACCGGGCGGGCGAACACCTGGGCGAGCAGGAGCGAGAGGAGCGACACGACGACGATGATCGCGAGCACCGAGATGATGAGGTTCCGGGTGAAGTCGGTGACCGGGGCGAAGGCCTCGGCGGAGTCGATCCGGGCGACGAGCACCCACTGGAGCCCGTCGATGTCGACCGGTGTGTATGCGGTGAGGTTCTCCTCGCCGAGATAGCCGCGCCCGATCGTCGTGCCCGTCTCCCCGGCGAGGGCCCGCTCGACCGAGACGGTGCGAGTCGGTTGGATCTGGATGGTCCCCGCGACGGCGACCGCACGGGCTGCCGTCTCGGGCGGTGTCCCGGCGGCGATCGCGGTGCGTTCGTAGGCTTCCGGGTCCTCGATCAGCAGGCGTGAGGTCGAGCGCATGAGCTGGTCGGGGCCGGCGAGGTAGGTCTCGCCGGTCTGGCCCAGGCCGTCCTGTTCCCATTCACCGGACCCGGTCATGATGTCGTTGATCGCCTCGATGGGGACCTGCAGCGCCATCACCCCGTCGATCCGCCCGTTCTCGCCGACCGGGGAGAAGATCCACTGCGTCGGGACGTTGAGTGACGGCTGGTACCGCTCGAAGTCCGTGATGCCGACGTAGTCGATCGCGTTCGACCGGAGCGCAGCGGTGAAGCCGTCCTCGAGGACGCCGCCGCGGTAGGGCCCGGTGAGCACGTTCGTGCCGAGGTCCGGCCCCTTGTACGCGCTGTAGACGACGTCGCCCTCGTCGTCGATGAGCAGCGCGTCCTCGTAGCCGAAGCGGTCGATGATCTCGCGGAAGTAGTCGTGGTATCGGGCGTGGACGGCCGACCAGGCGCTGCCGTCGCCCGCGTCGTCGACGGTGATGGCGGTGTCGTAGTCGAGGTCCTCAGGCGTGTAGACCGACTGCAGGTAGGTCTCGGCCGGATTCGTCGGGATGAACGCCGACGGGTCGGCTTCGTCCCCGGTTCGCTCGGCGAGCTCCGGTGCGAAGGTGTCCTCGTAGAACGACGTCACCGAGGCTGAGCGCGCCGGGTCCTCAGGCTGCTCCTCCAGTTCGTGGAAGGCGTCGTGGAAGCCGTTCATGGCATCCACCACCGTGGTGCCACGGGTGTAGACGACGAGCGAGTCGCGCGTCTGCTCGTAGTAGTTGGTGATCTCGCGGGCGCGGGACTCCCGGACCTCGGTGAGCCGCTCGAACGACGCCTGCCGGAGCGAGTCGCTGCCGGACAGATAGCCGACGATCCCGGTGACGACCGATGCGCCGACGCTGACGATCAACAGCATGACGAGCAGCTTCGACTGGATGCTGAAGCCCGGGCGACCGAACCGACCACGACCGAGTCCACGGCTGCGGGCCGCGGAGGACGGCGCCGGCGGGATCGGCGGCCCCGGCGGGTCGGTCGGCGCGGTGGCGTCGGGCGAGGATCCGGATGGTGCGTCCACAGCTGCGGTCATCGACGAGTCCCCTACTCGATCCGGCGGTGCGCGGTCGGACCCCCTCCTTCGGGGGTCACGATGGCGCTCACTCTAGCCACCCGCGACCCGGGCCCACAATGGCTGGACCACGGTTGTCCGAGAACCGCACGACGACCCGCCCGGACACCTCGGAAACGGTCCGACGCGGCGGGCGCTCGGTGTCCGTGCCGTGCGTCGCGTGACGCCCGGATCAGGCGGTGACGGCCTGCTGCGCGTAGAGGGTCGCGTACACGCCACCGGCCGCGAGGAGCTCCTGGTGCGTGCCCTGCTCGACGATGCGGCCGCGGTCGAGGACGAAGATGACGTCGGCGTGCACGATCGTGGACAGGCGGTGGGCGATGGAGACGGTCGTGCGTCCACGGGTCGCGTCGTCGAGGGCGATCTGCACCACCCGCTCCGAGATCGTGTCGAGGGCGCTCGTCGCCTCGTCGAGGATGAGCACCTCAGGATCCTTCAGTAGCACGCGCGCGATGGCGATGCGCTGCTTCTCGCCGCCCGACAGGCGATACCCGCGTTCACCGACGAGCGTGTCGTAGCCGTCCTCGAAGCGCATGATCGCCTCGTGGATGTTCGCCGCCCGGCAGGCCGCCTCGAGCTCCTCGGCGGTCGCGTCGGGCTTCGCGTACCGGAGGTTCTCCGCGATCGTCGCGTGGAAGAGGTAGGTCTCCTGGCTGACGATCCCGATGCGTGACACGAGCGAGGCCTGGGTGACGTCGCGGACGTCGGCCCCGGCGACGGTGACCCGGCCGCCGGAGACCTCCTGGAACCGCGGGATCAGGTAGGAGATGGTGGTCTTCCCGGCACCCGACGGCCCGACGAACGCCGCGAACTGTCCGGGTTCGATCGTGAACGAGACGCCGTCGAGCGTCGGGGTGGAGTCGTCCTGTGCGTCCGCGTACCGGAAGGTGACGTCGTCGAAGCGGATCGCGGGGGCGGTGTCCGGAAGCGGCGCGGCCCCTGGGCGGTCGGCGATCGACGGTTTGAGGTCGAGGTACTCGAAGATGCGCGCGAACAGGGCGCCGGAGGTCTGCAGGTCGAGGGCGACGCGCATGACGCCCATGAGCGGGAACAGGAGGCGCGCCTGGATCGTCGTGAACGCGACGATGGAGCCCGCGGTGACGTCGGTCACGCCCCCGGTGATGAGGTAGCCGGCGACGAGGTAGACGATCGCCGGGATCGACGACAGGAAGATGTTGACCATCGCGAAGAACCACTGGCCGCTCATCGCCTGGCTCACCTGGAGGCGGATCTGGGTGCGGTTCTCGGCGCTGTAGCGTTCGACCTCGGTGTCCTGGCGGTTGAAACTCTTCGCGAGCAGGACCCCGGAGACGCTCAGCGCCTCCTGGGTGATCGCCGTCATCTCCGACAGGGACTCCTGCGTCTTCGTCGCGATGCGCGCACGCACCTGGCCGACCCGACGCTGGGCGACCACGAGGATCGGCATGAGGATGAGCGCCACGATCGTCAGCTGCCAGTTGAGGATGAGCATGGCGACGAGGGCGGAGATGACGGTGACGGTGTTGCCGAGCACACTCGACACCGTGTTGGTGAGGACGTTCGCGACGCCACCGACGTCGTTCTGCAGCCGCGACTGGATGATGCCCGTCTTCGTGCGGGTGAAGAAGCTCAGCTCCATCGCCTGGAGTTGCGAGAACAGTTTGATGCGCAGGGCGCCCATGACGCTGTTGCCGACGGTGGCGGTGAGGTAGGTCTGCCAGACGCCGAGGAGGGCCGCGATGATGAACAGGGCGATCATGACCCCGACGATCTCCGCGAGGGCGACGAGGTTCGGGGCGCCACCGTCGGTGGGGAACAGCCCGACGTCGAACGCCTGCTTCACGAGGAGCGGGGGCAGCACCGCGAGGGCGGCGCCGACGACGACGAGCACCATCGTGAGGATGATCTTCGCGCGGAACGGGACGAACAGGGCGACGATGCGCTTCCCGAGGTCGGGGATCCTCGGAGCCTCCGCGTTGAGCGCCTTCTGCGCCTCGGTGTCGCCGCCGCTCACGCGGCTGCCGGCGCGGGGCCCGCCACCCCCGGGGGCACCACCGCGTGGTCCGCCCCGTCCCCCGTGCATGCTCATCCCGCCACCTTATCCCCGCCCACCGACCTCCCCGCCCCCACCCGCGCTTCCGTACTCTGGCCCGTTCTTTTCCCTAACTCAGGACCTCTCCGGCGCGGCGTCCCATCCTGCACTGCCGACCGGCGCGACACGCCGCCAGCTTCCTGAGTTGGGCAAGCCAGGCACCACCCTCCTGCACAGCCGGTCTGTGCGCGTAACCCTACGCAGCGGACGTGATCGGGCATGAGACGACCAGCCCCGGCGCACACGATCGGGGAATGACGATCGCGACGACCTTCCTCGAGCCCGCTCATGGAATCGCCACCGTCCATCAGCTCCGGCGGCTCGGGCACACGAAGGAGACGCTTCGGATCGCAGTCGAGACAGGGATGTTGATCCGCGTGCGGCGCGGCTGGTACGCGGCGCCGGACGCACCGAGTGACCTGGTGAGGGCTGTGCGAGTCGGGGGCCGACTGAGCTGCGTCTCGGCAGCACGTTGGTATGGCTGGGCCGTGCCGTCGACGTCTCGACTCCATGTCGCGCTGCCGCCGAACGCAGCCCGCCTCCGGTCGGCCGATGAGCGGTGGAAACGTCCGCCGGCCGAGGCCCGCGAGGACGCCGTGCTGCACTGGGACGACTGGCCCCCAGCCCCTCCCCGCGGCACCCTCCTCCCGATGCTTGTCGAATCACGGCGACAGGTGATCGGCCACCTCGTTGACTGCCAGCACCCCGAGGTCGTCGGGGCGGCCATGGACTCGTTCACCCACCTCGAACCCGCCCTGTCCGCAGCACTCCCCTCCTGGATCGACGCACTTCCGTCGCAACACGCTGAGCGGCTACCACGTGTGGAACCGGGTTGCCACAGTGTCCTCGAGAGCATCGCTCGGATCCGCCTCGAGTCCGCTGGCATCGTCGGGCGTCACCAGGTCGCCATCCCGGCTGTCGGCCGGGTCGATCAGGTGATCGACGGATGGCTCGTCCTCGAATGGGATGGTCGTGAGTTCCACGACAATCGCGACGCTCACGAAGAGGACCGCTGGCGGGACGCCCAGTTGGTCGTGCAGGGGTATCGGGTGTTGAGGTTCACGTATCGCATGGTCATGAACGACTGGTACGTCGTCCTGGGTGCCATCCGATCGGCGCTGGATGCTGGTCCTGTCGGCCCACCTCCTCAAGCCGCGCTTCGCCGCTCCTGATCGATACAGCAGCTGCCCGACCTCGGTCTCGACGTTCCCTAACTCAGGAAAGGCGCGGCGCGTCGCGTCCGCCACGCACTTGTTCAGCGAGACTCGCCGAGACGCTCCTGAGTTAGGGAGGAGGAAACAGAACCGAACGCAGCACGGCCCGCAGACGCACGGACGCCCCGGGAGCGTGAGCTCCCGGGGCATCGGCACACCGACGACGCTGTCGATCGGAGGATCGAACCGCGGCGTCGGGTCAGCCCTTCGTCGAACCGGCGAGGAGCCCGCGGACGAAGTAGCGCTGCAGGGCGAAGAACACCACGAGCGGCACGAGGATCGAGATGAACGCACCGGCCGTGAGGAGGTGCCACTCGTTCCCTCGGGTACCCGTGATCTCGGCGAGCAGCTTCGTGATCGGCGCGACTTCACCGTCCGCGAAGATGAGGGCGACCAGGAGGTCGTTCCACACCCACAGGAACTGGAAGATCGCGAAGGACGCGATGGCCGGCATCGTCAGCGGGAGCACGATCCGGAAGAAGATCTGGCCGTGACCGGCACCGTCCACCCGGGCCGCCTCGATGACCTCGCCGGGGATCTCCGCGACGAAGTTGTGCAGCAGGAAAATCGCCAGCGGCAGCGCGAACATGGTGTGCGCGATCCACACCTGCGCGAACGTGCCGCTCGCGTCCAGACCCTCACCGACCTGCAGACCGAAGACGTTCAGCCCACGGGAGAACGTCGACAGCAGCGGCACGAGGGCCATCTGGATCGGCACGACCTGCAGGGCGAACACCATGATGAACAGGAAGTTCTTGCCACGGAAGTCGATCCACGCGAACGCGTACGCCGCGAGGCTCGCGATCACGAGCGGGAGGAGCGTCGCCGGGATGGCGATGGCGATCGAGTTGACCCACGACCCCGCCAGGTTCAGCGTCGAGTTACCCGCCTGGAGCACCTGCACGTAGTTGTCGATGGTGACCTGGAAGTCGGCGAAGATCGTCCACCAACCGGTGGTCTTCACCTGCTGCTCCGGCCGGAACGAGGAGACGAAGAGTCCGAACGTCGGGATCGTCCAGAGGACCGCGATCACGACCGCGGCGATGGTCGCGCCACGGCTCGTGAGGCGCTTCTTCGTCCGGCGGCTCGCGGCCTCGATGCCGCGCTCACCCTGCTCGAGCTGCTTCTTGGTGGAGTCGTCGATCGGTAGTTCGATCGGCTGCACAGCACTCATCGGATCTCCCTCTGCTTCTTGATCTGCCGCGCGTTGTAGATGACGATCGGCAGCACGAGGATGAACAGGATCACGGCGAACGCCGCACTCCGGCCGTTCTCGAAGTTCTTGAACTGGGTGTACATCTCATTCGCGATGACCGAGGTGCCGTTGTTGCCGGCGGTCATGGTGCGGACGATGTCGAAGACCTTCAGCGACGCGATCGAGATCGTCGTCACGACGACGACCAGCGAGGAGCGGATACCGGGGACGATGACGTTGGTGAAGCGCTGCCAACCGTTGGTGCCGTCGAGCTCGGCGGCTTCGATCTGCTCGGTCGGGACGCCCTTGATCGCGGCGGACAGGACGACCATCGCGAATCCGGTCTGCACCCAGATGAGCACGACGATGAGGAACAGCGTGTTCCACGGCTCGTTCTGCAACCACTGCACCGGGGTGCCGCCGAACCACACGACGATCTGGTTGAGCAGACCGATCTGGGTGGCGTCCGCCTCGCGGTAGGCGTAGATGAAGCGCCAGATGATGGACGCTCCGACGAAGGAGATCGCCATCGGCATGAAGACGAGGATCTTGAAGTACTTCTCGCCGCGGGACTTGTCGATGAACACCGCGTACGCGAGACCGAACGCCGTCGACAGCGCGGGGACGAGGAGCACCCAGATGATCGTGTTGACGACGGTCCGGATGGCGCTCGGCTGGGTGAACAGCCAGATGAAGTTGTTCAAGCCGACGAAGTTCTTGCCCGAGGCCGACATGAACGCGGCGATGGTGGTGTTGATCGTCGGGAGGATGAGGCCGATGAGGAGCAGCAGGAACGCGGGTGCGAGGAAGCCGACGAGCTGCACGAGGTAGCCGACGCCCTTCTTCGACCGGTAGTCGAGCAGGAAGAGCACCCCGCCGAGGACGGCGGCGACGGCCGCGGCCCAGAGGAAGGAACCGAAGAACAGGACGACGATGACGGGCACCAGGACGCAGAACGCCAGGCGGATGACCGTGTAGAGCGTGCCCTTGCGCGGAGCGATGTCCACGAAGAAGAGGAGGAGGGCGACCACCGCGGCGAAGGCGATGACGACGATCGGGATCTGGGCGAGCGGTGGGAGTCCGCCCAACCAGTTGAGGAAACCTGACATAGCTAGCCTTTCGAGTACGGCGTTGGACCCTGAGTGAACCCTAGGGGGATCCACTGCCGAGGCGGAAGCGCCGGAGGGTGATCACCCTCCGACGCTTCCGCTCATGAGCAGCAGTTCCGGATGTCGACTACTCGGCGGACGGCCAACCGGCTTCGATGTCCTTGAGCACCTGGTCGGTCTCGTCGCCGTTGATCCAGTTCACGAGGCCCTTCCAGAAGGTTCCGGCGCCGACGGCACCTGGCATCAGGTCGGAGGCGTCGAAGCGGAACGTGGTCTTCTCGTCCTGCAGGATCTCGATCGCCTGGCTGAGGATCGGCGTGGAGGCGTTGGCCGGGTCGAGGCCGTTGTTGGCGGAGATGACGCCGCCGAGCTTCACGCGGCTGTTCGCCCACTCGGCGCTCGACAGGTACTCCTGGACCTTGACGGTGCTCTCGTCGTCGCTGAACGCGCCGACGATCTCGCCACCACCGGTGACGGCGGTCTCGCCCTCTTCGATGCCGGGGGTCACGAAGGCCCACACGTCACCGTCGGGAGCGACGGTCGCGCCGGCGTCCTCGAGGAAGCCGGAGAAGAACGAGGCCTGGTGGTGCAGCGCGCAAGCGCCGGACGCGAGTGCCGGGGCGACGTCGCCGAACTCCGTGGAGTTGATCGAGGTCACGTCACCGAAGCTGGCGTTGACGTATTCCGGGTTCTTGAGGATCTCGCCGGCCGAGTCGAAGGCTTCCTTGATCTTCGGGTCGGTGAACTTGACCTTGTTGGCCACCCAGTCGTCGTAGACGTCCGGGCCCTGCTGACGCAGGACGAGGTCTTCGATCCAGTCCGTGCCGGGCCAGCCCGACGCGTCGCCGGAGCCGAAGCCGGCGCACCAGGGAGCCGCACCGGTCTTCTCCTGGATGGTCTTCGTCACGGCGAGCAGCTCGTCCCAGGTCTTCGGGACCTCGACGCCCCACTCGGCGAACTTCGACGGCTGGTACCAGATGAGACCCTTGACGCTCGCCATGAGCGGAGCGCCGTACAGGGTGTCGTTGACGGTGCCGTAGCGGGCCCAGTCCTTCGACCAGTACTTCTCGACGTTGGCGGTGACGCCCTCGGGAGCGGGCTTCAGGTAGTCGCGCTTGGCGAGGTCGGCCAGGAGGCCGGGCTGCGGGAAGATCGCGAGGTCGGGCGGGTTGCCGCCCTGCGCGCGGATACCGATCTGCGACTCGAACTCCTTGGAGGACTCGTACTTGATCGTGATGCCGCTCTCCTTCTCGAAGTCGGCCCAGCTCTGCTCGAGCAGCTCCGCCTCGGTGTCGGCAATCGTGCCGTAGATGGTGACGGTCTTGTCGTCGTCGCCACCGCCACTGCTGCCGGATCCGCCTGAACAGGCGGTGAGCGCGACGCCCGCGACGGCCAGGACGGCCAGCGGCAGGGCCGTCCGGCGGGTCCGAATGAAACTCATCTGTGTCCTCCTCATTGAGTGCTGCAGGTTCGAACGACTCCAGGGTCGAGCCGTTCCGATGATGCACTGGTGCGGAATCGTTCCGGATGCGGAACCGTTTCCATGCGTCAAAGTACTTCACCGCGGACCAGGATGCAAGCACGAGAACATAACGAAATAGACAGTGAGAGCGCTCCCACCGAAATCACGCGGATTTGCGCCGGAATCGTGGCCGAGCCGTTATGGATCCGTTCCATGCCCGTGTTCCAGGTCCGTTCCAGATTCGCTATGGTGGTGCTACCCAACGGAGGGAGTCGGCATGAGTGGTGCCATCAGTGATGTCGCGGCCCTCGCCGGCGTTTCGAAAGCGACGGCCTCGCGAGCGCTCACCGGACGCGGATACGTGTCGACCGAGACGCGCGAACGCGTCGTCCAGGCGGCGGCCACGATCGGCTACGTCGCGTCACCGATCGCCGCGAGCCTGTCCACCGGACGCACCCTGGCGATCGGGGTCCTCACCTCGTTCCTCAACCGCTGGTACTTCGGCGAGGTGCTCGAGGGGGCCGAGAGCGCACTGCGCGCCAGGGGCTACGACCTGACCCTGCACCACCTGCCGCCGGACGCCGCGGACCGCGACCGCATCTTCGACTCGTACCTCACGAACAAGCGCTTCGACGGCATGATCTCGATCGGCATCGAGGCCTCGCAGGACGAGATCGCCCGCCTGCTCGCGAACCCGAGGCCGCTGGTCTCGATCGGCGGGAACATCCGGGGAGCGCACTCGATCAACATCGACGACCAGGCGATCGGGCGGGAGGCGACGGAGCACCTCATCACGCTCGGGCACACCCGCATCGCGCACATCACCGGTCACGACGCCGAGTTGCAGACGGACACCGTCCACGGCCGACGGCTCGCCGGCTACCTGGCGGCGATGGAGGAGGCCGGCCTCGCCTCCACCGTGCACGTCCTGCCGGCGGTCCACTCGCTGCCCGGCGGCTACGAGGCCGCGGCCCAGCTGCTCCGCGACGCCCGGATCCGGCCGACGGCGGTCTTCGCGTCGACCGACGAGGTGGCGATCGGCATCATCATCGCCGCCAGACGCCTCGGGATCACCGTTCCGGCGGAGCTCTCGGTGATCGGCATCGACGGGCACTCCTACGCGGAGATGTTCGCGCTGACGACTTTCGAGCAGGAACCCAGGGCACAGGGTCGTCGCGCCGTCGAGATCCTGCTCCAGGACCTCGAGGAGGGCCGTCGCCCCCAGGACCCCGACGGCGAGGCCGGTGGCGACGCGGTCACCGAGGTGCAGTGGCCGACGCGGCTGATGATCCGACAGACCACGACACGGCCCGAAGGGGCGGAGTGAGCCTCCAGTCCACCTCCGGGCCTGCCGGAGCGGTCAGCTCGCGTCAGCTGCCGTGATCGCGATGGCCTCGTCGACGTCGCTCTCCACGGGCCCGTCGACCCGGGCGAGGTGCTTGCGGCCGATGACGACGATGAGCAGGGCGACCACGATCGACCCGGCGGCCACGTAGTACGGCGCGGCCGGCGAGACGAGCTTCGCGATCTCCGCGGCGGCCGGCGGGGCGATCGCTCCCCCGAGGAACCGCACGGACGAGTAGGCGGAGGACGCCACGTTGCTCGGCAGGTCCGTCGCCTCCATCACGGCCTCGGTGAGGACGGTGTTCATCACGCCGAGCAGGAGCCCGCCGACGACGATGCAGACGATGAGACCGGCCGTCGACTCGACGAGGAGGCCGCCGACCACGAGGTCGAGTGCCAGCAGCGGCAGCACCAGCTTGATGACCGAGGTCCGGCGCATCCGGGCGGTGAGCAACGGCGCCACGAAGACGCTCGTGATCGCGAGCGCGACGCCCCACCCGAAGAAGGTGAACCCGAGTCCCATCGCGTCGAGCCCGAGCGGGAACGGCGAGTACGCCAGGAGGGTGAAGAAGCCGATGTTGTAGAAGAGCGCTGCCGCGGCGAGGATGCCGAGCGACGGGATCGCCAGGGCACGGAACGGCGCGGACAGTTTCAGCGGCGTCGGCTTCGGCCCCTCCGTCTTCAGCAGGACCACGATCGCGATGAACCCGACGGCCATGAGGGTCGCGGTGCCGAAGAACGGCCACTTCCACCCGATGCCGCCGAGGAGGCCGCCGAGGAGCGGGCCGACGGCGATGCCGAGCCCGAGCGCCGCCTCGTAGAGGATGATCGCGTTCGCACGACCACCGCTGGCCGCACCGACGATGGTCGCCAGCGCGGTCGAGATGAACAGGGCGTTGCCGAGTCCCCAGCCGGCACGGAAGCCGATGACGGCGCCGACGGAGTCCGACAGCCCGGCGAGCAGGGCGAACACCACGACGAGCGCGAGGCCGATCAGCAGGGTGCGCTTGGCGCCGATCCGGCTCGAGAGCCAGCTCGTGAAGAGCATCGCGACACCGGTGACCAGCAGGTAGCTCGTGAAGAGCATCTCGGCCTGTGTCGGGGTCGCCTGCAGGTCTTCGGCGATGGCGGGGAGGATCGGGTCGACGAGGCCGATGCCCATGAACGCGATGACGCTGGCGAAGGCGACGGCCCAGACGGCCTTCGGCTGGTGGAGGATCCCGGCGAGCCCTCCGCCGTGGCCGTGTCCACCGGCGGCGTTCGAAGTGGCGATCGGGGTGACGGGGTGCGCAGCGGTGTCCCGGCTCATGCGGTCAGCTCCGAGGCGACCTCGACGGCCACGCGTTCCTGGATGATCTCGACCGTTCGCGCGATGGCGGCGAGGTCGTCATCGCCCAGGTCCGTGAAGGCCGGCTCCAGGGCGTCGGTGAGTTCGTCGCGCCAGGCGAGCAGGGCCGCGGTCCCCTTGGGGGCGATGGCGATGAGCCAGGCCCGGTGGTCGTCGACGTCGGCGATGCGCTTGATCCAGTCGCGTTCGTCGAGGCTCTGGACGAGCTTGGTCATGGTGGGCTGCGAGACGCGGCTCTGTCGGGCCAGTTCGCCGACCCGGACCGGCCCGACCGTGGTGAGCACGGAGAGCGTGCGCCAGACGGCTGGTGATTCGGAGGATCCGGTGGCCTGGGCGGCAAGGCGGGTGAGCCGGTGCGATGCCGTGATGAGGTCGCCGAGGATCGTGTGCAGGGGGGAATGCGTGGTGTTCTCGGTCATGATGAGACCAGTATACATAGCTCAGCTATACATCTACCACCGGTCGGTCCCCGACGCGGGTTCACGTCGGGGACCGGCTCGTCGTCGGGTCAGCGCATCCAGGTGGTGAAGGACACGGTGACCCGGGGATCCGGAGGACGGGCGTCGGCGGCCCGCTCCGGTCGGTCGGGCACGGATGCAAGCCGCGCCCGGATCCAGGTGGTGATGGCACGCCAGCGTGCACGGGTGTTCATGGTGATGGGTTCTCCCGATTCGGGCACCGCATCGAGCACCACCCTCACGGGGAGTGGGGACGACGACGCGGATGCCTGCGTGAACCGTCGACGAACGTCGTCGACGGGTGCAGAGCATCCGCGCGTGCGTGCGGAGAGCGGTACGACGAATCGCGGGCCCTCCGGTTAACGGACGGAGGGCATCGCTCCCGAACGGATCGGGGGCGATGCCCTCCGATCACGGATGTCTCTGCTGAGTGCGTGCAGCACTCGTCAGGAAGATCCGCGATCGTCAGCGGCGACCGACCGGAGTCGGGCGCCAGCCCAGTGGTTGTCCCCCGTAGGGAACCGACTACTTGAGCGTGACGGTGGCGCCGGCAGCCTCGAGGGCTTCCTTCGCCTTGTCAGCGGCTTCCTTGTTGGCGCCTTCGAGGACGGCAGCCGGAGCGCCGTCGACGAGAGCCTTGGCCTCGCCGAGGCCGAGCGAGGTGAGCTCGCGGACCGTCTTGATGACCTGGATCTTCTTGTCGCCAGCAGCCTCGAGGATGACGTCGAAGTCGGTCTTCTCTTCGACCTCTTCAACAGCAGCGCCTGCAGCAGCCGGGCCGGCGACGGCGACGGGAGCAGCAGCGGTGACCTCGAAGGTCTCCTCGAACAGCTTGACGAACTCGCTGAGCTCGATGAGCGTGAGCTCCTTGAAGGCGTTGATCAGTTCTTCGTTTGACAGCTTTGCCATGATTGTTCTCCTTGTTTCATGCCCTGCAACCGCTTCACGCGGCGCACAGGTACGGGGTTGATTGTTCGCGGAACCGAATTACTCGGCCGCGGACTCCTGCTTCTCGCGCAGCGCCTCGACCGTGCGAACGGCCTTCGAGAGCGGTGCGTTGAAGAGGTAGGCAGCTCCGAACAGCGAGGCCTTGACGGCGCCGGCAAGCTTGGCCAGCAGCACTTCACGGGACTCGAGGTCGGCGAGCTTGCCGACTTCTTCAGCGGTCAGCGGGTTACCGTCGAAGTAACCGCCCTTGACCACGAGGAGAGGGTTTGCCTTGGCGAAGTCACGAAGAGCCTTCGCGACGGTGACCGGGTCACCGTGCACGAATGCGATCGCGGACGGACCGGCGAGCTCGTCGTCGAACGACGAGATGCCGGCGTTGTTCGCCGCGATCTTGGTCAGCGTGTTCTTCACCACGGCGTAGGTTGCGTCCGCACTGATGCTCTTGCGCAGGGTCTTGAGCTGAGCAACAGTGAGGCCGCGGTACTCGGTCAGCAGAACGGCGGTCGAGCTCTGGAACTTCTCCGTGAGTTCGGCAACCGAGGCTTCCTTGTTCGCCATGGCCACTCCTTTTCGAATCTTGTATGCGTGCAGCGGAGGCCGCACGCATCAACCGCCGGGCCGGCGAAGGGTTCGGGCATGAAAAAAGCTCCGGCGCAAGCGCACGGAGCTGGGGAGAGGCGAGCCTCGATCAGATCTTCATACACCTGCGCTGGACGTCTCGTCATGAGAACCTTCGACTGTCTCGTTTGCACGCGACAGTGACCGGCGGTCTTTGGTTTCCACCACCGTAGCACACGCAGAAGCACGGCGGAGACGATCGGAGCACGGCAGACCGCCCCACCGGACGATGTCCCCGGTGGCCGACATCATGGAGGCATGCTGCAGACACTCGCCATCGCCGGGTACCGGTCCATCCGCGACACGGTGCTGCCCCTGCACGGTCTCGACGTGGTGACCGGATCGAACGGCTCCGGGAAGTCCAACCTCTACCGCGCGCTCCGACTCCTCGCGAGTGCGGGCGACGGCGACGTGGTCGGGTCCCTCGCCCGGGACGGCGGGCTCTCCTCGACCCTCTGGGCGGGGCCCGAGCACGTGCAGCACGCCGCGGTCGACGGCGGCACCCCGATCCGCGGGACGAGACGCTCGGGTCCGGTCAGCCTCCTCCTCGGCTTCGCGACGGACACCCTCGGCTACCTCGTCGACCTCGGCATCCCGCAGCCCTCCTGCACCCTGTTCGGTCGCGACCCCGAGATCAAACGGGAGCAGATCTTCGCCGGCGCGCTGGCCAAGCCGAGCAGCCTGCTCGTCGACCGACAGGGGCCGGCGGTCCGCGTCCGTGACGGGTCCTGGCGGCCGGCCGGCCGGGCGCTCGGGGTGTCGGAGAGCATCCTCACGGAGTTCTCCGACGCCGACGCGACGCCCGAGGTCCTGCGCATCCGGAGCCAGGTCCGCGGTTGGCGGTTCTACGACCAGTTCCGGACCGACCGCGATGCCCCGGCCCGGGTCCCGCAGGTCGGCACCCGCACCCCGGTGCTCGGGCACGACGGATCGGACCTCGCGGCCGCCGTGCAGACGATCATCGAGTCCGGTGGTGCCGACCGACTCGACGCCGCCGTCGACGAGGCCTTCCCCGGCAGTCGACTCCGGGTGCGCGCCGATGACGCGGTGTTCCGCCTGGAGTTCGAGCAGCCCGGCATGCTCCGGCCCCTGTCGGCCGGCGAGCTGTCCGACGGTACGCTCCGCTACCTGCTGCTCGTCGCGGCGCTCCTCACCCCGCGCCCGCCGGAGCTCATGGTGCTGAACGAGCCGGAGACCAGTCTCCACGGCGAGCTCCTGCCCCACCTCGCCAGCCTCATCACCGCGGCGAGCGCCGACACCCAGCTCATCGTCGTCTCCCACGCCCGCCCACTCATCGACGCGATGCTGGAGGCCGGCGACGTGCACGAGCACCGCTTGGTGAAGCAGCTCGGCGAGACCCTGGTCGCGGACCAGGGCCTGTTGTCGACGCCGCCGTGGGCCTGGCCGTCCCGGTGACGCCTTCGTGCCCGCCGGGGGCGTCTAGGAGCGGTCGGCCTGCTTGCCGAGGAAGCGGTCCGAGCCGTAGCTGAGGATGAAGAATCCGATCAGCTGGAAGAGGATGAGTCCGAAGACGCGGAACACGGTGCTCTTGTCGAACTGCTTGCCGATGTGCCATCCGACGACCCAGCCGAAGACGATGTTCACGAGCGGGATGAAGTAGAGGATCGTGGCCGCGCCCGTGAAGCCGGCGAGCTTCACGACGACGTACCAGTTGTAGATCGGGATGAGCGCGGTCCAGCCCGCGCGACCGGACTTCTCGAACATGCCCCACACGGATGCGACGAAGAGCACGTAGCCGATGATGCCGCCGAAGACGTTGGCGGGGGCGTTCATGAACTCGATGGCGGCACGACCGTTGTCGTCCGCGGCGAGCAGGATGGTGTCGATCACGGTGGTGCGCTCCTCGTCGTCGTCGCGGTCGACCGACCGCCTCATCCGACGAATGTAGCGTGCTGGTCACATCCCGGACCAGCGGGTGCGCCTCGGACGCTCAGACCGCCCGGGCGGTGCGGGCGGCGTGCACGAACGACCGGATGAGCTCGGGGGACTTCACCCCGCGCGACGACTCGACCCCACTCGAGACGTCGACCCCCCACGGGCGGAGTTCCGCGACGAGACCGGCGACGTTCGCCGGGGTCAGACCGCCGGCGAGGATCCAGGTGCGGGTCGGCGGATTCGCGGTGAGGGCGATCGTGTCGAAGGTCTTGCCGGCGCCCGGGTCGGGTGCGTCGAGGAGGAGCAGTTCCTCCGCGAAGGCGGCGCGCTCTGCGGCGTTCTGGGACGCGTAGCGCACGGCCGAGGTCGCCCGGAGGGTCCGCCACCCCATCGCCTGCAGCTCGTGGAACGCCTCGGGCGGTTCGTCGCCGTGGAGCTGGACCGCCTGCACCCCGGCCTCACCCGCGATGCGCGAGACCTCCTCGACCGACTGCCGCCTAAACACCCCGACGGTGAGCACGTGCTCGGGGACGTCGGCCACCAGCGAGGCGACGATCTCCGGCTCGACGGTGCGGGGCGATCCGGGCGCGAAGACGAACCCGATCGCATCGGCCCCCGCTTCGACCGCCGCCGCGACGCTCGACGGTTCCGACAGTCCGCACACCTTCACCCACATGGGGACCACGCTACCCGGCCGCACGCGCATCACTCCCCCGCTCGGACAGGCCCAGCCGGAGCCGCAGCAGCCGGCAGCTCGACGCGGAACACCGTCCGCCCGGGGACACTCTCGACCGAGACCGAACCGTGGTGTGCGGTCACGACGGCGTGCACGATCGCCAGCCCGAGGCCGGTGCTCCCGGTGGCCCGTGACCGCGAGTCGTCGCCGCGCACGAAGCGTTCGAACAGGTTGGGTTGGAGGGCCTGGTCGATCCCCGGCCCGTCGTCCGCGACGGTCAGGACCGCGAGCTCGCCGCCTGGACCGCTCTCGATCGCGAGCCCCGTCCGCACGGTCGTCCCGGCCGGGGTGTGCGTCCGCGCGTTCGCCAGCAGGTTGACGATCACCTGCTGCAGGCGCGACGCGTCCCCCGTGACCAGCACGGGCTCCTCCGGGAAGTCGAGTTCGAAGACGTGCCCGGGACCGGCGACGTGGGCGTCGCCGACCGTGTGGATGACGAGTTCGGTGAGGTCGACGGGGCGCTTGGCGAGCTCCCGTCCCTCGTCCAGACGCGCCAGCAGCAGCAGGTCCTCGACGATCGTCGTCATGCGGCCGGCCTCGGAGCGGATGCGGCCGAGCGAGTGCGTCACGTCATCGGGGAGCGTGTCGGACCTCCGGGCGGCCAGCTCCGAGTAGCCGGCGATGGACGCGAGCGGCGTCCGCAGTTCGTGGCTCGCATCGGAGACGAACCGGCGGACCTTGTTCTCGCTCGCCTGCCGTGCGTTGAGCGCGGAGGAGACGTGGCCGAGCATGCGGTTGATCGCCGAACCCACGCGGCCGACCTCGGTCCGCGGGTCGGTGTCGGAATCCGGCACCCGGACGGCCAGCGCGACCTCTCCACGGTCGAGCGGGAGTTCCGCCACGACGGCGGCCGTGGCGACGACCCGGTCGAGCGGGCGGAGCGAGTACCGGACGATCGCGAACGCGGCCAGGCCGGCGAGGAGGAGGACCACGACGCTCATGATCGCGATGAGCGTGACGAGCTGCATGACCGTCGACGTGACCTCGGAGAGCGGAAGCCCGATGACCCTCGTCGCGCCGCTCGCGTCGGTGACGGCGACGACCCGGTATTCGCCGAGGTAGGCACCGAGGTCGATGGTGGATGGGCGGCCACCGGCGGAGACCGTCAGGATCATCGCATCCTGGCTCTCCGTGCACGGGACGGTACTGCCGTCGGCGTTGAGGTAGCCGGCGTTCACGATCGTGCCGTCGACGACGATCGCTCCGAGCGCCCCGGGCCCGAGCCCCGGGGCGCCGATGAAGGCCGGAGGTTCGCGGGTTCCGCCGCCCCCGCCGCCGTACCCGCCGGGCAGCTCCGAGTCCGGCACCGCGTCGGGGGTGGACAGCTGACCGTTCCGGCCGTAGTCGACGATCCGCTCGGCGGCCTTCGTGAGCTGGTTGTCGACGCCCTCGGTGAGGAGGCCGCTCACCGCCACGGCGCTCGCGACGCCGACGACGACGCTGCCGAGCGCGAGCAGCCCGACGACGACGACCATCAGGCGTCGACGCAGGGTCCAGGGCGCGCGCTTCGGGTGGACGGAGCCGACGGTCGTCGCTGCCGGGTCGGCGGCTGGGGCGCCCGTGGTCACGAACTGACCGTCGGGATCTTCAACATGTAGCCGGCACCGCGCACGGTGTGGATCATGGGCTCACGTCCGGCGTCGATCTTCTTCCGGAGGTAGGAGATGTAGATCTCGACGACGCTCGCCCGACCGCCGAAGTCGTAGCTCCACACCCGGTCGAGGATCTGCGCCTTGCTGAGGACCCGACGCGGGTTGCGCATGAGGAAGCGCAGCAGCTCGAACTCGGTCGCCGTGAGCTCGATGGACTCCCCGTCCCTCGTCACCTCGTGGCTGTCTTCGTTCAACACGAGGTCGCCGACGATGATGTCCGGACCGGTTTCGTCCGCCGCGAGGAGCGTCGATCGGCGGATGAGGCCGCGGAGTCTGGCGACGACCTCCTCGAGGCTGAAGGGCTTCGTGACGTAGTCGTCTCCCCCGGCGGTGAGGCCGGCGATGCGGTCGTCGAGCGAGTCCTTGGCGGTGAGGAACAGCACGGGCACGTCGCTTCCCGAGGTGCGCAGGCGGTTCAACACCTGGAGCCCGTCGAGGTCCGGCAGCATGATGTCGAGCACGACGGCATCCGGTCGGAAGTCGCGGGCGATCGTCAGCGCCTCCCGACCGTCGGCGGCGGTCCGGATCTCCCAACCCTCGTACCGGAGGGCCATCTGCAGGAGGTCCGTGAGGGTCGCCTCGTCATCGACGACGAGCACTCGCACGGCGGTGCCGTCGGCCCGCTTGAGTGCGCTTCGCGCCGCACCGGACGCCTGGGTCTGCATGTTCACGCGTTCAGTATTGGCCCCGACCCTATGAGCTGTCCATGAACCGGCCAGACGGATGCTGAGCCTCCTTGGAGCCGACGGAGCGCCCGTCGAGGGCCTGGGCCGATTCATAGCGTCGCCGAGGCGCAGGCCAAGTGAGCCTCCGTAGCGTCCGGTCCGAGTCATCCGCGACGTGCGGATCGTCGGCGCCGCGCAACGGGATGCCGACACGTGGACCAGGAGCAGAAGGAAACGCAGACATGTTCGGAACGTATCTCCGGCGGGAACTCGTCGGTCGTCGCAAACAGACCGTCATCATCGCCATCGGGATGGCGCTCGCCATCGCCCTCGTGATCATCGTCAACTCCGTCGCCGCCGGCGTGAAGACGGCTCAGGCGTCCGTGCTGGAATCCGTCTACGGGGTCGGAACGGACATCACGGTCAGTCAGGCCGCCGAGGCGCCGACGGACGGCGGCGGCCCCGGCCAGACCTTCGACTTCGGTTCGGGCGATGGGGCGACGAGCGACGGGACGACGACCGTCGACCAGTCTCGGCTCGAGGCGGCGCGTGGCGGGTCGACCTTCGATGCGACGGCGCTCGACACGATCACCGACGTCGCGAACGTCGAGGCCGCGGCAGCGACGCTGTCGCTCACGAACACGACCTTCACGGGCGAGCTGCCCGACGTCTCCCAGGCGCAGGGATCCGACGGGACGGCAGGCGTGCCCGGCGGTGACGCGACCGGCGCGACCCCGCCACAGGGCGGTCCGGACGGCGCGGGCGGCAGTTCCTTCGGCATCGACTCCTTCACGGTCCTCGGGCTCGACCCCTCGGGCGACGCCGTCGGTCCGCTCTCGGCCGTCACGCTCAGCGACGGTCGCTCGCTCGCAGCCGACGACGCCGGCACGGACGTCGCCGTCCTCGACGCCGCCTACGCCACCGAGGCGGGGATCGCCACCGGCGACACGATCGACCTCGCGGGCACCACGTTCACGGTGGTCGGCACGGTGACCGCCTCCGGAGCCGACGCCACGACCGCGTCGAACGTCTACATCCCCCTCGACGTCGCGCAGACGCTCGCCGGGCTCGACGGCCAGGTCAGCGACGTGTACGTGCAGGCCGCCTCGTCGACCGACATCGCGCAGGTCCAGACGGACATCGAGACGGCACTGCCCGACACGACCGTGAGCACCCAGGAGGACCTCGCGTCCACCGTGTCCGGCTCGCTCGCCTCGGCATCGACGCTCGTGTCGAACCTCGGCACCTGGCTGTCGCTCATCGTGCTCGCCGCCGCGTTCCTCATCGCGATCCTGTTCACGATCTCGGGCGTCACCCGCCGGACCCGCGAGTTCGGCACGCTCAAGGCGATCGGCTGGAGCAACCGGCGCATCGTCGGCCAGGTCGCCGGCGAGTCCGTCGTGCAGTCGCTCATCGGCGGCGCCGTCGGTGTCGCGGTCGGCCTCGTCGGCATCCTCGTCGTGAACCTCGTCGCCCCGACACTCAGCGCGGCCGCGACGACCTCCGCCGGCGGCGGGTTCGGCGGCCCCGGCGGCGCTGCGGGCATGCCGTCGGACGCGACGGCGGGAGCGGCCGGTGGATTCGGCGGCGCCCCGGGCGCGGCGACCGCGACCACCACCGACATCGTCCTCCAGGCTCCCGTGACCGCCTGGATCATCGTCATCGCCGTCGGGATCGCCATCCTCGGCGGGCTGCTCGCCGGTGCCATCGGCGGGTGGCGCGCCGCACGACTCCGTCCGGCCGAGGCGCTCCGCTCCGTCGCCTAGGCGACGAACCGGCCGCCGCCGGCGGTCCGCTCCGCGCGACCATCCGGCGGTCCCACGCAGCACTCCACCCAGCAGAACGAAGGACCCCATGTACACGATCACCGGCCTCACCAAGCAGTACCGCCAGGCGAAGCGCTCCGTCACGGCGCTCGACGGCGTCGACCTCGAGATCCCCGACGGCCAGCTCGTCGCCATCCAAGGCCCGACCGGCGGCGGCAAGTCGACGCTCCTCCAGATGCTCGGCGCGCTGGACCGACCGACCGCCGGTGGCATCTCCCTCGCCGGCGACGACCTCTCGACGCTCAGCGAGACGAAGCTCGGGAGGATCCGCGCCACGGAAATCGGCTTCGTGTTCCAGGGGTTCAACCTCATCCCCACGCTGACGGCGCAGGAGAACGTCGAGATGGCCCTGGTCCCGATCGGCACCCCGCGGGCCGAACGTGAGACGAGGGCCAGAGCGGCGCTCGCGTCCGTCGGACTCGCGGAGCGGGGTTCCCACCTCCCCACCGAGCTGTCGGGCGGGCAGCAGCAGCGGGTCGCGATCGCCCGTGCGCTCGTCAAGGAACCCCGAGTGCTGCTCGCCGACGAACCCACCGGCAACCTCGACGAGGAGACCCGCGACGAGATCATGGACCTCCTCGAGGGCCTGTGGCGCGACCGCGGGCTCACCGTCGTCATCGTCACGCACGACTCGGCCGTCGCGAAGCGCGCCGAGCGGCGCCTGCACATCGCGAACGGGACGCTCAAGGACGTGCTCGGGGAGCGGCTCCATCCGCTCCCCGAGCCGCCCCTCCCCGGCCTCTGTGCCTGTCGCAGGGCAACGGGAATACCCCGCCGTCGCGATTGGTTGACACTGATCAACTACTTGTCATATAGTTGACGCATATCAACTACCTGACGTCATCACGATCGCGGAGCCCATGTCTACCAACACCACTGCAACCGTCACGCCCGGGCGGGCGGACAACGGCATGACGCATCGCCAGGTGCTCGAGGCCCTATCCGGCCTCCTCCTCGGCATGTTCGTCTCGATCCTCGCCGGAACCGTCGTCTCCACCTCGCTCCCCCGCATCATCTCCGACCTGAACGGCGACCAGACCGCGTTCACCTGGGTCGTCACCGCGACCCTGCTCGCCACGACCGTCTCCACCCCGATCTGGGGCAAGTTCGCCGACCTCTTCAACCGCAAGCTGCTCATCCAGCTCGCCCTCGGGATCTTCGTCCTCGGTTCGGCACTCGCCGGCTTCTCGCAGGACACGGGCACGCTCATCGGCTTCCGCGTGCTCCAGGGCCTCGGCGCCGGCGGACTCACCGCGCTCAGCCAGATCATCATGGCCGACATCATCAGCCCGCGTGAACGCGGCCGCTACATGGGCCTCTTCGGCGCCGTGATGGCCGTCGGCACCGTCGGTGGCCCGCTCTTCGGCGGTCTCCTCACCGACTCCCTCGGCTGGCGCTGGAACTTCTTCGTCGGCGTCCCCTTCGCGATCGCGGCGATCTTCCTCCTGCAGCGCACGCTCCACCTGCCGAAGCGGACCGTCGGCAAGGTCAAGATCGACTACCTCGGTGCCGCGCTCATCGCGGGCGGCGTCTCGCTGCTGCTCATCTGGGTCACGCTGGCCGGCACGCAGTTCGAGTGGGCGAGCTTCACCACGCTCGTCATGGTGGGTGTCTCCGTCCTCCTGCTCGCCGCGGCCGTCATCGTCGAGATCAAGGTCGACGAGCCGATCATCCCCATGTCGCTCTTCAAGAACCGCACCTTCACCCTCGCGGTCATCGCGAGCATCTCGGTCGGTGTCGCGATGTTCGGCACCTCCGTCTTCCTCAGCCAGTACATGCAGCTGGCCCGCGGTGCCACGCCGACCGAGTCCGGTCTGCTGACCCTCCCGATGATCGGCGGTCTGCTGATCGCCTCCATCGTCGTCGGGCAGTTCATCTCCCGCTTCGGCCACTGGAAGCCGTACCTCATCGTCGGTTCCATCCTGCTCACCGTCGGCCTGTTCCTCATGAGCACGATCCACTACGACTCGAACTACCTGCTCGTCTCCGTCTACATGTTCGTGCTCGGCGCGGGCGTCGGCATGGTCATGCAGAACCTCGTGCTCGTGGTCCAGAACGACGTCCTGCCGCAGCAGCTGGGTACGGCGAGCGCCGGTGTCGCGTTCTTCCGGAGCCTCGGCGGCACGATCGGCGTGTCGGTCATGGGTTCGGTGCTCGCCACGAAGGTGACCGACATGCTATCCGACCGTCAGGACGACCTGCAGGCGGCCATCGTCGCCCTCGGTGCTCCCGGTGCCAAGATCGCCGAGACGCTGTCGAGCGGCACGATCCCCAAGGTGAGCACCCTGCCGGAGTCGGTGCGGACGATCATCGAGTCGGTCTACGGGGACGCGGTCGCCGACATCTTCCTCGTCGCCGCGCCGCTCGCGATCCTCACGATCCTCGCCGTGATCTTCCTGCCGAACAAGAAGCTCGGTTCGAAGAACGCGGTGCAGCGGATGGCCGAGCAGGGTGGCGGGGAACCGGCACTCGTCGGCGCCGCCACCGGTTCCGTCTCGACCACGACCGCATCGACCTCGACCCAGTCGTTCGCGACCGGTGCGCTCGATGTGGCCGAGGCCATGATCGGTGGCGAGGCCGACACGCGGCTGGAGCGCGGACGCGACGAGGACGTCGACTCGCGTGCCGACGCAGGCACCGGGGCGCACAGCCCCCGCCACGGTCGCTAGTCCGTACAATGCGAACGATGTCCATCGATCACGACGCCCAGGCCGGGCCGGCCGCTGCCGACGACGCAGCGGCCGGCACCGCGCACGATCTCGCGATCGGGGCGGTGGAGGAGCAGTTCGCCCTGCTCATCAATCGCATCCGCAACGGCATCCGTGATCGGGCCGAACGGATCTCCCCCGGGCTCCAGCCGGCCGGCTACAAGCTGCTCAGCATGGTGTCGCGTTCCGGAGCGGTGCGTGCCGGTGCCCTGGCGGAGATGCTGGCGATCGACAAGAGTGCCGTGAGTCGGCTCGTCCACCAGCTCGAGACCCTCGGCCTCGTGACGAAGACGCCGGACCCGGAGGACGGCCGTGCGAGTCTCGTGGTCGCGACCGCCGAGGGCGAGCGCCGGATGGAGTCGACACGGGCCAACGACCAGGCGATGCTCTACCAGCAGCTCTCGTCCTGGGACGAGGCGGAGGTCCGCCGCCTGGCCGAGCTGCTCGCCAAGCTCAACGACACCCTCTGACGTCCCGTTCTCAGGAGTCCTCCGGCGCGCCGGGCTCGCGAGCGAGCGACGCGCCGAGGAACTCCTGAGAACGGGTCAGCGCCAGCTGTGCTTCGGGTCGTAGCCGAGGACCTCGCGGGCGTGGTCGATCGACAGCAGCGTCCCGTTGCCGGCGATGTCGCCGTTCACCGGGACCCCGGGGAAGACCTCGGCGACGAGCTCGGTGTTGTCGCGCGACATGACCGTGTCGGCCGCCGCGATGATGAAGCGGTCGAAGCCGGTGGCCTGGTGCTCGAGGGCGAGGCGCACGGCTTGCGCGCCGTCCCGCCCGTCGATGTAGCCCCACAGGTTCCACTTGCGGAGCGTGGCGTCGGCGTCGAACGACGGGAACGCCGCGTAGTCGGCCTCGTCCATCACGTTCGAGAAGCGGAGGGCGATGATCTTGAGCTCGGGGTGCCACCGGGTGAGTTCGATCGCCAGCTGCTCCTCGAGGTGCTTCGACAGCGAGTACGTCGACTCGGGTCGGGCGGCGTAGGCCTCGTCGACGGGGATGTACGGCGGCGGGGTGTCGAACGGCAGACCCAGGACGGTCTCGCTCGACGCCGTGACGATGTTCGTGATGCCCGCCTTGATGGCGGCGTTGAACACGTTGTAGGTGCCGATGATGTTGTTCTGGAAGGTCGCCGTGTTCGTCGAGAGCCCTGGCGCGGGGATGGCGCTCAGGTGGACGACCGCGTCGAACCCGTCCGGCGCCTGCTCGTCGACCCCGGTGAGGGCGTCGAACACCTGCCCGGCGTCCCGCAGGTCGATGCGGACGAAGCCGTCACCGCGCTCCCCCGCCTGGTCGAAGTTGATTACCAGGTGGCCGTGTTCCCGAAGATGGCCGACCACTGTTCGCCCGAGCTTGCCCGAGCCTCCCGTCACTGCGATTCTCATGCGCCCATCCTGGTGCATCGGCCCGGAAAGCGGCGACGGGTTGACCGATCACCCAGGAACCGGCGACCGGCGGAATGACGGACGGCCGGTGGGCGTTGGACGAAGCGTGAAGCTCACCCTGTACACCTCCGCCTTCTGCGCCCCCTGCATGCAGGCTCGCGCGGTCCTGGCCGAGGTCCCGGCACTCGTGGCCGGCGCCGTCGTCGAGGAGCGCGACGTCGCGTTTCGGTCCGCGGAGGCCGAAGCCGACGGCATCCGGTCCACGCCGACCGTCATCATCACGAGCGACGACGGCACCGAGGTGTTCCGCGCCACGGGCGCACCCACGCTCAACCAGGTGCTCGTCGCCGCTGCGAAGGCGCTGTAGCCGCCGACCGCCGTTCGACAGGCTCAGGGACCGGGTGGAAGCTCCAGGGACCGCGCCCTACTGCGTGCTGAACGCGGCGTCGAAGGACTGCTCGGGGAGCTTCCAGAGCAGCTTCCGGATGTACCCGACCGCCTCCTCGGCCCCGTGCAGGCGGTCCATGCCGGCGTCCTCCCACTCGATGGAGATCGGTCCGGCGTAGCCGATGCTCGACAGGGCGCGGAACGCGTCCTCCCACGGCACGTCGCCGTGACCGGTCGACACGAAGTCCCAGCCACGACGCGGGTCACCCCAGGGCAGGTGCGAGCCGACGATGCCGGCGTGCCCGGTCGCCGGCCGGATCCGCGTGTCCTTGCAGTCGACGTGGTAGATGCGGTTCGCGAACTCGACGATGAAGCCGACGGGGTCGACGCCCTGCCACATCATGTGCGACGGGTCCCAGTTGAAGCCGAACGCGGGGCGGTGGTCGATCGCCTCGAGGGTGCGGACGCTCGTCCAGTAGTCGTAGGCGATCTCCGAGGGGTGCACCTCGTGGGCGAAGCGGACGCCCTCCGCGTCGAACACGTCGAGGATCGGGTTCCACCGGGTCGCGAAGTCCTCGTAGCCGGCGTCGATGACCGAGGCCGGGACGGGCGGGAACATCGCCGAGTACTGCCAGATCTTCGAGCCGGTGAAGCCGACGACCGTGTCGACGCCCAGCTTGCGAGCGACCCGGGCCGAGCGCTTCATGTCCTCGGCCGCGCGCTGCCGGACGCCCTCCGCGTCGCCGTCGCCCCAGGTGTAGTCGCGGACGATCGCCTGGTGGCGGAAGTCGATCGGGTCGTCGCACACCGCCTGCCCGGTGAGGTGGTTGGAGATCGCGAAGACCTCGAGCCCGTGCCGGTCGAGGATGTCGAGGCGCGACTGCAGGTAGGCGTCGTCCTCGTCGGCCCGCTTCAGGTCGAGGTGGTCGCCGGACGCCGCGATCTCGAGCCCGTCGTAGCCCCAGGACGCAGCCAGTCGCGCGACCTCCTCGAACGGGAGGTCGGCCCACTGCCCCGTGAACAGCGTCACGGGAAGTCGGCTCGCGTAGGGCTTGTCGGTGGTGTCGGTCATGCGGTGATCCTCGTCTCGTCATCGGTGGAGGTGGCGACCGGGGTCCAGGCGCCGGTGTCGGCGGCGTCCAGGACCGCCTCGGTGATGCGGGCGGCACGCAGGCCGTCCGCGAAGACGGGCAACCCGTCGGGGGCTTGCCCGGCCATCGCGGCGTAGCTGTCCGCGATGAAGGCGTTGAACGCGTCCTGGTAGCCCATCGGGTGGCCCGCCGGGATGATCGACAGCCGTGCGGCGTCCGGGTGCAGCTGGTCGGCGTCGCGCGGGAGCAGCTGCGTGCCGGAGCGGCGTCCCAACCACAGTGTCTCGGGGGCCTCCTGGTCGAAGCCGATGCTCAGCTCGGTGCCGGCGACCTCCAGGTGGAGACGGTTCTTCCGGCCGGGCGCGAGCTGTGAGACGAGCAGCGTCCCGATGGCCCCGCCGTCGAGGCGGATGACGACCGCGGCGGCGTCCTCGGTGGTGACCTCGGGGGTGTTCGCGCGCTCGGCGAAGAAGGTGCGGACCGTGGAGCTCAGCTCCGTGATGCGCGCCCCAGTGATGAACTCGATGAGGTCGACGAGATGCGACCCGATGTCCGCGAACGCGCGCGAGCGCCCGCCGGCAGCCGAGTCGACGCGCCAGTTGTCGTCCGTCTGCGCAAGCAGCCAGTCCTGCAGGTAGGACCCGCTGATGGTGAGCAGCGTCCCGAGGTCACCGGCCGCGACGCGCGCCCTGGCCTCGCGGACGAGCGGGTGGAACCGGTACACGAACGGCACGGTGCCGACGACGCCGGCCTCCGCGGCGGCGGTCACGAGCCGCTGCGCGGTCTCGGCGTCGGTCGCGAGCGGCTTCTCGCAGACGACGTGCTTGCCGGCGGCGATCGCCGCCAGGGCCTGCTCCGCGTGGAGGGCGTTGGGCGTGCAGACGTGGACCACGTCGACCGCCGGATCGGCGAGCACGGCGTCGAGCGACTCGTACCCGCGCTCGAACCCCAGCTCGCCGGCGACCTGACGCGACCGCTCGGGCGTCGAGGCGACGACGCCCACCAGCCGGGCACCCGCTGCGCGAGCCGCCCGGCTGTGGACGGTGGCCATGAAGCCACCGCCCACCACCGCGATGCCGGGAGCCGTCACGGTCATGCTCCGAGGGAACGGTCCGCCGGAGTCCACGCCTCGGGCAGCGCCGGAGCGAGTTCGACGGTGCTCACGACGTCCACCGAGGTGCGGCTGAGGCCGGACTCGGCGGTCGAGACCATGACGTCGAGCACGTGGTAGGCGAGCTCACCCGAAGCGCGCTCCGGGCGTCCGGCGCGGATCGCCTGCGCGAGTTCGACGACACCGGTCCCGCGACCCTGCGTGGGGCCGGTCGACGGGATGGACTCCGGCTCCTCGCCACCGCCGTAGACGAGCAGCTCGCCCTCGAAGGTGTTCGGGTCGGGGACGACGAGCGTCCCGGTGGAGCCCGCGACCTCGAACTGCGTCCGTCCGAGCTTCGAGTCGAAGCTGAACACGCTCTGCGCGAGCTGGCCGCTCTCGAACTCGAAGAGGGCGCTCACGTGCGTCGGCACGGTCACGTCGAACGACTGTCCGGCGCGCGGACCGGAGCCGATGGTGCGCTGCGGGAACGCCTGCGAGGCCAACGCCGTGACGCGGGCGATCGGGCCGAACAGCTGCACGAGGGCGGTGATGTAGTACGGGCCGATGTCGAAGAGCGGGCCGGCACCGTCCTGGAACAGGAAGTCGGGGTTCGGGTGCCAGGACTCCGGGCCGGGGCTCTGCATGAGCGTCAGGGCAGTGAGCGGCTGGCCGATCCCGCCGGCCTCGACCAGACGGCGGGCGGACTGGATGCCGGCACCGAGGAAGGTGTCGGGCGCGGTCGCGACGCGGAGTCCCTTGGCGTTCGCAGCCTCGAGCAACGCCTGGCCGCTCTCGCGGTCGAGCGCGAAGGGCTTCTCGCTCCACACGTGCTTGCCGGCGTCGAGGATCTGCATGGCGACCTCGACGTGCACCTTCGGGATCGTCAGGTTGACGACGATCTCGATCTCGGGGTCGGCGAGGAGTTCGGCGACCGATCCGTGGCCGGGGACGCCGTACTTCTCGGCCTGCGTCTTCGCCCGCTCGAGGTCGAGGTCGGCGACGAAGCGGACGTCGAGGTCGGGGAAGGTGACGAGGTTGCTGAGGTACTGGTCGCTGATGACGCCGGCGCCGATGAGGCCGACACCGACCGTTCCGGTGTTGTCGCTCATGCCTGGACTCCGTTCGTGGTGAGGTAGGTGAAGCTCTGTTCGAGCCCCTGGAAGATGTCGCCGTCGAAGGCGTCGAACTCGACGACGCGCAACGCCTGCGGTGCTGCGTTGATGATGTCGAGCACGGGGACGACACCGGCGCCCGCCGGCAGCTGCTTCATCGTGTCGCGCGAGGCGTCGCCGTCCTTGACGTGGATGAACCGCACCCGGTCGCCGATGGTGGCGAGGACGTCGACGGCGCGGCGCCCGCCGACCTCGACCCAGTAGGTGTCGACCTCGAACACGACCGCGGGGTCGGTGATGGCGGCGAGGTGCTCGAGCGGGCTCGTGCCGGCGACGTCGCCCTCGAGCTCCCACCAGTGGTTGTGGTACCCGACCTGCACCCCGTGGCCGGCGGCGACCTGGGCCGCCGCGTTGAGGTCGTCGGCGATCGAGGCGACCGAGTCCGCCGTGGCGAACCGCTCGACGGCGATCGCGGGGTCGATGAGGACGCCGACCTGCTGCTCGGCGGCCGCGCCGAAGACGGCCGAGAGGTCGATGCCCTCGTCGATGACCTTGCCGTGCGCGCTCGGGGTGACGAGGCCCGCATCGTGGATGTCCTGCAGACTCACGCCGGGACCGAAGCCGAACGGCTCCGCCTGACGGAATCCGATCTCGGTGAGGCGCTGCAGCGCAGCGGCACGGTCCGCGCTCAGCGGCTCCCGTACCGAGTAGAGCTGGACGGAGAGGTGGGAAGTCGACACGATGCTCCTCAATGATGACGGTGTCAGGCAGCCGCTGCTGCGTGATCCAGGCTAGCCACACTTCTGTCGGTGGTCAAACAAAAGTCCATCGCCCATCGTCGCTCGCTCGGCGACGAATACCGCCGGAGGCCGAAGTGTGCGGGACAATGGAGTCGTGAACTCAGCCCTGCTCTCCCGGATCGTCGCTGACTCCAGCGACCGCATCTCGTGGCTGCGGGCACGGTCGCGAGGGATCACCGCGACCGACGTCGCGACCCTCTCCACCCCGGCCTCCATCCAGCGCGCGGCCGACGCGAAGCTCGGCGGCACCGGCTTCTCCGGGAACGCCTTCACCGACCACGGGCGTGCTCGCGAACCCGAGATCGCCCGCTGGGTCGCGGCGACCCATGGGATCAACCCCTCCTCGGCCCTCTTCCGGGCGGAGGTCGAGCACCGCCACCTCGCCACGCCGGACGGCATCGCCGTCACCGAACGTGGTGCCGTCGTCCTCGCGGAGATCAAGACCACGACGAAGTCCTGGCGTTCGATCCCGCGCAACTACCTGCGCCAGGTGTGGTGGCAGCAGTACGTGATCGGCGCGGAACGCACGCTCGTCGTCTGGGAGGAGCACAAGGACTTCGTCCCCATCGACGACGAGCCGCTCTGCCGCTGGGTGGAGCGCGATGACACCGAGATCGCGAAGCTCGTCGGCCTGGCGAACGCCCTCATCGACGAGCTGTACCACCGCACCAATCCGGCCGCCCGGCGCCCGGTCCTGCCGGAGCCCACTCCCGCCGCCCCGGCCCTCCGGGAGCCGCTGCTCAGCCTCGACTTCTGACGACAAGTCGACAGAAGTCGGTCGAGATGGTTGACTGTGCCCCATGAACGAGCCGCAACGCCCCTCCCCCGGAGCACCGGGCGCCGGCGACCTCTTCCAGCTCTTCCGGAGCGGTGAGGCGCGGACGAAGTCCGAGCTCTGCACGCTCACGGGACTCGCGCGCTCCACCGTGTCCCTGCGCATCGACGCCCTCGTCGACGCCGACCTGCTCCGCCCGGCCGGGGAGGCCGCGTCCTCAGGGGGCCGCCCGCCGGCCCGGATCGCGTTCAACCCGCTGGCGCGCGTCGTGGTCGCCGTCGACCTCGGCGCGACGCACGGGACGGTCGCCGTCACCGACCTCGCCGGCTCCATCCTCGCGACGAGTCGAGCCGAACTCGAGATCTCCGCCGGCCCGGAACCCGTCCTGGACTGGGTGGTCGAGGCGGCGACCGCGCTCCTCGCCGACCCGCTCGCCTGGACGACGCCGCAACCCACCGCCCCGCTCGTCATCGGCGTCGGCGTCGGGCTGCCCGGTCCCGTCGAGCACTCCACCGGCCGCCCGACGAATCCGCCCATCATGCCCGGATGGGACCGCTTCGACGTGCCCGCCTACATCCGCCGGACGATCGACGTCCCGGTCCTCGTCGACAACGACGTCAACGTCCTCGCCCTCGGCGAGCACGCGATCTCCTGGCCGGACACGGACGACCTCGTGTACGTGAAGGTCTCGACCGGCATCGGTGCCGGCATCATCGCCGGTGGCGAGCTGCAGCGGGGCGCCCTCGGTGCCGCCGGTGACATCGGTCACGTCCAGGTTCCCGTCGGGCGCGACTCACCCCGGCCGGTCGACGACGAACGCGACCTCGAAGCCATCGCGAGCGGACCCGCGATCGCGACCGCGCTGCGCGCCCAGGGGGTCGAGGCCTCGAGCAGCCGCGACGTCGCCGCCCTCATCCGTGCGGGTGACCGCGCGGCGATCGAGACCACGCGGCAGGCCGGCCGCGAGATCGGCGAGGTCCTCAGCGTCGTCGTCAACCTCCTCAACCCCTCGGTGATCGTCCTCGGCGGCACCATGACCCGGGCGGGCGGTCATCTCCTCACCGGCGTCCGCGAGGTCGTCTACCGTCGCTCCATGCCCCTCGCCACCGGCCACCTCGGCATCGTCACGTCCACGGCCGGCGAGGAGGCCGGTGTCCTGGGAGCCGCGATCATGGTGCTCCGCGAAGCCCTGTCGGCGCCCGCCGTCGACGCGATGACTCAGCCGCGGAGCCCGGACGCCGTGTCGAACTGAGGTGCGTCCTCCTCCATCGAGGTGACACCCCCGCCGTCGTCCGACCGCCCGACGGTGACCGCCTCCGCCAGCCCGCACCCGACCAACCAGAGCAACGCGATCGTCATCGCCGCGAACTCCAACCAACTGCCCACCTGCTGCCCGATCTCGGCGAGCGACAGCAGACCGCCGATGCCGGCGACGACCGCGACGGCCGCACCGGCCACCCACGACACGCGCCGGACGACCCGGAGCCGGGCACCGATCGCGGAGCCGATCATGGCGAGGCAGGCGAGCGTGAATCCGAGGACCGCGAAGGAGATGTGCACCGCGTCCTGCACGGTGAACAGCGGGCTCGAGGGGATGGGGCACTCGTACGTGCAGGTCACCTGCGAGGCGACGAAGAAGCAGACGCTCGAACCGGCGACAAGCAGCCAGGGGACGAGGATGCCCGCGATCCGGGACCGCTGCGGACGTCCACGGCCCGGGCGCGCCGCCCGCTGCAGGGCCACCGCGATGCTGAGACCACCGACCGCCACCATGAGGAGCGCCGCGTTGAACACGGGCGCCGTGACCTCGCCGGTGGCGCCGAGCCCGCTCACGTAGCTGTTCTTGGCCAGGCTGAGCCGCGCGGCCCAGATCAGGATCGCGGCGACCACGACGAGGACGCCACCGACGGTGGCGAACACGAGGGCGGGTCGGCGGCGGGCTCGCGAACGGGTGCCGGCGGCGAGGCCCGGCATGGACGACATCGTGCGACTCACCCTCGGATCAACCGGGTCCGACTGAGGGCGATCACCGCGCACCCCATGAGGCCGATGAATCCCGCGATGGCGATGATGTACACGATCACCGCGCCGACCCCGCCGGGCTGAGCCGGGTTGAGGAACGGGTACGGGTACCAACCGACGATCGCGCCACGGATCATCGTGTACACGGTCCAGACCAGCGGGAACGCGATGATCCCCCACACCTGCCGCCACTCCAGTCGGGACTTCCCGGGCGTGACGATCCAGACCACCACCAGATAGATCGGCGCGATGAGGTGCAACACCTCGTTCGACCACCCGAGGGTGTGTCCCTGGTCGAGCTGGATGCCGCGGAGCAACAGGTTGTAGACCACCCCGGTGGTCGCCATGTAGGTGACGACACTGCCGAGGAGGAGGTTGTACCAGGCGGGATCGCGTCGCATCCGGAAGCAGAAGCCGGCGCCGATCAGGAGCACGATCGCACTCAACGCGTTCGAGAGGATCGTGAAGTAGCTGAAGAAGTTCACGACGAAGTCCACCGGCGCATCGCCGAACGACAGCGTGTAGACGAACTGTCCGACGATCGCGGCGATGATCACCCCGCCGGCGAGGATCCTGATGACTCCGAACAGTGCACGCATGGCGCCACTGTATCGGACCGACCGCGCGGCCCCGCAGTACCCGACATCCGTCGTGTCCCTCGAGGTGGGGGAATCGTTTCCACCCAATTGACACCGCCGTAACAGTGCCGACTCATTCGGCGGCTTTGATGAGAACAGAGCCGGACCACGTGCCGGAGCGAGACTCGTCGCCGAGCCGACCTCCGTCGGGTGGAATGTTCGGGGGACGAACGACGAAGGAGTACCCGATGCGTCAAGGAGCCGGACACTCGTGGTCGCTGGCGACCACCACTGATGCGGTCAAGCCGGCACCGGAGCACATGCGGGCTGCGGTGATCGACACGGTCGGGAGCCCCGAGGTGTTCCACATGCAGACGGTGCCGACGCCGAAGCCCGTGATGGCGGAGTTCCTCGTCCGCGTCGTCGCCGCCGGAGTGAACCCCATCGACGCGAAGACCCGGTCGGGGCGAGGGGTCTCCTCGGCCATCGCGACCATGCCGGCCGTCCTCGGATACGACTTCAGCGGCATCGTCGTGGAGTCGCCCTTCCCCGCAGCCGGCCTGCTCCCGGGCGACGAGGTCTACGGGATGACCGCGTTCCCGCGGACCGGCGGCAGTTACGCGGAGTACGTCGCCGTCTCCTCCCTGAGCCTCACGCGGAAGCCGACGACGCTCTCGCACGTCGAGGCCGCCGGGGTGCCCCTCGCCGCGCTCACCGCCTGGGGCATGGTCGTGGACGTCGCGAAAGCGCACGAGGGCCAGCGCATCCTGATCCACGCGGGCAGTGGTGGGGTCGGCCACTTCGCCGTCCAGTTCGCCGCCTACTTCGGGGCGCGGGTGATCGCCACCGGCTCCGGCCGGAACGTGGGCTGGTTGCGGGAACTGGGCGCGCACCAGGCCGTCGACCACGACGCCGTGCGGTTCGAGGACGTGGTCTCGGAGGTCGACGTCGTGATCGACCTCATCGGCAACACGGTCGACGACACGGGGACACGATCGCTGTCCGTCCTGCGTCCGGGCGGCCTCATCGTGAACGCGCCGACGGGGTCGTGGCCGACGCTGGTCGAGGATGCCCGAGCCGTCGGCGTCCGGGCCACGACGTTCCGGGTCGCCCCGGACGGCTCGACGCTCGACACCATCGGGCGTCTGCTCGAGTCCGGCGACGTCCGGGTCTTCGTCGACCAGGTGTTCGAGCTCGACGAGGTGCACCAGGCCCACACCGTCCTCGAGGGCGGTCATGCCAAGGGCAAGATCGTCCTGAAGGTCGCCGACGGCTGAGCGCGCCCTTCGACAGGCTCAGGGACCGGGGTGGTTCACCCCGAGACCCGTTCCATCACGAAGTCGTCGTGCCGCTCGGAGCCGACGAGGAACGTCTTGCGGCCGACGACGACGAACCCGCTCTTCTCGTAGAAGCGGATCGCCCTCGCGTTCTGCTGGTTGACGCCGAGCCAGACCGAGGAGGCGCCGTGCTCGAGGGCGTCGTCGAGCGTCGCCTCCATGAGCACGCGGGCCACGCCGCCACCATGCCCGTCGGCGAGGACGTACAGCTTGCTGAGCTCCACCGTCGGCCGGGGCGTGACCACGGCGAGGACGTCCGGGTCGGTCGGCTCGCCGAACACGAGCATCGTGTATCCGATGGCCGTGCCGTCCTCGGCGAGCAGCAGGCGCACCGCCCGGTTGGTGCTTCCGAGGTACTCCTCGAAGTGTTCCAGGGTGAAGTGCTGCGCGATGAATGCATCGATGTCCGCCGGCGTCGTCCCCGGTGGGCACGCGAGCCCGAAGGTCGCGGCGGCGAGCGTGGAGAGCGTCGCCGCGTCGTCGGCGGTGGCAGGACGGGTGGAGACCATCCCCGCATCCTACGGGGTCGCCTGACGGTGGGAACGACGCTGCCGGCGGGAACGACGAAGGCCCGGTCGCACTGCTGCGACCGGGCCTTCGTACGGGTGTGACTAGATGGAGTTGACGTCCAGCGGGATGCCGGGGCCGAACGTGGTCGACACGGCGCCCTTCTGGATGTAGCGGCCCTTCGAGGAGGACGGCTTGAGGCGGAGGATCTCCTCGAGCGCGGTGTTGATGTTCTCCTCGAGCTGCGCGGCGTCGAACGAAGCCTTGCCCACGACGAAGTGCACGTTGGAGTGCTTGTCGACGCGGAACTCGATCTTTCCGCCCTTGATGTCGGACACGGCCTTGGCCACGTCCGGCGTCACGGTGCCGGTCTTCGGGTTCGGCATGAGGCCACGCGGACCGAGGACCTTTCCGAGACGGCCGACCTTACCCATGAGTTCCGGGGTCGAGACCGCGGAGTCGAAGGAGGTGTAGCCCTCGGCGACCTTCGCGATGAGCTCGTCGCCACCGACCTCGTCAGCGCCGGCCGCGATGGCGGCCTCTGCTGCCGGGCCCGTCGCGAAGACGATCACGCGGGCGGTCTTGCCCGTGCCGTGCGGGAGGATGACCGTGCCACGGACCATCTGGTCCGCCTTGCGCGGGTCGACACCGAGCTTGAGGGCGACCTCGACGGTGCTGTTGAACTTGGCGGAACCGGTCTCCTTGGCGAGAGCGACTGCCTCGTTCGGCGTGTAGAACTTGTCAGCCTCGATCTTCTCGACTGCGGCCCGGTAGGCCTTCGACTTCTGTGCCATGTGCGTTCTCCTATGAGAAATGTGGTCATCTGCGCCTGGCCGGCGCTGCCACGAGTGAAAAAAGAGTCGTGCGCGGGTGTGGCCTGGATGGCTCACCCGGTGCGGATCGGAAGGACTAGCCCTCGACCGTGATGCCCATGGAGCGGGCGGTGCCGGCGATGATCTTCGCGGCTGCGTCGATGTCGTTCGAGTTCAGGTCGGGAGCCTTCTGCTCGGCGATCTGACGGACCTGCTCCTTGGTGAGCTTCGCGACCTTGACGGTGTGCGGGGTACCGGAGCCCTTGGCGACGCCGGCGGCCTTCTTGATGAGCTCCGCTGCGGGCGGGGTCTTCAGGATGAAGGTGAACGAACGGTCCTCGTAGACGGTGATCTCGACGGGGATGACGTTGCCGCGCTGCGACTCGGTGGCCGCGTTGTACGCCTTGCAGAATTCCATGATGTTGACGCCGTGCTGACCAAGGGCGGGGCCGATGGGGGGAGCGGGGTTCGCGGCGCCGGCCTGGATCTGCAGCTTGATGAGACCCGTGACCTTCTTCTTCGGTGCCATGTTTCTTCCTTCTTCTGGGGTTCGAGCACCATCGGATGATGTGTGCTCTCCCGCGCGCCCGTCGGGCGGCGGTGGACTGGGGAGCCTGGTGGGCTAGAGCTTGGTGACCTGGTCGAAGCTGAGCTCGACCGGGGTCTCGCGCTCGAAGAGGGAGACGAGCACCGTGAGCTTGCCGCTCTCGGGCTTGATCTCGCTGATCGATCCGGGGAGACCCGCGAACGAGCCTTCCTTGATGGTGATCGTCTCGCCGATCTCGAAGTCGACCTCGGCGGGGATGACACGCTGCTGCGTGGCGCTGCCCTTCGTGCCGGAGCCCTTGGCGGGCGCGGTCTCCTTGACCTCGACGAGCGACTTCAGCATGTTGAAGGACTCTTCGAAGCGGAGGGGCGTCGGGTTGTGGGCGTTGCCCACGAAGCCGGTGACGCCAGGCGTGTGGCGGACGACCGACCAGCTGTCCTCGTTGAGGTCCATGCGCACGAGCACGTAGCCGGGGATCCGGACGCGCGTGACCATCTTGCGCTGACCGTTCTTGATCTCGACGACGTCCTCCATGGGGACCTCGACCTGGTAGATGTAGTCCGCGACCTCGAGCGTCGACTTGCGCTGCTCGATGTTGGCCTTCACCTTGCGCTCGAATCCGGCGTAGGAGTGGATGACGTACCACTTGCCCGGCAGGAAGCGGAGTTCCTTGCGGAAGGCGTCGTAGGGGTCTTCCTCGGTCTCTTCAGCGGGCTCGGCGTCGGCGTCCGCTTCGGCGTCGAGCGGCTCGGCCTCTTCCTCGGCGATGGCCTCGGCGGCTGCTTCGACCTCGGCGGCCTCGTCGAGCTCGAGCGCGTCGTCGACGACGGCGTCGGCCTCGGGGTCGACGGCTTCCGCCATCGCGTCGAGCATGGCGTCGAGGTCGACCTCGGTGTCGCCGGTCTCTTCGACGTGGACGGCGTTGTGCTCAGCGGGGTCGACGGAGTGCTCGTCGGCCGAGAGCACGTTGCCCTCCTGGGCCTCGTCGTCCTCCGAGGACTGCTCGGCAGCGGTTGCCCAGTCGACGTCGTTCGAGTTTCGCTCAGACACTGATTTCCATTCCGTTTCTGTTGTGCGGATCACGGTTGATCCCGGCCGCGGCGCCAGAGGCTGGCGCGTGACGGCGGTGTCGCCGTCGGTGATGATGGAGCCCGGGTACCGGGCCGGAGCACCGGAACCTGAGCGGGACTAACTCGCGGTGCCGAACACCAGGGTGACGACCCAGGCGAAGACGAAGTCGATGCCGTAGACGAGGGCCATCATGATGCAGACGAAGATGAGCACGACAGCCGTGTAGCTGAGGAGTTCCTTCCGCGTCGGCGTGACGACCTTCTTGAGTTCCGCGAAGACCTGCTTCAGGAACAGGACGATGCCCGAGAAGAAGCCGCGCCGTTCGGCACGGTCCGCCTTCGCCTTGACGACGACGTCCTCACCGGGCGTGTCGGTACTCTTCGGGGCCACTCGTTACACCTTTCGTGTGCCGGTGCATATGCACCGACTCGCAGGGCGGACAGGACTTGAACCTGCAACCTGCGGTTTTGGAGACCGCTGCTCTACCAATTGAGCCACCGCCCTTCAGCGCTGTTGCACTGGAGGGGTCGAATCTACCCCGACTTGCTGCACCGTGCCTGACATCACGAGGATGGAAAACAGGCGCAGAAAATCATGGCAGATTTCAACTACCTCCATCCAGTGTACGGCACGGCTGCCCGGCTGTAAAACCGGCGAGCGCCCTGCCAGCGGGACGTGTCGCTCACTGCCGGCCGGCGGCGGCGTGATCATGCGCCTCCGTAGCCGAGAGGACCTGGTGGGAGATCGCGATCGTGTCGAGGTCTCCGACGAACCAGGAGGACGTCGGGGCGTTCGGCCAGTCCGCGGGCACCTCGTCGAAGCCGATCCGCCAGTACCCCAGCATCTCCCCCGTGAGCGCGGCCGGATCGGTCCCCACGAGGTCGCCGTCGAGGTACAGCGCCATGCCCGTCTCCGGCGACGACGTCGCTGCGACGTGGTGCCAAGCGCCGTCGGCGACGGACTCCGAGGTGGTGATGGCGTGCACACCCGTGTTCAGGATGCCGAAGTTCAGGTGCCCGTCCGGCCCGATGTAGACGTGCCGGTCACTGACCGCGGACCCCGCCCCGTTCTGGTTCCCGAAGCCCAGCACCTCCCCCTGCGCCTGACTGGTCCGGAACCAGCCCTCGAGACTGAACGCGAGCGGGGCGACGGCCGGCATGTTCATCGTGATCTGCGTGCGGCTCGAGCCGTCCAGGCGGACGAACGGGCTGTCGCCACACCCACCCGCGACCCGTGAGGCCTCGCTGCCGAGTGAGGCGGCCCACGGCCCGGTGCCGTGGTTGATCACCGCGGTCCCCGTCGGCTCGTTGAAGTCGAACTGGATCACCGGCGCGCTGAGCGGCGCGTTGAAGCAGGAGAAGGTGCCCGCGGCGAGACGGTTCCCGGCCGCCTCGGTGCTCGCCGCCCACGTCGCTCCGGCCGTCGGCAGGACGGACGAGACGGCGAGCGCCGCAGCGAGCGCCGCGCCGGCGATGGGGAGTGCGGCGCGGCGCGGATGCTGCGGCGATCGGGCTCCGCCCTCCTCGTCGAGGAGTCGGCGCGTCCCGAGGACGGCGCCACCGACCCCCACCGCGAGGAGACCGGTGAGCGCGAGCGGCACCCAGTCCCCGGCTCGCGCCCAGACGGTCGGAAGGCCGATGAAGGGCACCCGGAGGACGGCGACCCCACGCACGGCCGCGTCGTCGACCAGGAGTCGATCCGGCTGCCGATTGGCATCACCCTGCAAGCGCAGACCGCCGGCCTCCCGATCCACCACCCGGTGGAGGAGGAGTGACCCGTCGGTGGCCGGATCGTCGACGAGCACCACCTGACCGCTGCTCACGTCCTTGCCGTCGATCGGCATCGAGACGACGACGTCGCCGGTGAGGATGCGCGGTTCCATCGAGCCGGAGGCCACCGTGGTCGGCATCCAGCCCGCGAGCCTCGGTACCGCGGCCCACGCGAGGAGGCACAGCGCGAGCAGGGCGAGGACACGGGCGCCGAGTGCGACGACGGTGAGCACCTGCGGCCAGAGGCGCCGGCGGAGCGATGTGTCGTTCACGAGGAGTCCAGGGGTGTCGAGGGCGGCGGGTGGAGGAGGCGACGGCGGGCGCCCTCGGTCTCGGACCGAGGGCATCCCGGTCGGGTCAGGACGTGGCCGTGCGACCCTCCCAGACGAGGTCGACGGTGGCGGATCCGCCCTGGACCGTGTTGGGGGCGTCGGCGGTCAGCGTGTAGGAGACCTTGAAGACACGCTCCTCGCCACCACCGGCGGACGCCCACGAGCCGATCCCTGAGGCGTGGTCGACGGCGGCGGAGGCGAGAGCTGCCAGGGTGCCGCTGTAGACGGTGGCGCCCGACGCCGCCGGGACGAAGTCCTCGCAGGACCCGTACCCGCCGCCCTCGCCTTGCACGATCTCGAGCCGGAGGTACTGGTCGAGACCCTTCTCCTGAACGGCGTTGTCGGCGTAGAGACGGATGTCCGACTCGAGCGATCCGTCGGAGGTGATCGCGATGCAGTTCTCGCCGACCGAACCGGGCTGGAGGTCCTCGGCGGCGAACATGGCCGCGCCGGAGTCGTCGTCGGAGAGCGCGATCGATCCGGCACTCCAGGCGTTGCCGGGGTTGTCGGTCGAAGACGTGAAGGCGGAGTAGGACGCGGTCGAGACGATGACGCCGCTCGCCAGGACGGCGACGGGCAGTGCAGCCCAGCGGACGAGGCGGCGGGAGCGGGGGGACAGAACGGTGGTCATGGGGATTCTCCAGAGTCGGGCCGAGATCGGCTTGGGTTGTTGGTATTAATATTTCACATGTGCAACTGAAATACAACACCTGCCGGAGATTTGATAGCGTAGGGATCGTCAAGACGGATTCGACCTCGGGGGGGGACGATGAGCAGCGCAGACGAACACGGACCGACCACGACCGGCGCGGACGGCGAGCACGACCGCCGGATCCCTGCGCGCTTCGCGGACGACAGCCCGCTTCCGGGAGCCTCACCGCTCCAGGCCTTCGGCAGATTCTGGGCGCGCTACCCGATCTTCACGGGACGCGCGAGCCGCAGTGAGTTCTGGTGGTGGACGCTCCTCAACGCGGTGATCGCCCTGGCGCTCCTGGCCATCGGGCGGGCCGTCGACGTCTCCACCGGCATGACCTCGGCGTTCTGGGAGGGCGACCTCTCCGAAGGGCCGGCCTGGGGTGCCCAGAGCGTCCTGTACGGGATCTGGGGACTCGCGACGATCATCCCCGGTCTGTCGCTCGGCGCCCGACGCATGCACGACACCGATCACAGCGGGTGGTGGCAGCTGATCGCCCTGGTCCCGATCTTCGGGTGGTTCTTCTTCATCTGGCTCGCCGCACAACCGAGCGACGAGGGTGGCGCACGGTACGACACCGGGCCGCACCGTGACGCCGAGCAGATCAGGCCGACTCCTCCGAAGTGACCCGCCGCGTCGGGCGAGCCGTATCGGTGAGCGCGGCCACGACGAGCGCCGCGGTGCAGAGGCAGCCGAGGGCGAGCTCGCCCAGGTTCGGTACGAAGAGGGCGGCGAGCGCACAACCGGCGAGCGCGGCGAGCCCGACGAGCGGGGCGACCGGCAGGGCTCGGTCGACGACGAAGCGGAACAGCAGGAGGCCGACGAGGTACAGCGCCGGGCCACCGACGATGACGACGCCTCCGGCGAGCTCGACCGCGGCGGCCGGACGGTCGAGGATCTCCTTATCTCCCACCGAGACGAGCACGATCCCGGCCACGATGACGACATGGGCGTAGCTGTAGCCGTCTCGCGCGATGCGTCCGAGACGACCCGGACCGCGGCGTGCGGGCTGATGGTCCTTCGCTCGGTCGGCCTCCTCCTCGGCGGCCTCCACCGCGTGTCGCCCCACGGCCTCGGTGCGGTGGAAGTACAGCCACCACAGGGCGGCGGCGGAGACGAAGGCGCTCAGCATCGCGACGACCGCCTCGGGTGAGGTCTCGAGTTCGACGAACGCGAACCCGGTTACGAGCAGCGATTCACCGATGGCGATGATGATGAACAGGGACGCCCGCTCCGAGAGGTGCGCGCCGGAGAGGTCCCAGCTCTCGACCTCCGACCGTTGCATGCCCGGGAGGCGGAAGCCGAGCGCCCCACCGCCGTACTCGATGGCGACCGCCGCCACCCAGAGCGGGAGCTGCCACTCGGAGGGCACCAGGGCGCCCGCGATCCAGAAGACCCCGGCGAGCGCCGCCCAGACGAGGACGCGGGCGAAACTCAGGGCGACGTCGCGGTCGTGCCGCCAGGTCGCGACCACCATGAAGAGGGTGCGGATGAGCTGCAGCACGACGTACGCGACCGCGAACGCCAGCGCGCGGTCCGCGAAGGACGCCGAGACGGAGACCGCAGCCACGAAGGCGAGCAGTCCGAAGCCGATGAGGGCGAGCCGTACGGCGAGGCGTTCCGGGTCGAGCCAGTTCGTCACCCAGCTCGTCGAGACCCAGGACCACCACAGCGCGAGGATGAGGACGACCGACTCGAGCGCCGCGGTCACGCTCTGGTCGTCGGCGATGAGCTTGCTCAACTGGGTGAGCGCGAAGACGAAGACGAGGTCGAAGAAGAGCTCGACGAAGGTCACGCGCTCGGCGCGCTCGCCCGACTCCGGACGGCGGAGGTCTGCGGCGAGACCGAATCGGGGGGCTGGCATCTCCGTATCCTGACAGGCTTCGCCAGGATCGCTCGCCAGGCGGCACCCCAATGGGACCCGGTACCGACGCCTCCCCCTCGGATTCGTCGGTACCGGGCCGTGCTCGCCGCGAGCTGCGGGGACAGAGCTCGACGAGCACGCATTGAGCTTAGCGACTGGAATGCGAGAAGCACAAGGTTCAGAAGCCTCATCGGAATACCGGTCCACGATCCAGGGTTGCCTCCTGAGGCTGCGTCGTCCGCGCACCGCACCCCCACGAAAGGCACCACCCGCATGGATCTCTTCGCCCCCGTCCGTCTCGGCGACCTCGAACTCGCCAACCGCGTCGTCATGGCACCGCTCACGCGGATGCGTTCCGGTGCCGACGGCGTCCCCGGCGACCTCGTCGCCGAGCACTACGGACAGCGCGCGGGCCTCGGCCTCATCATCACCGAAGGCACCTACCCGAGTGCCGAGTCGCGTTCCTACCCGGGGCAGCCCGGGATCGTCACCCCCGAGCAGGTCGCCGGCTGGCGAGGTGTCGCCGACGCCGTGCACGGCGCGGGCGGTCTCATCGTCATGCAGCTCATGAACGGCGGCCGGGTCTCGCACACCGACATCACCGGGACCGACCGCATCGTCGCGCCGAGCGCCATCGCGATCACCGGCGAGGTCCGCACCCCGGCCGGCGCACAGCCGTACCCGGTTCCGCACGCCCTGACGACCGAGGAGCTCGACACGGTCCGCGACGAGTTCGTCCAGGCCGCCCGCAACGCGATCGAGGCCGGGCTCGACGGCGTCGAACTCCACGCCGCCAACGGCTACCTGCTCCACGAGTTCCTCTCCCCCGTCTCCAACGTGCGCACGGACCGCGCCGGCGGAAGCCCTGAGGCCCGCGCCGGGTACGTCGCGGAGGTCGTCCGCGCCGTGGCCGAGGCCGTCGGCGCAGCTCGCGTCGGCATCCGCATCTCCCCGATGAACGGCGCCGGCGACACGGCGGAGACCGACGAGGCCGACGTCCGTGCCACCTACGGTTCGCTGCTCGACGCCCTGGCCCCCCTCGGGCTCGCCTACCTCAGCATCCTCCACGAGGAGCCGGCCGGCGCCCTCGTGCAGGACCTGCGCGGTCACTTCGGCGGCAACCTCATCGTGAACAGCGGCTTCGGCACCGTCACGACCCGCGAAGAGGCGATCGCGCTCGTCGAGCACGCACACGCCGACGCCGTCGCCGTCGGTCGTCTCGCCATCGCGAACCCGGACCTCGTCGAGCGCTGGGCCGGCGAGCACGAGGAGAACACGCCGAACCCGGCGACCTTCTACGGCCCCGGCGCCGAGGGCTACACCGACTACCCGCGCCTCGCGAGCTGATCCGCTCGAGCTGAGGCGCCTCGTCGTTCCGCGGACCGCGGCGTGACGGGGCGCCTCAGCTCACTCCACTGCAGGTGGGGCGTGGGCCTCCAGGAACTCGTACACCTCGACGGGGTCGACCCCGGGGAACGAGCCCGTCGGCAGTGCCGCGAGCAGACTCGTCGGGGTCCGCGCCGCCGGCCAGGCCTGCCCGGCCCAGCGTTCGGCGAGCGCCGGTGACGCTCGTCGACAGCACCGCTCGTCCGGGCAGTTCGACGTGGCCCGGTGCGGCGTCTCGCGGCCTCGGAACCACTTGACGTGCGCGAACGGCACCCCGACACTCACCGAGTACTCCCCCTCCTTCGCCCGCTCGATGCGCGAGGTGCACCAGAAGGTGCCGGTGTCCATGTCCGTGTACTGGTACCAGGGGCTGAAGCGGTCCTCGACGTCGAAGACCGTCCTGGCCGTCCAGTTGCGGCAGACCGGCGAGCCCTCCACCGCACCGAGGACGTCGGAGGGGAAGGTCACGCCGTCGTTCTCGTACGCCTTGATGATGGTCCCCGACTCGTGCACCTTCATGAAGTGCACCGGGAGACCGAGATGCTTCGTCGCGAGGTTCGTGAACCGGTGTGCGGCCGTCTCGTAGGACACGGCGAACGCGTCGCGCAGGTCCTCCATCGAGATGCGTCGCAGCTGCTTCGCCGCGCCGAGGACCCGGACGGCGTCGCGCTCGGGCAGCAGCAGCGCGGCCGTCAGATAGTTGGTCTCGACGCGCTGCCGCAGAAAGTCGGCGTAGTTTCTCGGCTCCTCATGTCCGCAGAGGTGACTGGCGAACGCCTGCAGGATGGGTGATCGCGAGTCGCGCGACACCGACGGCTCGGTCGGCAGGTAGATCCGTCCGTTCCGCCGATCGGTGACCGATCGAGTCGAATGCGGCAGGTCGGAGACCGAGTGGAGCGAGAACCCGAGGTACTGCGCCATCTCCAAGACGGTCTGGTGCGAGACCGGTCCACCCGTGTAGCCGACGGCGTCGAGGAGCCCCTTCGCGACGGCCTCGAGCTCGGGGAAGTAGTTGTCGGCGGCCCGCATGTCCGCCCGCAGGGCCACGTTCGCCCGGCGCGCCTCCTCCGGCGTCGCCGCCCGTTCACGATGCAGTCTGGCGACCTCGTCGTGGAGCGCGAGGACGGCGCGCAGGGTCTCGTCGGCCGTTCCCCGTGAAACACGGATGGGCGTGATCCCGAGCGCGGAGAAGACCGTGCCCCGTTGTGCCCGCTCGACGGCGATCTCCAGGGCGGCCCGCTCGCTCGGCGGCTCGTCGCGGAGGAGGTCGTCGACCGTGGTGTCGACGGCCGCCGCGATGAGGCGGAGCGTCGCCAGGCTCGGCTCGCGGTGCCCGTTCTCGACGGCCGACGCCTGCGACGGAGCGCGGTCCATCGCGCGGGCGAGGTCGTCGAGCGTGAGTCCGGCGCGCAGGCGGGCGTCACGGATCCGACGCCCGAGGACGAGGGCGTCGGCGTGAGCGGGGGCGGCGTCGCCAGGGGAGGCGGAGCCGGGTGGAGCAGCGACGGTGCTGGTCATGGGGATCATGCTCACACGGCCCGGGAGTTCCGGCAACCAGAAGGTCGGCCGTTCTTCTGCTCACGGATCACGGCCATCGGGGATCCGGCGGGCACAGGATCGGTCCCACAGCATCTCCAGACCGACCGCATCCGACCCTCAGGAGCCACCGTGAGCAACGCCGCCACCAGCCCATCCGACCACCGCAGCCCGCTCCGTGCCGGCGACCAGACGCAGACCGCCGAGGAGCTGCAGGAGGAGTGGGACACCGACCCGCGCTGGGACGGCGTCCGCCGTGACTACACCGCGGCCGACGTCATCCGGCTCCGCGGCGGCGTCCGCGAGGAACCGACCCTCGCCCGTCGGGGCGCCGAGCGACTGTGGAACCTCCTCCACACCGAGGAGTGGGTGCCGGCTCTCGGAGCCCTCACCGGCAACCAGGCCGTCCAGCAGGTCAGGGCGGGCCTCAAGGCCATCTACCTCTCCGGTTGGCAGGTCGCCGCCGACGCGAACCTGTCCGGACAGACCTACCCCGATCAGAGCCTCTACCCGTCGAACTCGGTGCCCGCGGTCGTCCGCCGGATCAACAACGCCCTCCTGCGAGCCGAACAGATCGACTTCGCCGAGGCGCCCCTCGGCGAAGCCCCGGGACGGGAGGCGATCGACTGGCTCGCCCCGATCGTCGCCGACGCGGAAGCGGGCTTCGGCGGCCCACTGAACGCCTACGAGCTCATGTCCGGCATGATCCAGGCCGGCGCGGCAGGCGTGCATTGGGAGGACCAGCTCGCGGCCGAGAAGAAGTGCGGCCACATGGGCGGCAAGGTCCTCGTGCCGACGGGCCAGCACATCCGGACGCTCAACGCGGCACGCCTCGCGGCCGACGTCGCCGGTGTCCCCACGGTCGTCATCGCCCGCACCGACGCACTCGCCGCCACGCTGATCACGAGCGACATCGACGAACGCGACCAGCCGTTCCTGAACGGGAACCGCACCCCGGAGGGCTTCTACGAGGTGGAGAACGGCATCGGTCCGGTGCTCGCCCGCGGCCTCGCCTACGCGGAGTACGCCGACCTCCTCTGGGTCGAATCGGCGGAACCCGACCTCGACCTCGCCCGTCGCTTCGCCGAGGCCGTCCACGACCGGTTCCCCGGTAAGAAGCTCGCCTACAACTGCTCCCCGTCGTTCAACTGGCGGTCGCACCTCGACGACGCGCAGATCGCATCCTTCCAGCGCGAACTCGCCGCGATGGGGTACGCCTTCCAGTTCATCACCCTCGCCGGCTTCCACGCCCTCAACCACTCGATGTTCACGCTGGCGAGCGACTACCGGGAGCGGGCGATGAGCGCGTACGTCGACCTGCAGGAGGCCGAGTTCGCCTCGGCCGCCCACGGCTACACCGCCACGAAGCACCAGCGGGAGGTCGGCACCGGCTACTTCGACCTGGTCGCGACCGCACTCAACCCCGGCAGCGCCACCCTCGCCCTCGCCGGATCGACCGAGGAACAGCAGTTCCACTGAGCCCTGCCCCACCCATCACCACCTCCATCCGAAACGGAGTCACCCCATGAACACCATCCTCGCCTCCCCGCCCACGCCCACCACGGCACCGGTTCCGACGAAGCGCACCGGCCCCGCCATCGAGGTGGTCGGTCGACGCCTCGACCGCTCCGAGGAGATCCTCACGCCGGACGCCCTCGCCTTCCTCGCCGAGCTGCACCAGCGGTTCGCGGGCGCCCGGCACGATCGCCTCGCCGAGCGCATGCGCCGACGATTCGAGATCGGCAACGGCCGTGACCCGAAGTTCCGCGACGACACCGCCGCGATCCGTGAAGACGCCTCCTGGCGGGTCGCCGGTGCCGGTCCCGGCCTCGAGGACCGCCGGGTCGAGATCACCGGTCCGACCGATCCGAAGATGACCATCAACGCGCTCAACTCCGGCGCGGACGTCTGGCTCGCCGATCAGGAGGACGCGACCAGCCCGACCTGGGCCAACGTCATCGGCGGGCAGCTCTCACTCCGCGACGCGATCCGCGGCGAGCTGACGTTCACGAGCGAGGCGGGCAAGGAGTACCGCGTCACGGCGACCGAGACACCCACGATCGTCATGCGCCCGCGCGGCTGGCATCTGGTCGAGAAGCACCTGCGCTTCGTCGACCGCACGGGCGCCTCCATGGCGGCGTCGGGGAGTCTCGTCGACTACGGCCTGCACGCGTTCCACAACGCCGAGGCCCTCATCGCCGCGGGTCGAGGGCCGTACTTCTACCTCCCGAAGCTGGAGTCGAGCGAGGAGGCGAAGCTCTGGGACGACGTCTTCACCTTCACGGAGGAGCGCCTGGGACTGGTGCACGGCACGATCCGTGCGACCGTCCTCATCGAGACGCTGCCGGCGGCGTTCGAGATGGACGAGATCCTGTTCGCGCTCCGAGACCACTGCGCCGGGCTGAACGCCGGACGGTGGGACTACATCTTCTCGATCATCAAGCACTACCGCGGTCGCGGTGCCCGCTTCGTCCTGCCCGACCGGAGCGAGGTCACGATGACGGTGCCCTTCATGCGGGCGTACACCGAGTTGCTCGTGCAGACCTGTCACCGCCGCGGCGCGCACGCGATCGGCGGCATGTCGGCCTTCATCCCGAACAGCCGGGACCCGGAGGCCACGGCGCTGGCCATCGAGAAGGTCTCGGCCGACAAGCGACGGGAGGCGGCCGACGGGTTCGACGGGACCTGGGTGGCGCACCCGGGACTCATCCGGGCCGCGCGGGACGAGTTCGACGCGATCCTCGGCGAACGCCCGAACCAACTGGACCGACTGCGGGAGGACGTGTCGGTCACCCCGGCGCAGCTCCTCGACGTGCGCATCGGTCGTGCCGTCACCGACGCCGGCCTCCGCGACAACGTGTCGATCACGGTCCGCTACCTCGACTCCTGGCTGCGCGGGGTCGGCGCGGCGGCCATCGACGGACTGATGGAGGACGCCGCGACGGCGGAGATCAGCCGCTCGCAGATCTGGCAGTGGATCCACCAGGACGTCGCGACGGACGACGGCCGGCCGATCACGCGCGAGCGGGTCGAGGGCCTCCTCGACGAGCTGCTCGTCTCGCTCCCCCGGACCGCCGAGGACCGCTTCGACGACGCCGCCGAGCTGTTCCGCGAGGTGGCGCTCCGCGACGAGTTCCCGACCTTCCTCACCGTGCCGGCGTACACCCGCCACCTGGTCGACCCGGCGTAGGTGCGCAACGTCCAGCGCTCCTGCCCGCCGCTCGTCGTCGGAAGCCGCCCGGAATCCTTCCGGGGACCGACGGCGAGCGGCGGTGCATCCGTGCTCTGGCCGCCCCGCGACCGACACCGTAGAGTCGGGCGTATGACCCACAACGTTCAGGAAGCGATGCCCGCCCGTCTCCCGTCGGTCGGAACGACCTCGCCGGAGACGCAGGCGATGCCACGATGGAACGCGTCGAGCCGATACGGTGCCTCGCTCGTGGCCGTCGTCCTGGGTGGCTACCTCGCCATGCGCGGCGGATTGAATGTCATGTGGCTCCAGTCGGACGCCGACGTCATCGGCACCCTGCTCCTCCAGTTCTTCGTGGGCGGCGCGGTCCTCATCGCCGGTGCCCTGATCGCCCCGGCCTCCCTGGCAAGACGCGTGCTCGCCTCTGCGGTCGTCGTCGCCGGTCTCGCGGTCCATGCGTTCGGGTCGGCGACCGTGACCAACGCGACGCCGCCGTTCCTGCTGTACGGATCGATGTCCTTCGCGATCGGCGCCTTCACGGCTGCCGCGGTCTGGTTGATCGTCCGGGGCCGGTCCCTGCCGACTTTCGTCCTCCTGCTCGCCTTCGCCGCCATGCCGCTGCTGACCGAACGCCTGACCCACACCGGCTGGTCGGGCGTCACCCGTGAGGACCTCCTGACGGGCGTCTCCGCCGCCATCGGCGTCGGTGTGGCCTGGGCGGCAGCGGCCGTCGACGGCGCCCGGTCCCGATAGGGTCCGTTCCGCGTCACGCACTGTCCTCGCGACACCGGGTTGGGTACGCTCGGAGTCGTGCCTGAATCGACCTCCACGCCCCGCCTGTCCACGAAGATCGCAGCGATCGCCGAGTCCGCCACGCTGAAGGTGGACGCGAAGGCGAAGGCCCTGCAGGCGCAGGGTCGCCCCGTCATCTCCTACGCGGCGGGCGAGCCCGACTTCCCGACGCCGGAGCACATCGTCGAGGCCGCCCTCGTCGCCGCGCGCGACCCGAAGGCGCACCGGTACACGCCCGCCGCCGGGCTGCCCGACCTCCGCGCGGCGATCGCCGAGAAGACGCTCCGCGACTCCGGTCTCGAGGTCGACCCCGGCCGGGTCATCGTCACCAACGGCGGTAAGCAGTCGGTGTACGAGGCGTTCCAGGTGCTGCTGAACCCCGGCGACGAGGTCATCGTGCCCACGCCGTTCTGGACCACCTACCCGGAGGCCATCGCCCTGGCCGACGGTGTCGCGGTCGACGTCTTCGCCGACGCCTCGCAGAACTACCAGGTCACGGTCGAGCAGCTCGAGGCGGCGCGCACCCCACGCACCAAGGTCCTCCTCTTCGTCTCGCCGTCGAACCCGACCGGCTCCGTCTACTCCCCCGAGCAGACGAAGGCCATCGGCGAGTGGGCGCTCGAGCACGGCATCTGGGTCATCTCCGACGAGATCTACCAGAACCTCACCTACGACGGCGTCCGTGCGACGTCCATCGTCGAGGCGGTCCCCGAGCTCGCGGAGCAGACCCTCCTCGTCAACGGGGTGGCGAAGACCTACGCGATGACCGGCTGGCGCGTGGGGTGGACCGTCGGCCCGGCGGACGCCATCAAGGCGCTCGGCAACCTCCAGTCGCACCTGTCCGGCAACGTGAACAACATCGCGCAGCGCGCGGCGATCGCGGCCCTCACCGGCCCGCAGGATGCTGCGGAGGCCATGCGCGAGGCCTTCGACCGTCGTCGCAAGCTCATCGTCGAAGAGCTCAACACCATCGACGGCTTCGCGACGCCCACGCCGCAGGGCGCCTTCTACGTCTACCCCGACGTGACGGCACTGCTCGGCCGGACGTTCGGCGGCGTGACGCCCACGACCTCACTCGAGCTCGCGGACCTCATGCTCGACCAGGCCGAGGTCGCCGCCGTCCCCGGCGAGGCGTTCGGGCCGTCCGGGTACCTGCGGTTCAGCTACGCACTCGGCGACGACCAGCTCCTCGAGGGCGTCCAGCGGCTGCAGCGCCTCTTCGCGTCCTGATCCGTCGTCCGCCCGCCGGTATGCGGTGGGCGGACGTTCGGCTGGAAGACGACGTCGCCGTCAGATCGTGACGCCGACCACCACGGGTTCGGGCTGCAGGAGCACACCGAACTCGGCGTGGACCCGCGCCTGCACGAAGCGGGCGAGCTCGGCGATCTCGGTGGCGGTCGCGCCGCCTCGATTCGTCAGCGCGAGGGTGTGCTTCGTGGAGACCGCGGCGTGCGATCCGGGGAGCGCGAACCCACGACGGACCCCGGCCCGCTCGATCAGCCAGGCCGCAGACAGCTTCGCCAGCCGCTCCACGGGAGCCGGCCGGGGAGGGTTGACGACCTCGCCGAGTGGGAAGACGTACTCGGTGTCGTCGTCGGCCGGCGGGTCGACGGGCCACCAGGGAGCGTCACCGGGGAGCGAGCGGGCGACGTGCTCGGACACGATCGGGTTCGTGAAGAACGATCCGGCGCTGGCGGTGTCGGGGTCGTCCGGGTCGAGCACCATGCCCTTCGAGGCGCGGAGCGCGAGCACCGTCGTGCGCACCTGGGCCAGACGGACCTGCTCGCCGACCTCCACGCCGAGCGCGAAGGCGAGCTGCTGATAGGCGATCGGCGCGGCGAGACCGTCGACACCGACGTCGTCGAGCTCGATGACGATCGCGACGACCACGCCCGACCGCTCGGGCTCCCCACCGCCGTGACGCTTCAGGACCGACGTCCGGTACCCGAGACCGAGCTCGGCGGCGGGGACGCGCTCGACGGTCTGCGACTCCTCGTCGAGCAGATCGACCGCGACGAGCGACGACACGATCTCCTGTCCGTAGGCGCCGATGTTCTGGACGGGGGCCGCCCCACAGGATCCCGGGATACCGGAGAGCGCCTCGATGCCCGCGAAGCCGTGCTCCACCGTGTAGGCGACGAGCGCCTCCCAGTCCTCGCCGGCCTGCACCCGCAACCGGACGCGTCCGGCGGGAGCCTCGAGCCGTTCGATGCCGCGGTTCGCCGCCCTGATGACGGTGGCCTCGATCGGCTCGTCGCCGACGAGGAGGTTCGATCCGCCCCCGAGCAGCAGCCATGGCTGGTCGGTGTTCCAGACGTCGAGCACGGCGTCGATCAGCTCGGCCTCGCTCGTGCACTCCACGAAGGCTGCGGCGGGCCCACCCACCTGCAGGGTGGTGAGCTCGCGCAGACTGATGGTGTCGGTCATGGCGCTCCGCAGCTCAGGCGAAGCCGACGACGAGCTGCGCCTTACCGAGCACCGTCTGCTCGGCGAAGGTGACGGTGAGGTCGATGCGTGCGGTCTGCGCGTCCGCGTCGAGCTTGCCGACCTTCGCGACGATGTGGAGTTCGGCGCCGGTCTCCGGGTCGACGACGACCGGGCGCGTGAACCGCACCTGGTAGTCGAGCACGCGGCCGGGGTCGCCGATCCAGTCGACCACCGGCTGCGCGGCGATCCCCATCGTCAGCATGCCGTGCGCGAGGACACCGGGCAGCCCGACGGACGCGGCGACGTCGTCGCGGTAGTGGATCGGGTTGAAGTCGCCCGAGGCACCGGCGTAGCGCACGAGCGCGTCGCGGGTGAGGTGGACCGTCCGCTCGGCGACGACGTCGCCGACGGCGGGCATGGCGGGAGTCGTCTGCTGCACGTCGCTCATCCTTCGTCTCCTCGCACCACGAGCGTCGAGGTCGCGGTGACCACCGGCTCGCCGTCGGCGTCGGTCATGACCGAGTCGCACGTCACCATGGAGTGGCCGCCCAGGGACTTGATCGAGGTGACCGTCAGCTGCGCGGTCAGTTCATCGCCTGCGACGATCGGGCGGTGGTGCACGAACCGCTGGTCGCCGTGGACGACCCGACTGAAGTCGATGCCAGCGTCCGGCTCGGCGAGGAGCTGCTGCAGCGTGTGCTCCTGCACGACGACCGCGAAGGTCGGCGGCGCGACCACGTCGGCGTGGCCTGCGGCGCGTGCCGCTTCCGGGTCGAGGTTGATGGGGTTCGTCGCGAAGACGGCCCGCGAGAACTCGCGGATCTTCTCGCGTCCGACCAGGTACGGGGCGACGGGCGGGAAGACCCGACCGGCGAGCTCTGGGTTCACTGACACGCCCTCCAGCCTACCCGCTGGCCCGGCGAGGGGGTCTTGGAGCCGGATCGACGACCGGGGTGATCAGGAGCGCTTCAGCGCCTGGAACACCATGCGGATCGCGATGACCACGAGGAACGCCGCGAAGAGCAGGTTGCCGACGAACGGCGGGACGACCGACGCGACGATGGCGCCGAGCGCGGTCGTCGTGCACGCCGCGACCCCGATGATCGCCGCGGCGCGGAGGTCGACGTTGCCACGCCGGACGTTGCCGACGGTGCCGGAGATCGCGGTCGGCACCATCATGAGCAACGACGTGCCCTTGGCGATGAGGTCGCTCGCTCCGAACAGCAGGATGAGCATCGGCACGACGACGACCCCGCCGCCGATCCCGAGGAGTCCCGACAGGACGCCGGTCAGGAAGCCCAGGAGGATGAGGCCGATGATCGAACCGACGTGCAGATCGATCTCGGCGGTGCGGGACGGGACGATGAGGAACAGGGAGACCACGACGACGAGCAGGAAGCCGATGAAGCCCCACTGGAGCGCCTTCTTGGGGAGCTTCGCCAGCAGATAACTGCCGAGCTGGGCGCCTCCGATCGCGCCGGCCGCCAGCAGGATCGCCGCCACCCAGTCGACCGTGCCGTTCACCGCGTAGGAGATGACCCCGACGAGCGACGTCGGGACGATCGCGGCGAGCGAGGTCCCAGCGGCGAGCCGTTGCCCGAACCCGAGGAGGAACACGACGGCGGGGACGATGAGGATGCCGCCGCCGACGCCGAAGAGCCCCGACAGGAACCCGGCGGTCAGGCCGATCCCGATGAGCCAGGCGATGCCGGACGCGGATCGGACCGGACGGCCGGTCGTGTCGTCTCCGGTCACCGTGCGGTGGGGCCGGAGAGCGCCGTCTCGAGGGACGGGGTGGTGCGAGCGGTTCCGGCGTCGAGGAGCGACCAGCCGTCGTCGGTCGCCTCGATGACCGACACGGAACAGTTCTCGAGCGGCGGGACCGTGGTGCCCGACAGGTGGCTGAGGGTCAGGCGGATGAGCGTGCCGTGGCTCACGACGAGGACGTTCTTGCCCGGGTGGTCGCGAGTGATCGCCTCGATGCCGCGCATGCCGCGTTCGACGACCGACTCCTCGGTCTCGAGGTTCGGGTACTGGTGGTCGGGCCAGTTGTCGAGCACCATCTGCGCGGTCGCGCCTTCCGCGTCGCCGTAGTGCCGCTCGACCATGTCGGGGTAGGTGCCGCCGAGCTTCAGCCCAAGGGCGTCGGCGATGATCTGCGCCGTCTCGCGGGCACGTCCGAGCGGGGAGCTGACCACGACGTCCCAGGTGCCCGTGAGGCGAGGGGCGACCGTGGCCGCCTGCTCCCGCCCCGTGTCGTTCAGCGGGATGTCCGTCGTCCCCTGCAACCGTCGTTCGAAGTTCCAGGCGGTCTGTCCGTGACGGACGAGGGCGATGGTCATGTCCCAAGCCTAACCGCCGACGGCGCACGGATCACCGGTCTGGGCCGGCCTCACCGTTCGGTGTCACTCCCGGCTTCCGTCGCCCAGCGGATCCGGATGGGGCCACGGACGGTCTCGCGGTCGACCGCCTCGTCGCCCTGGGTGATGCGCACCCGGCCGGCGTCGACGAGCCGCCAGGCGACCCGGCGGGTGTCGTCCATGAGCTCGCGCCAGTCCTCGCCGCCGACGGCACGGGCGGCGTCGGACGGGCAGATGGACGAGGTGACGGCGCGCTTGCCGAGGAGGTCGAGGATGGTCGCCTCGAGGACGGCGTCGTCGACGGCTCCCCGGCCCTGCGGCTGCGCCCCAGCGTCGTCACTCATGGCATCCAGTATGCGCGCTCTCCTGCGGCGGCGTCCCGGAGCCGGCGACGCCGGACGGGACACCGCTCACCGGAGCGGGCCTCAGGCGAACTGCGCGTAGAACCCCTCGGGGGCGTTGGCGAGCGACGCCTTGACCATGGCGCTCCAGTCGTCGACGACGACCTCCGCGACACCCTGCTCGACGCCGTCGAGGCTCGCCCGGGCGACGTCCGCCGGGTCGACCATCGGCCCCTCGTAGCCCGCCATGATGTCGGTGTCGGCGGCACCCAGGTGCAGCCCCTGCACCGAGACCCCCTTCGGTGTGAGTTCCAGACGGACCGCGTTCGTCATGTTCCACTCCGCCGCCTTGGCCGCGGCGTATCCGCCGGAACCCGGGTGGGCGAACCAGCTCAGGGCGGAGAGCACGTTGACGATCGCCCCGCCCCCGTTCCCTTCGATCACCGGAGCGAAGGCACGCACCATGGCGAGGTTGCCCCAGTAGTGGGTGTCCATCTCGCGACGCGCGTCGGCGAGGTCGCCGGTCAGCATCGAGCCCTGCGTGGCGATGCCGGCGTTGTTGACGAGCAGCGTGACGTCGGTCGCGATCGCGGCCGCAGCCTCGACGGAGGCCTGGTCGGTGATGTCGAGCTGCAGCACCTCCACGCCGGGGATGTCGACGAGCTCGGGGCGGCGCGCGGTCGCGTACACCTTCGCCGCGCCGCGCTCGAGCAGCTGGGTGACGAAGCGACGCCCGATGCCCCGGTTCGAGCCGGTGACGAGTGCGACGGATCCTGCGATGTCCATGATTCCTTCCCGTGTGCGGGGCGATCCCGCAGCAGCCTGGTTAGGCTAAGACCTCACATCAATGTCAGGTGCAAGCCAGGAACGGAAGATCGATGCGCATCGGGGATCTCGCGGCTCGGACCGGGGCGAGCGTCCGCTCGCTCCGCTACTACGAAGAGCAAGGGCTGCTCACCGCTACGCGCACGACGAGCGGCCAGCGCCACTACGAACAAGCGGCGGTCGAACGGGTCGAGCTCGTGCAGCAGCTCTTCGCGGCCGGCCTCCCGAGCCGCACCATCGTGCAGCTCCTCCCCTGCGTCGACGCCGGGGTCGCGACGCCGGAATCCCTCGAGCTGCTTCGGACCGAACGCGACCGCATCACGGCGCAGCTGGCGGACCTCGAGGCGGCGCGCGCCCGCCTCGAAGCGGTCATCGACATCACGCTCCACCCGACGCCCGAGCATTGCCCGGCCCTGCGCGAGGAGCATCCGGCCGAGTTGGACGCCGCCTGAGCCCCTCGGCCCGTCTCCGACGCGGTCGGTCCGTCGCGACTACCATGACCAGGTCGGAGGTCGAGGACACAACGGGTGGCCAGCCTTCGCAGTAGCCGAGACGGGGGTCAGCGATGAGTGCATCCGAAAGCCAGGAACAGACGAGTACGACCGAGTCGGTCGCGGCGCAGGCGGCACGCACCCGGCTCGAACAGCGCGTGGCGAGCATCGAATCCATCCTGATTACCATCCCCATGTTGCTGCTGGAGGTCGCGCTCATCCTCTCGCTGTTCGTGCCGTTCGCCAGTCAGACGACCGACGACGAGGGCACGGAGGTCTTCAACCTCTTCTTCTTCCTCGCTGGTTTCGCCGATCGCGATGACGACGGTGATCCGGAGGCCGCCTCGATCCTGTTCGCGAGCGCGTTCCTGGTGCTCATCCTGGTGATCATCGCGGCGATCTGCACCACCCCGGTGTTCCGGGGGAACCGGACCTCCGCCCGGGCGGGTGCCACGGCCGTGACCGTCATCATCGTGCTCATCCTCGGCAACATCGGAGCCTGGATGGTGATGCTGGTCGGCATCTTCGCGGACTCGCCCTGGGAGCTCGGGCCGGCGCTCCCGCTCCTCAGTACCGGAACCCTGCTCGCGGCGATGATCGCCTTCTCCCCGGGGTACCGCAGCATCTGGGACCGGTGAGACGGCCCGGTCCGCAGCCCGGCGCTAGGCGCTCGAGTGATTCCGGCCACCGGGATCGGCCAGCCAGCCTGCCACCCAGAGGATCTCGTGAGCGATCTCCTGCACGGCCCGGTCATCGGTGACGACCCTGCGCGCCGTGCTCGCCTCCTCCAGCTTGGTGGCCGCGCGAGCACTCCGCTCGAGGTGTGCTCCTCGAGCGCCGTCCCGATCTCGCGCCGAGCGAGACGCTGCGCGGCGGTCCTGTCGGTCGCGGTCAAGAGCACGCCGAACGAACGGACGTTCGTGCCGAGGGCGGCGACCAGCGTGGGGATCTGCAGCACGCTGACGGTGTTCGTGTACAGGAGGCGGAAGTAGCCTGCCGACCGGTAGTTCGCCCACATGGCTGCAAGGTTCTGCTCTGCCAGGTCGCTGCCGTTGCGCCGTGGTTCCGGGTACGCCTGGTCGAGATTGTCGCCGTCGATGACGACAGGAGGAAGGTCGGCGCGTTGCAGGATCCTGGATGCTTCGGCAGCCACCGACGTCTTCCCGACGCCCGAGCGACCTCCGATGAAGATCACGTCCGTGGCGGGTGTGTCCTGCATGTTCGTCACGCGCTAGTGCGCCTGGAGGACCGCCCACGCGATGAGGCTGTCGAGACGACGGACGTCGACGCCCTTCGCAAGCTTCACCTTGATGTGCCCAGCCCTGGTCCAGAGTTCGATCTCCGAGTTCCAGTCGAGGGTTCCGGCGTTCTCGGAGGACCACATGTTGATCGAGCTGTACGGCAGGGAGTAGATCTCGACCTTCTTGCCGGAGATGCCCTGCGCATCGCGCACGATGAGCCGCTTGGTGGTGAACACCGCGGAGTCGCGGAACGTCTTGAACGCCGCGACCGCCTGTTCCCCCTGCACGAGCAGCTGGGTCACGTCCGCGGGGATCGGGATCTCGTTCTGCAGGGTCCAGGCCATGATCGGTGCGCTTTCCATGGCCCGATTGTGTCAGAGACCATCGCTCCCGGCGTGGTTCCGACGACCGCGGCGATGGGGAGTGCTGCCCATGCGGCGAACGCCTCCGGGGCACGGTGCCTTGCCATACTGAACCCGTGAACGGAACCGACAACACCTCGACCGGCGTGCTCGAGGAGTACCGGTGGGCCGTCGAGGCCGAACTCCAGAACACCCCGTTCATCGTCACGGACGTCCCGGGTGGGTTCCGGGTCGGGTTCGACCTCGCGAACGCCCACTGGTTGGACGTCCTCCAGCTGAACGAGGTGTCCGACAGCATCACGTACACCGTCCGCGTGGACGAACGACGACGGCGCTTCAGCATCACCGACACCCTTCGCACCATGGGCTGGTCGGCGGGCGCCGCCGGATTCGTCCCACGGCTGTCGTGGTCGTTCTCCTGGCAGTCGGGTCGGGTCCGCTACGGCCGGGTCATCATGCTCGGCATCGCGCCCGGCGGGTTCGAGGTCGCGTTCAGCCCCGAGAACGAACGCGCACGGATCCGGGAGATCGGCGAGGAACTCGGCCTCCGCCCCCGGATGGCGCCGCATGCCCGCATCGGCATCTGGGCTGCGGTCGGCGCTGTGCTGCTCGGCCTGCTGGTGCCCGCTGCGATCATGCTCGGCGGCTCCCTGACCGGGACCCACTGAGACGGGGACGCTCGGCGAGGATCAGCTCCCGCGGATACGCAAAAGGCCCGGAAGCCCGGGCCTTGCGTAGCAGGAGAGAGATTCGAACTCTCGACCTCACGATTATGAGTCGTGCGCTCTCACCAACTGAGCTACCCTGCCACGTCTCTCCGTATGCCGGCGAGAGCAGTGACGGAGAGAACGAGCCCCGAGCGGGACTTGAACCCGCGACCTCTTCCTTACCAAGGAAGTGCTCTACCACTGAGCTATCGGAGCGCGAACCAGACCGCTCACGCGGAAATGGCACCAGTAGAGACTAGCATCCCCGGAGGCGTGCTTCGTACACGCTCTCGGATCATTTGGCCGCGAAGGTGTCGGCGGCGTGCACGACCTTCGCGAGGTACGAGGCGGCGCCGTTGTACGAGCCGATCGCGGCGACCCAGTCCGCCTCGATCCGGAGGTCGCGCCCGCCATGGCAGAGGTAGCCCGCCGCGGCGAGCGCCGCGTCGTCGATCTGCTGCGGGTCCGCGACGCCGTCGCCGTTCCCGTCCGCTCCCCACCGCTCCCAGGTCGAGGGGATGAACTGCATCGGACCGACCGCGCGGTCCCACCGGGCGTCGCCGTCGAACGTGCCACCGTCGGTGTCCGAGACGGCGTCGAACTCGGTTCCGGTGAGTGCGGGCCCGATGATCGGCGGGGTCGCTCGACCGGCTGCGTCGAGGGCGCCACCGAAGATGGTCCCGTGCCCGGACTCGACGCTCCCGAGCGCGGCGAGGGTGTTCCACGCGATCCCGCACTCGGGTCGCGCCTGCGCGGTGGCCAGTGCCGCCCCCGCGTAGGCGGACATGGCGCGTTCCGGGATACCGAGGCGCTGCGCCGTGGCCGACGCCCACGTGAGGTCGACGCGATCGGTGATGGCGGCAGGAGCCGTCCCGGCCGAGCCCACCGCCGGGATACCGGGCCCTTCGACCGCGGCGTGGGGTGCGGTCCCGAGGGTCGAGTCCCGCACCTGCGTCTGCCTGACGAGCTCCGGCCCCCAGGTGACGACGGCGACGATGACGGCGAGCCCCACGGCCACGGCAGCGAAGGCGACGACCCAACCCATCGGGGCCGACTGCAGGCGCCTCCGACCGGGCCTCCGGTTCGGCCGCTTGGCGGCACCGCGCGCGCCGACGGTCCGCGACCGTGGCTTCGGAGCCGACCGGGTGGCTCCGGTCCGGGTCCGCGCGGAGGCTGGCGGCTTCGATCCGGCGGGCCGGCGACCGCTGTTCCCCTTCGCCGACGTCACCACCCGTCCACCGTAACCGAGGGCGGCGACGGGGCGACTCGTCAGGGCTGTGGTGCGGCCTTCGCGGCGTTCTTGGCCTGGCGCTTCGCCCGGAGGTCCTTCGCGACGGCGACACCCTTCTTGGCGGCGGCGTTCGCCTTCGTGCTCGCCCGCTTGGCCCCGTCGAACTCGGAGGCGAGGACGGCGAGCCCGCCGACGGCGATGAGTGCCCCAGGGCCGGGCAGCGGGATGAGCGCGACGCCGAGGGCGACCGTGCCACCGCCGACGACGCCGACACCCGCGCGGTAGACGCGGTTCGCCGTCGGGTTCCGGCGGATGATCCCGCGGGTGGTCCGGGCCGCCGAACCGGCGACCCGCCCCGCCTGCGCTCCGACGCGCTTGGCCGTGCTGCGGGCGGTGCTGTCCGATTCCGTCGTCATGTCCCCACTCTAGGCAGCACCTGACGGGTCGTCACCGGGAATCCGGTGCGAATCGGGCCCCGGTCGACGCGCGGCGGGAGGCCTCGGCGATGGCCTAGGGTAGCGACATGGACTCCGCCCTCCCGACCTCGTCGGCGACCGCAGCTCAGCATGCCTCCCCCGCAGGAGGCTCCACCCCCGGATCGGAGTGGTGGCGTTCCGCCGTCATCTACCAGATCTACCCCCGCTCCTTCGCCGACGCGAACGGTGACGGTCTCGGCGACCTGCCCGGCATCACCTCCCGCCTCGGCGCCCTCCAGGAACTGGGCGTCGACGCCATCTGGCTGTCCCCTTTCATGACGAGCCCGCAGAAGGACGCCGGCTACGACGTCGCCGACTACTGCGACGTCGACCCCATCTTCGGCACGCTCGCCGATTTCGACGCGATGACCGCCGCCGCCCACGGTGCCGGTATCCGGGTCATCGTCGACCTCGTCCCCAACCACTCGTCGACCGCGCACCGCTGGTTCCAGGAGGCGCTCGCGGCCGGACCGGGGTCCGAGGAACGCGCCCGCTACATGTTCCGCGACGGCAAGGGCGAACACGGGGAGCAGGCCCCGAACAACTGGGAGTCCGTCTTCGGCGGTCCGGCCTGGACGCGCGTCGTCGAGGCGGACGGTACCCCCGGCCAGTGGTACCTGCACATCTTCGACTCCTCGCAGCCGGACTTCGACTGGACGAACCCGTGGGTGCGCGAGCAGTTCCGCGGCGTCCTGCGCTTCTGGCTCGACCGCGGCGTCGACGGATTCCGCGTCGACGTGGCGCACGGCATGATCAAGGCCGACGGGCTGCCCGACTACACCCCGCCCGCCGAGGGTGGCAGCATGGGCGGCGCGTCCGTGGACGCGTCACTCGAGGCCGCCGGCACCGGGCCGGAGTCATGGCCGGAGACCGCTCCGTACTGGGGCCAGGACGGTGTCCACGAGATCTACCGCGACTGGCACGAACTGCTCGCGACGTACGAGGGCGACCGCGTCCTCTGCGCCGAAGCCTGGGTCGACCCGCTCGACAAGATGGCACTCTGGGTGCGGCCCGACGAGATGCAGCAGGCGTTCAACTTCCCGTACCTCGAGACGCCTTGGAACGCGGCGGCACTCAAGACGGTCGTCTCGGAGTCGCTGCGGGCCTTCGCCCAGGTCGGCGCACCGAGCACCTGGGTGCTGTCGAACCACGACGTCGTCCGCCACGCCTCCCGCCTCGCGCTCACGGAGGAGAACCCGCAGGGCTACGGCGTCGGGCCGAACACCCCCGGCAAGCCGGACCGCGCACTCGGCCTGCAGCGTGCTCGCGCCGCGACCGCGCTCATGCTGAGTCTCCCCGGCGGCGCCTACCTCTATCAGGGCGAAGAGCTCGGGCTTCCGGAGGTCATCGACCTCCCGGACGACGCCCGTCAGGACCCCACCTGGTTCCGCACGAACCACGAGCGCTACGGGCGCGACGGCTGCCGCGTGCCGATCCCGTGGGAGGCCGGCCACCCCGCGTACGGCTTCAACACGACGGGCGCCTCCTGGCTGCCACAGCCCGACGACTGGAACGACTACTCGCGCGACGCCCAGGCGGGCATCCCCGGGTCGACGCTCGAGCTCTACCGCACGCTCCTGCGGCTGCGTCGAGAGCACGGCCTGGGCCTCGGATCGGTCGCGTGGATCGAGGGCGCTCCGGAGAGCATCCTCGCGCTCACGAACGGCACGGTCACGGTCGTCGCGAACACCGGCGCGGACGACGTGCCGGTCCCGTCGTCACTCGCCGAGTCGTCCGTCCTCGTCGCGAGCGGCCCGTTCGACGGCACCACGATCCACGGCGACACGACGGTCTGGTTCACGACGCCGTAAGGGTCCAGCCCTGCACGCTCCTCGTGCGCCGCGGCGACGGCACACGAGGAGCGCACCCGGCTCAGTGGTGGAGGATCGCGACCGAGTGCGCGCCGAGACGGATGGAACCGTCCGAGGTGACGACCTCGCCGAAGCTGTCGAGCAGATCATCGACCCGCAGCGGCAACTCCACGGCTTCCGTCCCGAAGTTCACCGCCAGCGTGGCCGAGCCACGACGCAGCACGAACGAATCGGTCGACTCGTCGGCGACCGCCGTGGTGTCGGCGAACGCCGGATCGGTGAACGCGGGCACCGTGCGCCGCAGCTCGATCAGGCGCCGGTACCAGGTCAGGAGCCGCGCATGGCGACCCTGCGACCGTTCGGACCAGTCGAGGATCGAGCGTCGGTACGTCTCCGGGTCCTGCGGGTCGGGTACGTCGGCCTCGTTCCAGCCCATCCGGGCGAACTCGGCGATGCGCCCCTTCGCCGTCGCCTCACCGAGCTCCGGCTCGGGGTGGGAGGTGAAGAACTGCCACGGGGTCGACGCCGCCCACTCCTCACCCATGAAGAGCATCGGCGTGAACGGTCCGAGCAGGGTGAGGGCGGCGGCGATGGCCAGCTGACCGTCGTCGAGGCTGGCCGCCAATCGGTCGCCCACGGCACGGTTGCCGATCTGGTCGTGGTTCTGGTCGGAGACGACGAGGCGCCAGCTCGGCGTGCGCTCGAGGTCGATCCGCCGGCCGTGGTGCCGCTTCCGGAAGCTGGACCAGGTCCCGTTGTGGAAGAACCCCTCCTCCATGACCTTGCCGAGCGCACCGAGCGGCGCGAAGTCGGCGTAGTACCCGGACACCTCACCGGTGAGGGCGACGTGGAGGGCGTGGTGGAAGTCGTCGCTCCACTGGGCGTCCAGCCCGTAGCCGCCGGAGCCGCCTGGCCCACGCGGGGTGATGAGCTTCGGGTCGTTGAGGTCCGACTCGGCGATCAGCGTGAGCGGCCGGTTCAGATCCGCAGCGAGCGCGTCGACGGCCGCGTCGAGTTCCTCCAGGAGGTGGACCGCCCGGGTGTCGTGCAGCGCGTGGACGGCGTCGAGCCGCAGACCGTCGACGCCGTACTCCTCGAACCACATGAGGGCGCTGTCGATGATGTACCGGCGCACCTCGTCCGAGTCGGGGCCGTCGAGGTTGACGCTGTCGCCCCAGGTGTTGCCGGCGCCGTCTGCGAGATACGGGCCGAATCTGGGCAGGACGTTGCCGGACGGGCCGAGGTGGTTGTACACGACGTCCTGGATCACGGCGAGCCCGCGCTCGTGGCAGGCCCGGACGAAGCGCCGGTAGCCCTCGGGTCCGCCGTAGGCCTCGTGGACGGCCGACCAGAACACGCCGTCGTACCCCCAGTTCCAGACGCCGTTGAAGGCGTTGACCGGGAGCACCTCGACCGCGTCGACGCCGAGCTCGACGAGGTCGTCGAGTCGCTCGATCGCGCCGTCGAAGGTGGCCGCTTCGGTGAACGTGCCGATGTGGAGTTCGTACAGCACCGCGCCGATGAGCGGCCGTCCCCGCCAGCCGGTGCCGTCGGAGGGCGCGGGGTCGGATGCGACGACGCGGGACAGGCCGTGGACGCCGTCCGGTTGGCGACGCGACCGCGGGTCGGCGATCGGCCCGTCGCCATCGAGGACGTAGCCGTAGTCGGTGTCGACGATCGCGGCGCGCGGGGCGTCACCGTCGAGCGCGACCCACCATCCCTCCGCCACCGCGTCGCGGCTCATCGGGAAGCGGTCGTCGCCGAGCACCAAGTCGACGCGCTCGGCGATCGGTGCCCAGACCCGGAAGCCGTCGGCTGGGCTGGTGGTCGTGCTCGTCATCGCGGTGAATCCTCATCTCCAGACGTGGTGGTGGTCGGTTCGGTGTGCTCATCACCGTCGGCGATGGTGAGGACGGCGACCGGGTACTGCTCGAGGAGCGCGGCGACGGAGACCGGTCCGCCTGAGATCTCGCGGCCCGTCAGCACCTCCACGTAGCGTCCCTCCGGAAGCTCGACGTTGGTGTTCTTCCACCCGCCGCGCTCGGCGAGCCGGAGGGACAGGCGGGTGGCGATCGTCACCACACCACCGCGGGAGAAGGCGAGGACGTGATCAGCAGCCGCACCCTCCGCGGCGAGCGCCGTGTACTCCGTGTACCGCTCGGGGTGGCTCCGGCGGAGTCGGAGCAGCCGTGAGGTGACGAGGAGCTTCGCGGCTCCGTCGGCGGCGACGGGCGGGAGCCACCCGTCGTCGAGCTTCGCCAGCAGCTCGCGGCGCTCGGCGTAGTCGACGGCCCTGCGGTTGTCGGGGTCGACGAGGGACCGGTCCCAGAGTTCGCTGCCCTGGTAGACGTCGGGCACGCCCGGCATCGTGAGCTGCACGGCCTTCGCCACCAGGCTGTTCGTCCAGCCCGCAGCTTCGACGTCGGCGACGGCGTCGAGCAGCGCGGCGTTCGCGCGACGGCTGTCGTAGAGCCCGTCGACCGCGGCGTGCAGGGCGACTTCGAAGGCCTCGTCCGGTGCGGTCCACGTGGTCGAGTCGCCGGCCTCGCGGGCCGCCTTCTCCACGTAGGCGTGCAGGCGTTCGCGTTCGATCGGCCAGGCACCGACGGCGGCCTGCCAGACGAGCTGTTCGAGCTGCCGGTCGGGGAAGCCGTTGCTCGTGTGCAGGGCGACCGCGTGCTCGGCCCACCGGTCAGCCACTTCGCTCAGCGCGTCGATGCGGGCGCGGACGTCCTCGCTGCGCTTCGTGTCGTGGGTGCTGAGCGTCGTCATCGACGACGGCCACTCCGCCTGCCGTCGCGCCTGACGGTGGTGGAACTCGGCCACGCTGATGTCGGTCTCCGCGGGGTCGCCACCGACCTCGGTCAGCGAGGTGAGCGCGGTGTACCGGTAGAACGCGGTGTCCTCGACCCCCTTGGCCATGACCATGCCGGAGGTCTGCTGGAAGCGCGCGGCAAGTGGGTCGGCCGGGTTGCGGAGCCGCGGCGCGAGGGCGGCGAACGCCTCGGCGAGCTCCGGCCTGCGGGTCTCCGCGGTCTCCAGGGCGACGTCAAGGTACTCGTCGCCGAGCGGCAGGTACGAGCGGTACACCGGGAACGCCGTCAGGATCTCGGCCAGCGCGTCGACGGCCTCGTCGACCTCGGGGACGAGACGGGCGAGCCGCCGCACCTCGGATCCGAGGATGCCGTCCGCGATGCCGCGCTTGGTGGTGTGCACGAGCTCGTCCCACGCGTCGCGCGTGAGTTCCACCCCGGCCAGCTCCGCCAGGACCGGGAGGCCGGTGGGGTCGACGAGGACCCGGTCGACGTCGCCGAGCGCGTCGTACCCGGTCGTGCCGAGCGTCGCCCATTCGGCCGGGAGGTCCTCTTCGCCTTCGAGGATCTTCTCGACCCAGATCGGCGCCCCGCCGATGCGTTCGGACAGGCGGTCGAGGTAGGCACCCGGATCCAAGAGGCCGTCCGGGTGGTCGACGCGGATGCCGTCGGCGATCTTCTCGTCGAACCAGCGGCCGATCTCGACGTGCGAGCCGTCGAACACCGCGGGGTCCTCGACGCGGATCGCGGCGAGCGTGTTCACGGCGAAGAAGCGACGGTAGTTCAGTTCCGCGTCCGCACGACGCCAGTTGACGAGCTCGTAATGCTGACGGTCGTGGACCTCGCGTGGCGTCGCACCGTCGTCCGCTGTCCCGGGTGCGATGGGCAGGCGGTTCTCGAAGTACCGCAGCTCGCCGTCCTCGATCGTGAGGTCGTCGAGGGCGCTGTGGTCGCCATCGTCGTCGCCGAGGATCGGGATGCGGATCCTGCCGGCACCCGACTCCCAGTCGACGTCGAATGCGGCGGCGTGCTCGGCCTCGTGGCCGTGCTGGAGCAGGTCCCACCACCAGGCGTTCTCGACCGGGGTCGCGACCCCCATGTGGTTCGGGACGGTGTCGATGAGGACCCCGAGCCCTGCGGCGTGCGCGGCTTCGGCGAGCGCCGTGAGCCCCTCGGCGCCGCCCCGCTCGGGATCGACCGTGGTGTGGTCGACGACGTCGTACCCGTGCGTCGATCCGGGCTCCGCGCGGAGGATGGGCGAGAGGTACACCCAGTCCGCTCCGAGGGCCTGGATGTAGTCGACGATGGCGGCGGCGTCCTGCAGCCGGAAGTCGGCGGTCAGCTGGAGCCGGTAGGTGGAGACGGGCACGGTGGTCATGAGGTGACCCCCGACCGCAGGAGGGTGAAGGACGTGCCCTGCACGATCACCGTCGTCGAGCCCTCGGCGAGCATCTGCTCGGGGTCGCTCGACTCGACGAGGGTCCACGGCTGGCCGGGAGCCTTCGGGAGGGTGAACTCGACGCCGTTCTCGGCCGCGTTCAGCAGGAGCGCGAACGACGCCGACCCGGCGTGCCGGAACACGAAGGTGATCGAGCGGGCGTCCGGGTTCTCCCAGTCGTCCTCCGAGAAGGGTTCGTCGTCGGACCGCGTGATGAAGACCCGGTCGTCGGCTTTGGAGCCCGGACCCTGGCGGAACCAGTCGGGTCGCAGGGCCGGCTCGGCGAGGCGCAGGGCGATCAGCCGCTTCGTGAAGCCGAGGAGGTCGTGGTCGGCGTGCTCCCAGTCGAACCACGACACCTCGTTGTCCTGGCAGTACGCGTTGTTGTTGCCGCCCTGGGTGCGGGCGATCTCGTCGCCACCGAGGATCATCGGCACGCCGGCCGACAGGAGCACCGTCGCGAGGAAGTTGCGTCGCTGACGGTTGCGGCGGGCGTTGACCGCCGGATCGTCGGTGGGACCCTCCGCGCCGTTGTTGCTCGAGCGGTTATCGCTCTCGCCGTCGTTGTTGTCCTCGCCGTTGGCAGCGTTGTGCTTGGCTGCGTAGGCCGTGAGGTCCGCGAGCGTGAAGCCGTCGTGCGCGGTGACGAAGTTGACGCTCGACAGCGGCGAGCGGCGCGACGCCTCGTAGACGTCCGGGCTGCCGAGGACTCGCTGCGACATCGTGCCGAGCACGCTGTCGGCGCCGTTCCAGAAGTCGCGGACGTCGTCGCGGAACTTCCCGTTCCACTCCGACCAGCTCGCCGGGAACCCGCCGACCTGGTAGCCCGCGGTGTCCCACGGCTCCGCGATCATCTTGATCGGCGCGAGCACCGGGTCCTGCTCGATGAGCGAGAGGAAGGCGCTGTGGATCTCGGCGGAGCCGTCCTGCCGGGTGAGCGTCGTCGCGAGGTCGAAGCGGAAGCCGTCGACGTGCATCTCGGTCACCCAGTAGCGGAGCGAGTCCATGATGAGGCCGAGCGCCGCCGGGTGGCCGACGTTGACGCTGTTGCCGGTGCCGGTGGTGTCGAAGTAGTGCTCGCGGTCCTCGTCGACGAGGCGGTAGTACGCGGCGTTGTCGATGCCCTTGAACGACAGCGTCGGGCCCATGTGGTTGCCCTCGGCGGTGTGGTTGTACACGACGTCGAGGATGACCTCGAGGCCGGCGGCGTGCATCGCCTTCACCATCGCCTTGAACTCGTCGACCTGGCCGCCGGTGTCGCCTGCGGCCGCGTACTCGCCGTGCGGGGCGAAGAAGCCGATGGAGTTGTAGCCCCAGTAGTTGCGGAGACCCTTCTCCTCGAGGTGGCTGTCCTGCACGAACTGGTGCACGGGCAGGAGCTCGACCGCGGTCACGCCGAGGTCGGTGAGGTACCGGAGGGCGGCCGGGTGCGCGAGACCGGCGTAGGTGCCGCGGATCTCCTCGGGCACCTCGACGAGCTGCTTCGTGAAGCCCTTCACGTGCACCTCGTACACGATCGTCTCGGCGAGCGAGATCCGAGGCGCGACGTCCGCGCCGTCCGCGTCCCAGTCGAAGGACGACGGGTCGGTGACGACGCCGAGGGCGACGTGACCGGCCGAGTCGGTGTCGTCCATCGACTCGGGGGCGTCCAGACGGTGGCTGAACTGCGCCTGGCCGAGGTCGTAGCGCCCGGTGACCGCCGTCGCGTGAGGGTCGAGCAGCACCTTCGCCGGGTTGTGCCGGAGGCCGTTGGCCGGGTCCCACGGACCGTCAACCCGGACGCCGTAGCGCATGCCGGGCACGAGGCCCTCGACGAGGCCGTGGAACACGTGACCGGTCCGTCGTTCGAGGCGGGTCTGCTGCTCCTCGCCGCCCTCGGGGAACAGGCACACGGTGACGGAGTCGGCGGTTTCGGAGTAGATGGCGACGTTCGCACCATCGCCCCGGAGGGTGACGCCGAGCGGATAGGGGGTCGAGAGCGTCATGGCGCCCTTTCACTCGAAGGGATCGATCGTTGATGAGACCGTACACTGGCCGGCTGACTTCCCCGGAAGCGCGCGAAACGTGGTAGGGCGGGAGCTGACGGGCTCAGAAGGCGAAGATGCCGATGGCCACACCGATGGCGAGGCCGGCAGCGGCCGTGGCGCCGGCGAGCAGCAGTGCGATCCGCGGATCGACGCCTCGTTCGGTCACGAGCCCGAGACGCGCGCGCACCCGGCGGACGCGTCGGACACGGGATTCCGACCAGATCTCGCGCAGGGTCGAGGCGACTTCGTGGGCCGCCGGCCGGTCCTCCGGGCGACGGGCCGTCATCGAACGCAGGAGCGGGTGCCAGGCGGCCGGCAGCTCGGGCGGGATCACGGGATCGCGGTGCAACCGGGCGATCGCGGACTCGACGAGCCCGCCGTCGAACTCACGACGGCCCGTGATGGCCTCGAGCAGCACGAGGCCCAGCGAGTAGATGTCCGTCTCCGTGCTGACCGTGTCGCCGAGCGCCTGCTCGGGTGAGAGGTAGTTCGCGGTCCCAGAGATCGCCTCGGTGTTCGTCAAGCGGGAGCCGCCGATGAAGTGGGCGATCCCGAAGTCGGACAGCTTCACGAGGTTCGCGTGCCCGAAGGCGGCGATGTCGCTGAAGAGCATGTTGTCGGGCTTGATGTCGCGGTGGACGATCGACCGCGTGTGGATGAACGACAGGGCGTCGGCCACCTGGGCGCCGAGCGCAGCGGCATCGCGCGGCAGCATCGGGCCCGCCTGCAGCTTGTCGGTGAGCGTGGCACCGGGGATGTACTCCATCACCAGGAAGCGGTGCTCGACGCCACGGTGGACGACGGAACCGGAGTCGTACAGCTCCACGAGACCCGGGTGGCGCAGTTCGCCGAGCAGGCGGATCTCACGCTCCTGACGGAGGCGGTCGTTCGCGGTCGCCGCCTCGTCGCGGAAGAGCTTCACGGCCACGGGTCGCGACAGGAGCTCGTCGCGAGCCCGGTAGACGTTCGCGGAACCGCCCGAACCGAGCTGCTCGCCGATGCTGTAACGGCCGTTGGACAGGCTCACGCCGGTGACGACCGTCTCGCTGTGCTCGGTGAACATGGCGGCGGGATCGGTCACCGGTCCCGCGTGTGCCGGCGGTCGGTGCAGGGAGTCACTCACGGCCGCCCCTTTCACGGTGCAGTCGATGTTGGCCGCACCACCGCGTCGTCGGCAGGCTGTTCCAACATCCACGCTACAAGGCGTTCGTCGTTCAGGTGGATTGGCGCCGGAGTGTTGAGAAGCGTTACCGCACCTGGTAGGGCTCTGCAAGGCCGAGTCGCTCCCTTGTGACGCTCGGACCACCCGAGGAGCATGGAAGGACCGGGAACCCCGGACCGAGAGTCGCCAGCTGCGAGGAGCACCCATGTCCACTGTCGCCGAAACCGTCGTCGCCACGCTCGAAGCCAGTGGGGTGCAGCGGGTGTACGGACTGCCCGGCGATTCACTGAACGGGTTCACGGACGCCCTCCGGACCAACGGACGGATCGAGTGGGTGCACGTCCGCCACGAGGAGGCGGCCGCGTTCGCCGCGGCGGCCGAAGCCGAGCTGACCGGGGAACTCGCCGTCGTCGCCGCCAGCTGCGGGCCCGGCAACCTCCACCTCATCAACGGCTTGTTCGACGCGAACCGCTCGCGCGTACCGGTCCTCGCGATCGCCGCGCACATCCCGAGTTCCGAGATCGGCACGACCTACTTCCAGGAGACGCACCCGCAGGAGTTGTTCCGTGAGTGCAGCGTCTACGTCGAGCTCGTCTCCATGCCCGAGCAGCTGCCCCGGGTCCTCGAGATCGCGATGCGCACCGCGGTGGAACGTCGCGGGGTCGCGGTCGTCGTCGTGCCGGGCGACGTCATGCTGCAGCACGCGGTCTCCGAGCACGTCTCGGCGATCCGGGCGACGCAGCCGCGCATCCTGCCCGCCGCCCACGAACTCGATGAAGCGGCCCGCCTCCTGAACGCCGGCAAGCGCGTCACGATCCTCGCCGGCGCGGGTGTCAAGGGCGCCCACGAGCAACTCATCGCGACCGCCGACGCCCTCGGCGCCCCCATCGTGCACGCGCTCCGTGGCAAGGAGCACGTCGAATACGACAATCCCTTCGACGTCGGCATGACCGGACTCCTCGGCTTCGCCAGCGGCTATCACGCCATGCTGTCGTGCGACGTGCTGCTGATGCTCGGCACCGACTTCCCCTACCCCCAGTTCTTCCCCGAGGACGCGACCGTCATCCAGGTGGACATCCGGGGCGAGCAGATCGGCCGACGGCACCCGGTCGACCTCCCACTCGTCGGCACCGTCCGCGACACCCTCGACGCCCTCCTGCCGAAACTCGAACGCAAGACGCACCGGAAGCACCTCGACGAGGCGCTCAAGCACTACCGCAGCTCCCGGAAGGGCCTCGACGAACTCGCGACCGCCGACCACGACCGCCAGGCCATCCACCCGCAGTACCTCGCGAAGGTCATCGACGAGCTCGCCACCGACGACGCCGTGTTCATCCCCGACGTCGGTTCGCCCGTCGTCTGGGCGTCGCGGTACCTCACCATGAACGGACGACGCCGGCTGATCGGGTCCTTCAGCCACGGCAGCATGGCGAACGCGGTCTCGCAGGGCCTCGGCGCCCAGGCGTCGCAGCCCGGCAGGCAGGTCGTCGCGCTCGCCGGCGACGGCGGCCTCACGATGCTGCTCGGTGAGCTCATCTCGCTCACGCAGAACCGGCTCCCCGTGAAGGTCGTCGTCGTCAACAACTCCTCGCTGAACTTCGTCGAGCTGGAGATGAAGGCGGCCGGTTTCGTGAACTACGGCACGGACCTCCAGAACCCGGACTTCGCCCGCGTCGCCGAGGCGATGGGCATCCACGGTGAACGCGTCGAGCGGGCGAGCGATCTGGAGGGTGCCATCCGGCGTGCGTTCGAGCACGACGGTCCGGCGCTCGTCGACGTCGTGACGGCACGGCAGGAACTGTCGATCCCGCCGACGATCACGGCGGAGCAGATGAAGGGGTTCACGCTCTACGCGCTCCGCACGGTCATGTCGGGTCGGGGTGACGAACTCCTCGACCTCGCGAACACGAACCTGCTGCGCCGGATCCTGCCCGGACACTGAGCCGCGGCGGGGCGGACACCCGTCGGCTCAGGAGCAGGATTCTCCCCCGGCTTCCAGAGACCGCCGGGTAGACTCGGTTCTCGTGTCCAGACTTCTCGTTACCGGCGGCGCCGGATTCATCGGCTCGAACTTCGTCCACTACGTCCTGAACAACACCGATCACTCGGTGACCGTCCTCGACAAGATGACCTACGCGGGCAACCGCGCCTCGCTCGACGGCCTCCCGGCCGATCGTTTCGAGCTGGTCGTCGGCGACATCCAGGACGCGACGCTCGTCGACGAGCTCTTCGCTCGCCATGACGCCGTCGTGCACTACGCGGCCGAGTCGCACAACGACAACTCGTTGCACGACCCCCGCCCGTTCCTCGACACCAACATCATCGGCACGTACACGCTGCTCGAGGCTGCTCGCAAGCACGGGACCCGGTTCCACCACATCTCGACGGACGAGGTCTACGGCGACCTCGAGCTCGACGACCCGGAGCGGTTCACGGAGCAGACCCCGTACAACCCGTCGAGCCCGTACTCGTCGACGAAGGCCGGCAGCGACCTCCTCGTCCGCGCGTGGGTGCGGTCCTTCGGCGTCAAGGCGACGATCTCGAACTGCTCGAACAACTACGGTCCGTACCAGCACGTGGAGAAGTTCATCCCGCGTCAGATCACGAACGTCCTCGGCGGCGAGCGTCCGAAGCTGTACGGCACCGGCGAGAACGTCCGCGACTGGATCCACGCCAACGACCACTCCTCCGCGGTGCTCACCATCCTCGACAAGGGGGTCATCGGCGAGACGTACCTCATCGGAGCCGACGGTGAGAAGAACAACAAGGACGTCGTGGAGCTCATCCTCACGCAGCTGGGTCAGTCGGCCGACGCCTACGACCACGTGAACGACCGCCCGGGCCACGACCTCCGCTACGCGATCGACTCGTCGAAGCTGCGCACGGAACTCGGCTGGACGCCGGCCTTCAGCGACTTCGAGGCCGGCCTCGCCGACACGATCGCCTGGTACCGCGACAACGAGTCCTGGTGGAAGCCGCAGAAGGCCGCCACTGAGGCGAAGTACCAGGAGCAGGGTCAGTAACCCTCCCCGTCACGAACGAAGGCCCGTCGGCATCAGCCGGCGGGCCTTCGTCGTGCAGGTCCCTGAGCGAAACCCCGACCCCTGAGCCGATCTCGTCTGGTCCCTGAGCCGGTCTCCTCTGGTGCCTGAGCCTGTCGAAGGACACCCACCCACTCCCACTGTCGGCAGAAACACGAACGCCCCGCCCGGACTCGGGCGAGGCGTTCGTCAGGTGGCGGGGTCCGCGACGTCAGTTGACGTTGGCGTACAACCACTCGAGCGGGTCGACCCAGGTGACGCCGTCGAGTCGGATCTCGAAGTGCAGGTGCGGTCCGGTGGACATACCGGTGGAGCCGGTGAGGCCGAGGATGGTGCCGACCTTGATGGCCTGCCCCTCGGTGACCCGGACGGAACCGTGCTGCATGTGCGCGTAGACGCTCGAGACGAGGCGACCGTTGATCGTGTGGTCGACGATGACGTTGACGCCGAGCGAGCCTTCGCCGTCTTCGACGTGGCGGACGACGCCGTCGGCGATGACCTGGATGGGGGCGCCGTTGCCGGGGTTGAAGTCCTGGCCGTGGTGGTCGCTGGAGCAGCCTGCGCAGTCGCGAGCACCGAAGCGGTCGCCGATGGTGACACCGACGGCGAACGGCCACTGGATGGTGCCGTTCGGGTTGTTGGTGAAGGTGTTGGCGGGGCGGATGCCCATCGCGGCGGCGGCTTCTTCGACGGTGCTCGTCGTGTAGTCGTCGCGGGTGAAGGTCAGTTCTGCCGAGCCCTCGCTGTCGAGCGACTGGGAGGCCTGGTTGCTGAGCCCGTTGCCGTCGCCGAGCTCGGCCTGGGATGCCTCGGCGACCGAGGTCGCGACGTCTTCTGCGGTGAGGAGCGCGTTGGCCGGGACGGAGGTCGCGACGGCCATGAGGGCGACGAAGCCCATCGCGGCACCGGCGAAGATCTTGGTGGTGATGTGGCGCTTACGGGCGATGCCCGAGGGGCGAGGAGCGGCAGGCGTGGACGCCGGACGACTCGTGTTGCGGGGCTTCGTCGTCGACACGGGAGCGGAGGTGGCCCGGGTCGAGCGGCGCGGACGCGAGGCGTCGGCGAGGGGGATGTCGGTGTCGACGGGCACGGACGACGTCGGCGTGGTGGCATCGGGGGCGAGGGTCGGCTCGGCGATGAGCGACTCGGACTCGGCCGGCGCGAGGTCGGCGACGTCGGACGTGTGGACCGCCTCGATCGCCTCGGCGATCATCTCGTCGACGGGGTCGACGGCAGGAGCAGCCTCGGGCTCGGCGACGTTCGCCTCGTGGGTCGGGTCCTGCAGCACGGACTCCTGCTGCTCGAGGGCTGCCGCCGCCTGACGCTCGCGTTCGCGGAGTTCACGGCGGCTGAGGGGAGGCGTCTGCACGGGTGCAGTGTCTCGCTCGGCGGACGTGTTCTGCGGGTCCTGAGGGTCGGGAAGCACAGGGGTGTCCTCAGGGCTTGCATGGCGTGACAAGGGGGCGGGGGCCTTTCAACGGGGCTAGCAGATAGGGCGTGAAGTCCGTCCACGCGGGGGAACGCGGACGTAACGAATAGATAAATGCTAGCAACGGGAGCCTGAAAAAGCCATGGCAGTGCTCGGTTTTGTTGTGGAAAACCCTGGTCAGAGGCCATATGAGAGTTCTCTTATGAACGAGTCGCGACCGGAGCGTTTCGGGGCGTCCCTCACCGCCGGGCCGACGGTTCAGCCGATGGACGAGGCGAAGCCCTGCTCGACGAGCAGGCGCTCGAGGACGTCGAGCAGGGGTGCGTCTGCGGCCATGATGAGCTTCGTGGTGGCGGGGGCGCCGTCGAACCCGGCGACCGTCGCGCCCGCTTCAGCCGCGACGAGCGCCCCGGCGACCTGATCCCAGGGCTTCAGCCCGCTCTCGTAGTAGGCGTCCAGGCGGCCGGACGCGACACTGCAGAGGTCGAGGGCCGCGGAACCGATCCGGCGGACGTCACGGAAGGTGCCGAGGAGTGCGCCGAGGACCGCGGCCTGTTCCATCCTCCGCGAGGCCGTGTACGAGAAGCCGGTGCCGAGCAGGGCGACGTTCGGGGCGACGCCCCGGTTCACCTCGAGCGTGCGGCCGTTGAGGTGCGATCCGGATCCACGGGCCGCCGTGTACGACTCGCCCAGCACCGGGTTCACGACGGCACCGGCGAGTGTGGTCCAGGTGGCGGGATCGGGTTCACCCTCGACGACCCCGATGCTCACGGCGTACGCGGGGATGTCGTAGAGGTAGTTGACGGTGCCGTCGATGGGGTCGACCACCCAGGTGAGGCCCGAGGTGCCGGTCGAGCCGCCTTCCGCGCCGGTCTCTTCACCGAGGAAGCCGTCGTCGGGGCGGGCTGCGAGGAGTCGATCGCGGATGAACTGCTCGGACTCGCGGTCGGCTCGCGTGACGACGTCCTCGATCGAGGACTTGCTCGCGGCGATCTCGACGCCCTCGCGTCGTCGGCGCAGGATCAGCTCCCCCGCGTCGGTGGCGATGTCGGTGGCGATCTTGAGGAGCTCTTCGTGGCCGGTCACCCCACCACCCTACGGCCGCCCGCCTCATGCGCCCTGGCCGGCCCGGTCGCCGAGGAGTGCGCTCCCTTCGACAAGCTCAGGGACCGGACGTGGTCAGAACGGTGCGCGGTCCGGCTCGGTTCGATGGTGTTTGCCGTCGGGTGTCGTCCAGTCGAGCACTCCACCCGGTCGATGTTCAAGGCCCCAGCCGGGGAGGTGCTTCATCCGGTGGTGATGTCGGCAGAGACAGGCGAGATTCCCCACGTCTGTCGTTCCGCCGTCCTGCCAGGCGACCGAATGGTCGAGGTCGCAGGCTCTAGCGCGCCTCCCGCAGCCGGGTGCCCGACAGGTGCCGTCTCGGAGCCGCACCGCCCGCTGGAGATCGGCGGGAACGCGATACTGGCCGCGGCCGACGGAGAGGACGGCTCCGGTTTCCGGCTGGACCAGGATGCGGGTGAAGGAGGGTGCGTTGACCGCGATGCGCGCGGCGGTCTCGGGGTCGATCGGCCCGTACCCATCGAGCGTGGCGGGGGCGTCGGAGACGCCGGCCATGCTCAGCGCCGGGACGGTGATCTGCACGGTGGGCTTGATGTGCTCCTGCACTTCGATCGGGTGCGGGAGGACGGGGTTCGAAACGACATCGTCCGGCGTGACGCCGGTGAGGGCCAGGGCCGCGAGGGCGTCGGCCTGGAGCTGCCCGCAGGTGCGCTGGTCGCCAGCGCGACGCGCTTCGGACGCTGCGCTCTCGAGTCGCTCGATCATGCCCTGCGCGATCGGCGCCGTGGTGAACAGGTTCACCCACGCCATACCGTCCGAGGCCAGCTCGAACTCGACGCGGCGGTCTGCCTCGGAACGCAGTGCACGCGCGGTGATGGATTCTGGGTGGAGTCGTTCGCGGAGGTCCTTCGCGCGCTTCTTGAGCCGCGCAACGGTGGACCGTTCCGCGATGGGAAGCACGTCGGCGAGGAAGGAGGCACGGCCGACGGTCGGGACCTCGCGAAGCTGGTCCGTGATCGTGCGCGCATGTCGGCCGGAGATGAGGCCAGCCTCCAGCGCCGCCAACACTGCGGGGGCCTCGTTCACGAGCCGCTCGGCGTCGTCCGTGGCGTGCAGGACTGTCCGCTCGGCGGAGCGGGTCGCCATCGCGAGCATCGCGCACGTCGAACGCCGCGAGAGTGCACGCCGCTCTGCGGGCGGGTAGATCGCGGGGACGACGGAGTCAGCGAGCGCGTCCGCATACGCAGCGGAGCGCGCGAGCAGGCGCGCTTCTCGCGCGTCGAGTGCCGCCCGCAGTCGACCGATCTCCGCATACTCGTCCGAGAACTCGGCGAGCTGCGCGGCGTACTCGTCGCTCGCGCGGGTCGCGGTGGTGGTCTCGGTCATGACTCCAGTCCACCATGGACCACTGACATTCCAGATGCCGAGTTCGAGTGCGTGTGGACGCGTCCTGTGAGCGCTTCGACACTCGCGGCATCCGGGTTGCGCTCGGCGACGGCGGCGGCAACCCACGACCCTCCTGGCGGCACCCACAGGCACCAGTCCCAGAAACGAACATTGCCCCACCCGTAGGGGTGAGGCAATCGTTCAGTGGCGAGTGAGGGATTCGAACCCCCGAAGGCTGAGCCGTCTGATTTACAGTCAGATCCCTTTGGCCGCTAGGGTAACTCGCCAAGCGCGCCCGACCGACTTTCGAACAGCCAACCGAAAGCGCTTGACCAATATAGCCGCCAGATGGCCGGACGCGAAATCAGGATGAGGACCCGTCGTCAGGCCGCTCACTTCTCCGCTGACGACACCGCTTCGGCGTACTCGTTCGCGGCGGCGGCGACCCGTCGAAGGTACTCGGGGGACGAGTTGTAGGCCCGGATCCCGCTCAGCCATCCCGCCTCCGTCCGCATGTCGTAGTCGCTCGCCCGGCAGAGGTAGTTCGCAGCCGCCATCGCCGCGTCGTCGAGGTTCTGCGGGTCGAGGACCCCGTCACCGCTCGCGTCGGTCCCCCAGTTCTCCCATGACTCCGGGATGAACTGGAACGGCCCGACCGCCCGATCGTGGACCGGGTCGCCGTCGATGACGCCCTGGTCAGTGTCCGTGATCTCCTCCGTCTCGCCACCCTGCAGGGGGACGCCGAAGATCGGTGGCGTCACGACGCCGTCCTCGCCGAGCTTCGAACCGTCGTGGCGGCCGTGGTCGCTCTCGGCGAACCCCACCGCGGCGATCGTCGTCCACCCGATGCCGCACTCCGGCGTCAGCTCCGCTTTGCGGATGGCGGCGCCCGCGTAGGACCGGAGGGCGCGTTCCGGGATGCCGCTCGACGACGACACCTCTGCCACCCACCCCTCGTCGGCGAGATCCACGTTCGCCACGCCACCGTCGGGGGCGTCGCTCTTCGGCGGCACCTCGACAGGTTTGGCGTACGGCACGGGTTCCGGTTCCGGTGCGCACCCGCTCAGCAGGATGGCCCCCAGGAGGATCGAGGCACCTGCGAGGGACCGCCGTCGTCTGGCGGCCGTCGGCCGGTCCTGCGTCTCTGGGCTGTGCATCTCCCCCAGCCAACCACACCCGCCTGACCGACACCGGCGGTACCATGGTCCACATGGCAGATTCCTCGTTTGACGTCGTGAGCAAGGTCGACAAGATGGAGGCGGACAACGCCCTCAATCAGGCACACAAGGAGGTCGAGCAGCGCTACGACTTCAAGAACGTCGGTGCGTCGATCGCCTGGAGCGGCGAGAAGATCCTCATGAAGGCGAACACCGAGGAGCGCGTGAAGGCGATCCTCGACGTGTTCGAGTCGAAGCTCATCAAGCGCGGCATCTCCCTGAAGAGCCTCGAGGTCGGCGACCCCTTCGCCAGCGGCAAGGAGTACCGGATCGAGGCGACCCTCAAGGAGGGCATCAGCCAGGAGATCGCCAAGAAGGCCAACAAGCTCATCCGCGACGAGGGCCCGAAGTCGGTCAAGTCGCAGATCCAGGGCGACGAACTGCGCGTCTCGTCGAAGAGCCGCGACGACCTCCAGGCCACGATGGCGCTGCTCAAGGGCGCCGACCTCGACATCGACCTCCAGTTCGTCAACTACCGCTGAGTTACCGCTGAGTCGATCGGGCGCGGCACTTCGGCGTGACCGCGTCACGACCGACGACTGATCCACTCTCTCCAGTGGAGCGCACGGCGCGCTCCGTCCGGCCTCCGGTCGGACGATAGCCGCCCCGTACACCGCGGGGCCCGGTCGTTGGAGCACACGTGGATCATTCGAGACCCTCGGACGGATCGCATCTCGAAGTCTTCCGGACATCGAGCGACGATCAGCAGGTCGGCGTCCCTTGCTGGTGTTCGATCGGCCAGGACCACAGTTATGCCGAGTGGCTCGCCTTCGGTCGCCCCGATCCGCGGCGCCCGGCCGGCCCGCGACGCCGCCACCCTCCGACTCAGCGCTGACGCGTGACGGGCGCCGCGAGATACCCACGGCCCCACGCGACGATCTGGTCGAACGCGCGCTCCCTGACCGGCTCCTCCGAGAGGAAGACGTCGTGGAGCGCTCCGTCGAGGCGGACGATCGTGACGGTCTCACCGAGGTCGAGCGCGCGTTCGGCGACCGCATCGACGTCCAACGCCGTGTCGCTCCTCAGCATCGCGTCGTTCCACCGTGGGAGCAGGACGCTCCGCGCCGACAGCAGGGTGAGCGCCGGGACGCGCAGGTGCAGACCCGCGTCGACGAGACGATGCCCGGTGAGGATGGCGTTCAGCCAACCGGGGTGCAGCGGGAACCCGTGGAGCGGCCGCCACGCGAGGTCGTAGTCCCACGCGCCGTCCATCGTGCTCGACACGGACCGGGTGTAGAACCCGAGGTCGACGACGGGGAGCTGGGCCCGCGGATCGATCCGGGAACCGGCCTGGATGAGCGGAGCGATGGCGAGCCGACCGAGCTGTCTCGCCTGGAACTCCAGCCAGGGACTGTTGCGGACGAGCCCGGCGACCCGGTCCTGGTTCCGCGCCGTCCACAGGCTCAGGGTGAGGCCACCCGTCGAATGCCCGAGGAGGACGAGTCGGCGACGGGTCCGCCGACCCGCGGCGTGGTCCGCGGCACCGTGCCCCATGACGGTGAGGGCGGCCTCGATGTCCTCGTCGTAGGTACGGAGATCGTCCACGTACCCGGGCGTCTGGCGCGGCCGGAGGCTTCGTCCGTACTTCCGCAGGTCGAGCGCGTAGAACCGTGCGCCGAGTCTCGCCCAGAAGCGGGCGAGGTGCCGTTGGAAGAAGTAGTCCGACCAGCCGTGGACGTACAGGACGTCGATCCCGTCGGCGACGTCGGGGAGCAGGAACTCGCCCAGCTGTTCGAGCGGCGGCATCCGGTAGCGGACGAGCGTCGCAACGACGTCGCCCTCGTCATCCGGTTCGAGCGTCAGCGTGCGCTGCTGGAACCCCTCGCCGAGGATGTCGTCCGTCCAGCCTCGAGATCCCGCCATGTCGCCACGCTACCGTGCGCGAGCGATCGACCCCCGGATGGTCCGGCTTCCGCGCGGACCATCCGGTCGTCGACTACTGCTGGTAGGGGTTGTGCTGCTGCGGGCCCTGCGGCTGCTGCCCGTACGGCTGCTGCGGCGCCTGCTGGTGCTGACCCTGCTGGTGCTGACCGTGCTCCGGCTGGCCGTGCTGCTGCTGGTGGTGCTGGCCCTGCTGGTGCTGGTCGTGCTGACCTCGCGGAGCATCGGCGAGCCCCTCGGGTGCGACGAAACGCGTTGCGAGCAGCGCACCGATCGTCAGGAAGCCGGCGAGCGTCACACCGTACAGGAGCGGCGACAGGAAGCCCTGGTTGACGATGAACGTCGCGGTCCCGTACTGCTCGACCACGCCGCGCACGATCGTGACGATCAGCACGATGAGCATCATGACACCGGTGCCGACCGCGGCGGCGATACCGACCGACTGCACGAGGTCTCGCGCCGTGCGGACCCGCGTCAGGGGGCGGACGAGGATCAGGATGAGCGCTGCGCCGGCACCCCACAGGGCGATGTTCACCAGGTTGGCGCCGAAGCTCAGGAGGACGTCACCGACGGGGAAGTACTCCGAGATGCTGAAGAAGGAGCCGATGAGGCCCACGAGGGCGACGGCTGCAGCGATACCGCCCGCGATGCCCACCGAGATGAGCGCGAGACGGGTCTCGCGCGCCCGGGGGTTCGGCGCCTTCGGCTGAGCCTGCGCGTACTGCTGCTGCGGCTGACCGTACTGGCCGTTCTGCGACTGACCGTAGGGCGCCTGGGGCGCGCCGTACTGGCCGGTGTGCTGCGGCTGGCCGTACTGACCGGTCTGGGACTGACCGTACTGGCCGGCGTCCTGACCGTACTGGCCGGTCTCCTGTCCGTACTGGCCGGTGTGCTGCGTCGCGGCGGACGGGTCGTTCGGCTGGCCGTACTGGCCCTGCTGCGGCTGACCCCACTGGCCACCCTGGTCGCCGGACTGCGGCTGGCTCCACTGCCCCGCCTGCTGCGGCGCCGGCGTCTGCTGGCCGGTCTGGTTCCACTGCTGCTGCACGGGGTCCGGGTGCATCTCGCCGTACCGCGGCTGCTGCTGCGACTGCTGCTGGCCGTCGGCGACGAATGCCGGCGGATCGGACGGCGGGACGGACGTCGGCTGGTCCGACGGGACGTTCTGGGGCGCGTTGGGGTCGGTCATTCGTCCAGCATAGTGACCGACACACTTCGGACGATGGTCCGGGCGACCGGGTTGACGCAGCCCGATCGATCGGGCTGCGTCACGCTCGACGAGCGATCAGACGGTCGGCACGCCGCCCTCGGGATCCTGCGCACGGGAGATGGCGACCATCTCCTCGCGCGGGACCACCTTGACGCGCGCCCGACCCTGCGGCTCGCCGAGGGCGATCTCGTGCTGATCGAGCAGGTGCCAGCCCTCGAGGTCCGTGTAGGCCACCCCGCGCGACTCGAGCAGGGCGACGACGGCCTCCTCCTCGGGCTCGGCCGGCGACCACCAGTCGGCCTGGTCGTTGATGACGTGGGCGACGGTCTCCATGGCGTCCGACTTCGTGTGGCCGATGAGACCGACCGGCCCGCGCTTGATCCACCCGGTGGCGTAGACCCCGGGGACGCGCTCGTTGCTCTCGGGGTGGAGCACCTTGCCCTCGTGGTTGGGGATGACGCCGTGTCGCGCGTCGAAGGGCACACCGGGCAGCGGGCTGCCGAAGTACCCCACCGCGCGGTAGAGCGCCTGGATCGGGAGCTCGCGGACCTCGCCCGTGCCCTCGACCCCGCCCTGTCCGTCCGGACGCGTGCGCTCGTACCGGAACGCCGCGACCTTGCCGGCGCCGTCGTCGACGAGTTCGAGCGGCTTCGCGTAGAAGTGCAGGTGCAGGCGACGGGACGCCTGCCCGACCTCGCGGGTGCGCCACTGCTGCAGGACGCGGTCGATGACCATGACCTGCTTGTTGCTCGCCACGGCCGCCTTCGACGCGTCGTCGTAGTCGAAGTCCTCGTCGTGGAGGATCATGTCGACGTCGTTGAGCTCGCCGAGTTCTCGCAACTCGAGCGGCGTGAACTTCACCTGCGCGGGTCCGCGACGGCCGAAGACGTGCACGTCGGTCACGGGCGACTGCTGCAGACCCTCGTGGACGTTCGCCGGGATCTCCGTCGGCAGGAGGTCCTCCGGGTGCTTCGCGAGCATGCGGGCGACGTCGAGTGCGACGTTGCCGTTGCCGATGACGGCGATCGACTGTGCCTCGAGCGGCCAGGTGCGCGGAACGTCCGGGTGACCGTCGAACCAGCTCACGAACTCAGCTGCACCGTAGGACCCGTCGAGGTCGATCCCCGGAATGTCGAGCGGGGCGTCCTCGACGGCTCCGGTGGAGAAGATGACCGCGTTGTAGTGGTGCTTGAGGTCGTCGAGTGTGATGTCGACCCCGAACCGCACGTTGCCGAAGATGCGGATGTCGCCGCGGTCGAGGACGTCGCGGAGGGCGTTGACGATGCCCTTGATCCGCGGGTGGTCCGGCGCGACGCCGTAGCGGACGAGTCCGTACGGAGCCGGGAGCTGCTCGAAGAGGTCGATGGAGACGTCGAACTTCCGTTCCGCCTTGAGGAGGATGTCCGCCGCGTAGATGCCTGCGGGTCCTGCGCCGACGATGGCCAGCCTGAGCTTGGTCACGGTGGTTCCTTTCGTGTCCCCGTGCGGGGTTCCGGGTCCGGCCGGAGGAGCACTCCGGCCGTGATGCGTTCGCGTCGCGGACACCGTGCCACCCCGGTCGTGCCGGAGCGGCGGCGGTGTCAGCTCCTGCGGTCGACGATCGCCTTCGCGAAGTGCACGAGTGCCTTCTTCACCGAGCCGTCGGGCAGCGGTGCGAGTGCTGCGATCGCCTCGTTGGCCCACTGCTGCGCCTCGGCGAACGTGCGGGCGGTGACGGCGTGGTCGCGCAGCGTGGCGACGAGGGCGGCGAAGCGGACCGGGTCGTGGTCCGTCTCGGCGACCTCGGCGTCGAGTCGTGCGACGAGCGCGGCCGCCTCGGGGTCGGTGGCGGCTTCTCGACGGAGGTAGAGCATCGGGAGGGTCACGACACCGGCCCGGAGGTCGGTACCGGGCACCTTGCCCGTCTCCTCCGGCTGCGGCGAGAGGTCGATGACGTCGTCGATGAGCTGGAACGCGATACCCACCTTCTCGCCGAACTCCACGACCGCGTTCTCGAATTCGGCCGGTGCGTTGGAGAACACGACACCGCTGCGGGCGGCGGCGGCGATGAGCGAGCCGGTCTTGTCGGCGAGCACCTGGATGTAGTGCTCGACCTCGTCCTGCCCCTCGCGGGGTCCGGTGGTCTCGTGCAGCTGCCCGAGGACCAGGCGCTCGAAGGTGGCTGCCTGGATCCGGATCGCGCGTTCGCCGAGGTCGGCCATGATCTGGCTGGCCCGGGCGAACAGGAGGTCGCCGGTGAGGATGGCCGTGTTGTTCCCGAACACCTGGTGCGCGCTGGGCACGCCGCGGCGCTTGTCGGCGTCGTCCATGACGTCGTCGTGGTACAGCGAGCCGAGGTGCGTGATCTCGATCGCCTCGGCCGCCTGCAGGACGTCCTCGGTGATGCCGTCGCCGAGTTGCGCGATGAGCATGGTCAACAGGGGGCGCACCCGCTTGCCGCCGGCCTCGAGCAGATAGCGGGCCGTCACGTCGACGAGGTCGTCGGTGAAGCCCAGCTGCTCCTCCAGCCCGATCTCGAGGCGGGCGACGCCGTCGTCGATCGTCCGGGCGAGCTTGCGGTCCGCTCCGGTCGCGAACATGCGTTCGGCAAGCCCGGCCTGGCTGGCCAGGCTGCTGACACGTCGGGTCGCGCTGGGATTCACAGCTCTAGCCTAGCCGGGGCAGCCCGCCACCGGTGCCGGAGCGCTCGAATGCACGGCCGCGGACAGCCGATTGACAGCTGTGGTCGGACCACAGCCCCGAGATCACCGGAGCCGGACGCCCTCGGCGTCGTAGAACGCCAGGTGCGGGAACTCGTGCGCGAGGTCCAGGAGCATCGTGTACCCGTCGGTGTTGAGGGGCGGCCACGTCCAGGCGTCGACCCCTGGCGCCGCCGGCAGCGCGGCACGGAAGAGCCCTGCCTCGACGCCCGTGCCGAGGTGCTTGGGCGGCACGACGACCAGGGCGATCCTCGCGGAGGGGCCGGACGCCACGAACTGGAGCCGGGCCCCGGTCGCGTCGTCGCGCACGATGTACTCGCGTGTGCCCGGGGTGTCCGGCGGGATCTCGGTCGTGTCGTACCGCTCGTACGGCTTGGCGAACGCCGACTTCGCCCGCTTCGCGTTCAGCAGGATGACGACCAGCACGAGACCGACGATCGCGATGCCCCAGATCCACGGGCCGCCTGGCAGGGAGTCCAACATGCCACCAGTATGCCCGGCGTGGCTGAACGAGACCGGGTGATGCGCCCGTCGACAGGCTCAGGGACCAGGGGTCAGGTGAGGCCGCCGTCGACGGAACGGCCGTACTCGATCGGCTCATCCGGCACGAGCACCTCGGTGTCGCGGTTGAGGCTCTCGCCACGGAAGAACGGACGGGAGGCCTTCCGCGTGTACCAGAGCAGCATGAGCACGAAGCCGAAGGCGAGCGACCCGACGCCGATCACGAACGTGCCGCCCACACCGAACAGCACGGTGTAGCCGTAGTCGACGTCGAACATGTCGATGCAGCTCTGCACGAAGGCGTAGGTGAGCATCAGCGCGCCGAGGAGCGGGAAGAGGCCCTTGAAGAAGAAGTCCTGCGCCGAGCGGAACAGCACCTTCCGGAAGTACCAGACGCAGGCATAGCCGGTGATGCCGTAGTAGAACGCGATCGCGAGCCCGAGCGAGAGGATCGAGTCCGCGAGGATGTTCTCGCTGACGAACGTCATGCCGACGTAGTAGACGATCGCCACGATCCCCATCACGAGCGTCGAGAACGACGGCGTCTTGAACGTGGGGTGCACGGTCGAGAACCGCTTCGGCAGCGCGCTGTACGCCGCCATCGAGAGGGTCCCGCGCGCGGTGGGGAGGATCGTCGTCTGCGTCGAGGACACCGCGGAGATCAGCACGGCGACGACGAGCACCCACGCCCACGGCCCGAGGACCAGGTCCTTGAGGGCGAGGAAGATGTCGTTTGCGTTGTCCTCGTTGCCGAGGCCCGTGCCGGTGTCGCCCAGGCCGGCGTACGCCATGGCGGCCACCGTGACGGTGACGTAGGTGACCAGGAGGACCACGGTGGAGATGAGGGCGGCGCGACCGGGGATCTTCTGCGGGTCCTTCGTCTCCTCATTGAGGGCGAGGCAGGTGTCCCAGCCCCAGTAGATGAACAGGGCGAGCAGGACCGCCTCGATGAAGCCGTGGTAGTCGGTGAAGGCGAACGGGTTGAACCAGTCGAGGGAGATCGGCGTCGCGTCGGGCGCCGTCCCGTTCGCGACCCCGACGAAGGCGAACACGGCGAACAGGACGAGCGCGAGGTACTGCACGGCCAGCAGGATGTTCTGGATCCGCTCGCCGAGCTCGATCCCGCGGTACGACACCCAGGTCATGAGCGCGATGAAGACGACACCGGTCGCCGTCACGAGCGGCACGTTCGAGGCGAGCGAGCCGTCACCGATGAGCAGCCACAGGTACTGTCCGGCGATCTGCGCGAGGTTGGCGAGCACGACGATGCCGGCGAGTGCCACGCCCCACCCGCCGATCCATCCGGTGACGGGGTTGAAGGCCTTCGTCGCCCAGGTGAAGGTGGTGCCGCAGTCCGGCACGTCGCGGTTCAGCTCGCGGTAGGCGAAGGCGATGAACAGCATCGGGATGAAGGCCACGATGAAGGCGATCGGCGCTTGGGCGCCGACGGCGAGGACGACGAACCCGAGCGTCGCGACGAGCGAGTAGACCGGAGCGGTCGAGGCCAGACCGATGATCACCGAGCCGAACAGCCCGAGCGTGCCGGTGGCGAGTCCCTTACCGCCGGTGGGCGGTCCCGACTGCGAAGCGCGGTCCGTGTCCTGTGCTGTCATGACGGAACGGTAGGGCCGGGCGCACCCGTGTGTCAATGCTCCCGTTCGGGCGGGGACGACGGAATCCGTCGCCCAGACGCCTACCTGACGCCGGGATCGGTACCGCTTCGTCGGCCCGGGCGCGGGAACCCGCGGGCCGATCGGACGATCAGGCGGGCTTCAGCCCACGGTGCAGGGCGACGATCCCGCCGGTGAGGTTGCGGTAGGCGACGTGCTCGTAGCCCGCCTCGCGCAGCCAGGCTGCGAGCTCCGGCTGGGTCGGCCAGGCGCGGATCGAGTCGTTGAGGTAGGTGTAGGCCTCGGCGTTGGACGAGGCGACACCGGCGACGATCGGCATGACCTTCTCGAGGTAGAGGTTGTACGCGGCCCGCATCGGGGCGAACGTCGGCGTCGAGAACTCGCAGATGACGATCCGGCCGCCGGGCTTCGTGACGCGGAGCATCTCGGCGAGCGCGTCCTTCGGTCGGACGACGTTGCGCAGGCCGAAGGAGATCGTCGTGGCGTCGAACTCCTCGTCCGCGAACGGCAGGGCGGTGGCGTCGGCTTCCACGAACTGGATGTCGGAGCGGTCCGCGTACTTCTCGCGCCCGACGGCGATCATGCCGGGCGAGAAGTCGGCGGCGACGACCTGGGCACCGTTGCGTGCGAGGGCCGCCGAGGAGGTGCCGGTGCCCGCGGCGAGGTCGAGGATGCGCTCCCCGGCCGCCGGCCCGACGGCGCGGGTGGTGGCGATCCGCCACAGGGCGTCGTTCCCGACGGAGAGGACCGCGTTCATGCGGTCGTACTTCGTCGAGACGTCGTCGAACATGGCCGAGACCTGCTCGGGCTGCTTGGAGAGGTCGGCGCGGTTCACCCGTCCATCCTACGTCCGCCGCCCTGGGAGCCGGCCGTTCCGGTGCGGCTCCCAGGGACGCGCTCAGTACGCGATGCGTCCGTGCCGGCTGTGGAATTCGCCGGTGGGTCCGTCCGGACCGAGGAGCGCGAGCGACACCGTGGCGTCCGTCCCCTCGGTGACCGTCTGGTGACCGCCGTGGCCGTTGAAGTCGGTCGCCGTGTATCCGGGGTCGCTGACGTTCACCCGGAACGTCGGCAGGTTCTTCGCGTACTGCACGGTGAGTGCGATGACGGCCGCCTTCGATGCGGCGTACGGGATGGTGGGGACCCCGTACTCGTCGGCGCCCTCGGTCGCGAGGAAGCGCGGCCACCCGACGCCGGACGCGACGTTGACGATGACGGGTCGTGACGATCGGCGCAGGAGGGGCAGTGCGGCCTGGGTGACCCGGACGATGCCGACGACGTTGGTGTCGAGCACCTCCTCCATCGACGCCGGTGTGAGGTCGTCGACGCCGAAGGAGGTGCCGAGGACACCGGCGTTGTTCACGAGGACGTCGAGCTCCGGAAGGGAGGCGAACGCCGTGTCGACGCTCGCCTGATCGGTGACGTCGAGCTGGACGGGACGGGCTCCGAGGGCGGCGACCGCGTCACCCCGGCTCACGTCGCGCATGCCGGCGTAGACAGTGTGGCCGGCTTCGAGGAGTCGGCGGGCGGTCTCGAGACCGAGGCTCTTGTTGGCCCCGGTGATCAGTGTGGTGGTCATGCATCCATGCTGGGCCCGCGGTCGCCCACCCACCAGGTCCCCGTCGACAGGAGGACCGGCAGTACCACGATGTGGGACGCCACCAGGGGCACAATGGCGGGATGGATGAATTCGCGGGCGTACTCCGGGCCTGGCGCGAGCGCGTCTCCCCCGCCGAGGTGGGGCTCCCGGCCGGTCCGGGGCGACGCACCGCGGGCCTCCGGCGTGAGGAGCTCGCCGCACTGGCGGGGATCAGCGTGGACTACATCGTGCGGCTCGAACAGGGACGCGCCAGGAACCCGTCGCCGCAGCTGCTGCGAGCGCTGGCCGTCGCGCTCCGGTTGACGGATCAGGAACGCGACCACCTCTACCGGGTCGCCGGGGCCGCACCACCGGTGGCGGGCGTCGTCCCACGGCACATCGGCCCCGGTGTCCAGCGCATCGTCGACCGCCTGTCCGACGTCCCGCTGGCGGTGTTCTCCGCAGCCCACGACATCCTCCTCTGGAACCCGCTCTGGGCCGCGGTGAACGGCGACCCCTCCGCGCTCAGCGTCCCGGACCGCAACCTCGTGTGGCGGTACTTCACGTCCGGGCACGAGGGAACGGACTTCGACGAGCAGCACGAGGAGGAGTTCGCGAGCGACCTGGCAGCGGACCTCCGCGCCGCGGTGGGTCGGTACCCCCACGACGATGAACTCGGCCGCCTCGTCGCGCGACTGCGGTCGGTCTCGCCCGAGTTCGAACGACGCTGGTCGGAAGCCAGGGTCGCGGAGCATCGGGCGAGCCGCAAGACGGTCACCCGCACCGCGGTCGGCCCCATCACGGTCGACTGCGACGTCCTGTCCACCCCGGGCGCGGACCTGCGCATCGTCGTCTACACGGCGGCCCCGGGCAGTCAGGACGCCGAGAAACTCGCCCTCCTCGGGGTGACCGGGCTGCAAGCGCTCGCGCCGGCGGTCGGCTGACCACGGGCTCCGATCGGACCGACCGGGTGGGGTCGCGCGGGCGTCGGCGACGGGGAGGGACGGCCCGCCCACAGGCGTAGGGTTGAACGGTGACCATTCCCCTGACCTCGTCACTGGTCGCCCAGACCGTCGCCATCGACGACCCGCGCCAGCTCCTCCCCTTCGCCGACCAGACGTCCCCGCTGCTCTGGGTACGGAAGGGACACGGCCTGGTCGGACTCGGCGAGGCGCTGCGACTCGAGTTCTCGGGCCCCGACCGCTTCGCGAGCGCCGCAGCCGCATGGCGGGAGGTGTGCGCCTCGGCGGACGTCACCGACGAGGTGCGACGACCCGGCACCGGCCTCGTCGCGTTCGGGACCTTCGCGTTCGACGACGAGTCCTCCGCGACGAGCGTCCTGATCGTGCCACGCACCATCATCGGCCGGTACGCGGACGCCAGCTTCATCACCCGCGTCCGGCTGAGCGGGGACATCGACGACATCGAACCCCAGTCCACCGGGTACGGGCCCGAGTACCGCATCCAGCTGGTCCCCGGTGAGCAGTCACGCGACGGCTACGTCAGCGCGGCGGAGCAGGCGATCACCCGCATCCAGGCCGGCGAGCTGAGCAAGGTGGTGCTGGCACGCGACCTCACCGGGCACCTCCCCGCGGAGGCCGACCGCCGCCGGGTCCTCCACGACCTCGCGCTCGGGTACCCCGACTGCTGGACCTACGCGGTCGACGGGTTCATCGGTTCCAGCCCGGAGACGCTCGTCCGGGTGGACCGTGGGGCCGTCTCGGCCCGGGTCCTCGCCGGAACGATCTCGCGTGGACTCGACGCCGACGCCGACCGCGATCAGGCACTGGCGCTCGCGACGAGCCGGAAGGACCAGGACGAACACCGCTTCGCCGTGCGCTCGGTGCTGTCCGCCCTCCGGGAGCACAGCCCGGAGCTGCGGAGCGGCGAGGCGCCGTTCACCCTGAAGCTGCCGAACCTCTGGCATCTCGCGACGGACATCGAGGGCCGGCTGTCCGACGGCTCCTCCTCGCTCGACCTCATGGACGGCCTCCACCCGACGGCCGCCGTCGCCGGCACGCCGACCCGCGACGCGGTCGCGCTCATCCGCGAGCTGGAACCGTTCGACCGAGGCCGGTACGCCGGACCGGTCGGCTGGGTCGACGCCTCGGGTGACGGCGAGTGGGCGGTCGCCCTGCGCTGCGCGCAGATCGCGCCGGACGGCGACATCACGGCCTACGCGGGCTGCGGCATCGTCGCCGACTCCGACCCGACGTCGGAGCTCCTGGAGACGAAGATGAAGTTCCGCCCGATCGTCGAGGCCTTCGCCTGAGTCGAGACCGCGCCTGAGCCGACGCCGCGCCGAACCCGGAGCAGCGTGCGTCAGCTCGCCGCGAGTCGCGCCTGTTCGACGGCGATGTCGTAGTCGGCCTCCGGCCACTGCGGGTCGATGTCCTCGAGGGCGTCGAGGAGCAGCCGCTGCACGGCGATGCGGGCGTACCACTTGCGGTCCGCCGGCACGACGAACCATGGGGCGACGTCGGTGCTCGTCCGCTCGAAGACCGTCTGGTACGCCTCCTGGTAGGCCGGCCAGAGCTCACGCTCGTCCACGTCGCCCGGGTTGTACTTCCAGTGCTTGTCCGGGCGCTCGAGACGTTCGGCGAGACGGGCCCGCTGCTCGTCGGAGCTGATCTGCAGCATGACCTTCACGATGCGCGTCCCGCCAGCGACGAGCCTCGCCTCGAAGTCGTTGATCGCTCCGTAGCGGCGCTCGATCTCCGCCGGCTCCGCCAGCTGCCGCACCCGGCCGATGAGGACGTCCTCGTAGTGCGAGCGGTCGAAGACACCGATCTGTCCGGGCATCGGGACCTGGGACTCGATCCGCCAGAGGAAATCGTGGGCGCGCTCCTCCTCCGTCGGCTTCTTGAAGGCGTGATGGTGCACCCCCTGCGGATCGACGGACCCGACGACGTGCTTGACGATGCCGCCCTTGCCCGCCGTGTCCATCGCCTGCAGGACGAGCAGCACCGAATCCGGTGCGCCCTGCGTGCTCGCCGCGAAGAGTCGCTCCTGCAGCTCGGACAGCTCGGGCACCCCTGCGGCCAGCTCGTGCACCCCCTGCTGTTTGTCGCCGTCGAACCCGGGTGTCGACGCGGGGTCGACGTCGGCGAGCCGGAAGCCCTCCCCCACGCGGAGCGTGTCTCGAGGGGGTGCCGTCCAGGTCGATGCGTGCTTCGATGCGCTCATCCGCCCATTGTGGCCGGATCCCGGCCCGGAAGTCGACCCTCGACCGAGCGGTCAGGCTCGTGGCAGCGGCACCTCGATGAGGACGGGTCCGGTCACCGGCGCGGTGAACGCCTGGTCGAGCTCCGCCCGGGTCGTCGCCTGGCGATACTCCCAGCCGTAGGCGGTCGCGATCGACTCCAGGCGGACCTGCTGTGGGGTGTACTGCACCCGGTCGAACAGCTCACTCGGCGCACTGCGCGCGACTTCGAGCCCGTCGAAGATGGTGCCGCCGCCGTCGTTCCCGACGATCACCTGCAGGCGCGGCGCGATGCCGTCCTCGAGCAACAACGCTCCGACGTCGTGGAGGAACGCGAGGTCACCGAGGAGCACGCGCGTGACACCGGGTCCGCCGTCGGCCTGGCTCGCGAGCGCGATCCCGGTGGCGGTGGCGATGGTGCCGTCGATCCCGGCGAGGCCACGATTGGCGTGGACACTGATCTTGCGTCCAGGGACCAGCCCGTCCGCGACCCTGATGAGTCGCGACGCACCGACGACGAGGCGGTCGTGCGGCCAGGTCGCGCGCCAGACGGCGTCGACGAGGACCTCGCGGGTGACCGGGAGACGGACGGCCTCGAGCTCGGCCCGCACCGAGGCGAGGCGCTCGGACGGCGTGGTCGAGTGCAGGCCAGCGAGATCGGGTGCCGCCGGCGACGGGTCGACGACCCGCTCTCGGGATCCGACGACCCAGGCTCCGAGCCAGGCGCGGTCGGTCGGCCCCGGCTCCACGGAGACGGAGGAGACGATGTGGTCGGCGCGTCGACCGGGGTTGTAGACCTCGGCTCCGGCGGGGGCGACGATGATCGTCTCCACCCGGTCCTGCTGGAGCAGGAGCGGGACCTCACGGCTGAGGGTCGGGTGGCCGAACACGACGACCCGTTCGACCGCCTCACGGTACTCGTCCACCCGGAGCAGCTCGCGGTAGGCGGCGATGACCTGGCGTCCGAACCTGGCCCCGCTCGAGACCTCGGCGATGAGCGGCCAACCACCGTCGGCGGCCAGCTGCTCGGCCGCCGGGCCGGCGTCGTGGCCGGCGACCACCAGGGTCCTCGGTCCACGCTCCAGCACGAGCCGGGGACGTCCCGGGTAGAGCGGATGCTCGTCCGCCGTGACGCGCTGCGCGACCGTCGCATCGGCCTCGTCGTCCAGCTCCGGGTCGAAGGCACCGGACAACGGCTCGCGGTAGGCGAGATCGAGGTGGACCGGACCGGGGTCGAGGATGCCGGTCGCCGCGTCGTAGGCCTCGCGCGCAAGCCCGCGCGCCGCCCGCTGCTCACCCTCGGCACCCGTCGGGGCCTCGGCGACCACCGCGAGGCGTGTCGCGGAACCGTAGAGGTCGTCCTGCCGGGTCGTCTGGTTCGCGCGGACCCCGTGGGCCTCGGTCGGCCGGTCGGCGGTGAGGACGATCAGCGGCACACGCGACTGGTGCGCCTCGAGGACGGCGGGGTGCAGGTTCGCGGTCGCGGTCCCGGAGGTGGTGATCACGACGGCCGGCCGGCCGGTCTCGACGCCCAGTCCCAGTGCGAGGAACCCGGCGACCCGTTCGTCGATCCGCACGTGCAGGGCGACCCGTCCCGCGGCCGCGAGTTCCGCCGCCGCGAGCGCGAGCGCCTGGGAGCGCGATCCCGGACACACGACGATGTCGGAGACGCCGGCCGCCACGAACGCCCCGAGGAGCGCCGATGCGGATGCGCTCGCGGGGCTCGCCGAAGGGGCCGAGCCTGCGGGCTCGGGTGCTGCGGGCGGGGTCACGAGGCGCTCGGTGCGCCGGGCGGTTTCCGACCGGGGCCGTCGTCAGGGGTGTCTGATTCGGGTGCCGGGTCGTCGTGGGAGCCACTCCCGCTGCCACCGGGCTCGTCGTCGAAGCGCTTCAGCTCGTCCTCGAGATCGCGGATGCGCTTCGCCTGGTTCCGTTCGGCGTCGAGCTGCTTGAGGAAGTCGGGGTCGTCATCGGGCGCGGAGCCGCGTGGCGCCGCCTTCGGTGCGCGGACCCGGCCGATGATCCACCAGAGCAGACCGCCGATGACCGGCAGCAGGAGGATGGCGATGATCCACGACGGCTTGGAGATGCCCCGGACGCGGTCTCGGGGCATCGTTGCGCAGTCCACCACCGAATACACGATGAAGACGACTGCCGCGACGGCGAGGCCGATCCAGAGACGAACCATGTCTCCATCGTAAACGCCAGGTGACGTGATTGCCTGGGGTTGCCTTCAGGGACGACGCCTAGACTTGACTGGTGAATCGCGTTCCCGCCGCCGTCCGGTACACCGTCCTCCGCCTGCTGGCGTTCGCGGTGCCGCTCCTGCTCCTCGTCTTCCTCACGGGCCTGCAGCCCTGGATCGCCGCGATCATCGCCGCGATCATCGGACTCTGCGTCTCCTACATCTTCCTGCGCACCCCGCGCGAGACCGTGGCGCAGGAGCTCTTCGCCCGCCGACACGGCGACAAGCCGGTGCCGCACGACGACGAGGACGCCGAGGACGCGGCGCTCGACGCGGACACCGTACGCACCCCTCGCACCGACGAGGCAACGAGCGCGGACGGACCCGCGGCGTCGACGCCTGAGGAGCGGCAGGGACGCTAGCGTCAGGCGGCGATGCCGGGCGTGTAGAAGAACGCCAGGCCGAGCACGACGCCGAACACGAGCTGCACGAGTCCCGTCAGCTTGAGCGCGAGGATCTGCTCCTTCGCGGTCGTCGAGAACAGCACGATGACGCAGGCCGGGAGCGCGGCGAGCAGGCCGAACATCGCGAGCCACGCGACCGGGTAGAACAGCGCGAGGAAGCCGGCGATGACGAACGGCACGAGCAACAGGACGCAGTAGAGCACCTTCGAGGCGATGCGCCCGATGAAGGTGGACAGCGTGCGCTTGCCGACCGCCCTGTCCTGCTCGAGGTCGCGGAGGTTGTTGACGACGAGCGCCGCGCAGGCGATGAGGCCGGCTCCGATCGCGCCGAACCACGCCTCCTGGTTGAGCCGACCGACCTGCACGAACGTCGTGCCGAGCGTGGCGACGAGGCCGAAGAAGACGAACACGAACACCTCGCCCAGCGCGAAGTACCCGTAGGGGCGCTTGCCTCCGGTGTAGAACCAGGCGGCGACGATCGCGACGGCTCCGACGAGCAGCAGCCACCAGAACTGGGTGAGGATCGTGAGGACGATGCCGGCCACCGCGGCGATGCCGAAGAACACGAGCGCGACGGCGAGGACGGCCTTGGGCTTCGCCGCGCCGGAACCGGTCAGGCGGCTCGGGCCGACCCGCTGGTCGTCCGTCCCGCGGACCCCGTCGGAGTAGTCGTTGGCGTAGTTGACGCCGATCTGCAGCGCGAGGGCGACGACGAGGCAGAGCAGTGCGCGGACCGGGTGGTAGACACCGGGGCCGGCGATGATCGACGCGGCGCCGGTACCGATGAGGACGGGTGCGACCGCCATCGGAAGCGTGCGGATCCGCGCGGCTCCGACCCAGTCGCGGAACGTCGCCGGCTTCGCGAGCGGGACCTTGCGCCCGCCACCACGTGCCGGATTGCCGGATCGTCCACCGTTCGCCCCGCGTCCCGCGGTCGGGCGCTGTGCGGACGTCTTCTGCTGTTTCGGCGCTGCCGGCCGTGCTCCATGTGCCACGACGGCGAGTCTACCCGCGGAGCCCTCCGGCGGATCTCGTCACAGCGCGCCGGCCGCCTGGAGCGTCTGGAGGACGGCCGGAGCGATGTGCTCGGCGAAGGCCGGAGTCAGGTGCACCCGGTCGTACTTCGTCGGCGTCGTCCCCGCGAAGGCCGGGCACACACCGTCGACGCAGCTGAAGGGCAACGACGAGATGAACCGCTCCCCCGCTGCCGCCGCGGCCGATTCCGAGGCGGTCGCGAAGTCGGTCCACGCGGCGTCGACACCCACCGCGCAGTCCTGCGGACTCGAGACCCGTGAGTAGCAGGATCCGAGCTCGGCACCGAGCGGCGGTGGGGCGAGGAGCACGACCCGACCGGGGACCTGGTACGCGGCCGTCTCGGCGAGCGTCGACGCGACCATCGCCGCCGCGTCCAAGGCGCGTCCGTCGGTCGAGCGGCCGTCGGTGAACGCGTTCGAGACGATCACGAGGTCGGGCTGGTCCGCGGCGATGCGCTCGGCGATGTCGTGCTTCCGGGTCGGGCAGTCGTCCATGACGCCTGCGCCGCTGTTCTGGACGAGGTCCTGCGTGAACCGGCACCCGTACAACCCCATCGTGGTGATCCGCAACGCTCCACCGCTCTGGTCCGCGATGGCTCGGAACGCCGGCGCGTAGGCGAGCGCCGTCGAGTCACCGACGAGGTACACGTGCTTCGGGGCACCGGCGTCGCCCCAGGTGCAGGACCCCGCGTCGGGCGTCGCGCCGATGTCGAAGCACGCCCGCGCCGGATTCGTGCTCGAGGTCGCGCTGATCGCGTCGTCGAGGCTCGGTGACAGGTCGTCCGGCCAGCTCGTCGCCTCGGTCGCGAGCTGCAGCTCCCCCGCGATGCTCTGCAACGGATCCCCCACCGGTGCAGCCACGGCCGCCGGCCCTCCGGCGGCGACCGGCATGCGCAGTGCGGGCCCGAGCACGATGACGGCCAGTCCGGCGACGATCACCAGACCGACGGCCGAGTACAGGAACTGCTGACCGAACCGGTCCCGCCACGCGGTCCAGGCGGCCGCTCGCCGCTCGGCGTCGCCACGGAACGTGCCGACGAGCGGCATCCGATGCAAGGGCTGCTCCACGAGCAGGAAGGACAGGACAGAGATGCAGCCGATGAGCGCGAGCATCCCGGGGACCGTGCTCAGGGCGGTGCCGGGCACGAGCATCGGGACGAACACGAGGATCGGCAGGTGCCAGAGGTAGACGGAGTACGAGATGGCCCCGAGACCGCGGCTCAGCGGGTTGGCGAGGGGGAACATCCATCGGGAGTAGGCCGGCCCGGCTCCGGTCCCGGCGGCGATCAGCAGCAGCGCCGACGCGACGGGGGCGAGCGCCCAGGGCCCGGGGAAGCCGATCGACCCGGTGATCAGCAAGGCGGACGCGACGACGCCCGCGAGCCCGGCCCACCCGGCGATGACGCGGACCGCCATCGGGATGCGCGCGAGCAGCGGGGCGCAGACCGCCAGGAGCGCGCCCGCCGCGAGCTCCCAGACGCGGGCACCGGTCGCGAAGTAGGCGGCCTGCGGTGCCGCCGCGGACTGCCAGACGGCGAAGGCGAACGACGCCGAGACGATCAGGACGAGGACGATCCCGACGACGAGGCGCGAGCGGAGCTCCGGCCGGGCGCCCTTGGCCGCGAAGGCCAGGAGGATGAGGAGGAGCAGCGGCCAGACGAGGTAGAACTGCTCCTCGATGGAGAGCGACCAGAAGTGCTGCAGCGGTGACGCCGCGTCCGTGGCGTGGAAGTAGTCGGTCCCCGACGCCTCGAACCGCCAGTTGGACACGAGCAGGGCGGCCGACACCGCGTCCCACCAGGTCGACATCGCCCGGGGCGTGTTGAACAGCCACGACGCCAGGGCGGCGGTCGCGGCGAGGACCACGAGCGCTGCCGGCAGGATCCGTTTGATGCGCCGACCGAAGAAGGCCGGCAGCGAGATGCGCCCGGACCGCTCGTGCTCACGGAGCAGCAGGCCGGTGATCAGGAACCCGGAGATCACGAAGAAGACGTCGACACCGATGAACCCACCGGCCGGCCATCCGGTCGCGTGTGCGAGCACTACGGCGGTCACCGCGAGGGCCCGCATGCCCTGGATGTCGACGCGAAACGCCGCCGTCGGTCTGGTGGGCGTGGCGCCCGTGTCGCTCGTCGATGTCACCTGTCGTCGTCCCCCGGCTGCGGCCGCTCGTCGACGCGCATGGGAGAGCTTGCCGTATGCGAGAACCACTCGCAAACCGTCGCCACGGCGCGGCGGGGAGCGATCAGGGGAGCGCTCTCAGTCGAGCTGTGTGCGGAGCGAGACCAGGTCAGGTTTGCCGCTCGCCAGGAGCGGCAGCTCGTCCACGCGCACGAGCCGCGCGGGGCGCGCCGGGCGTCCGAGCGCCTCGGCCACCGTGCTCCTGGCCGTCTCGAGGAGCGCGTCGTCCGCCCGCCCCTCGACAGCGGGGTCGCGCTCGGCGACGATCACCGAGGCCTGACCGAACCGCTCGTCGGGGATGCCGACGACGACCGCCTCAGCGAGGCCGGGCAACGACCGCACGGCCGCCTGCACGCGGTCGAGGGAGATGTTGACGCCGCCGCTGATGATGACGTTGTCCGCGCGACCGGTCACCCGCACGACGCCGTCCGCCAGTTCGGCCGTGTCCCCGGTGCGGTACCACCGGCGCCCGCCCTCGTGTGGGAACGCGGCGGCCGTGCGGCCGGGCTCGTCGAGGTATCCCTCTGCGAGCACCGGCCCGGCGAGGAGGAGTTCGCCGTTCGACAGGCGCGCCTCGACGCCGGGGAACGGCACCCCGTCGTAGAGGCAGCCGCCGGCGGTCTCGCTGGAGCCGTAGCTCCGCACGACGCGCAGGCCGAGCGACGCCGACCGCTCGAGCAGCGGTCGCGGAGTGGCCTGGCCGCCGACGAGGAGCCCGGCGAGGCCACGGAGGGTGTCGCGCATCGAGGCGCTCTGCTCCGCCGCCTCGACGAGGAGCCGCAGCTGTGCCGGGACGAGCGCGGCGAAGCCGGCGTCGGCTGAGATCGCCTCGACGTGTCGCGAGAACACGTGGGGGTCGAACGATCCGGCCGGCAGCTCGATCGGCGTGGTTCCGGCGACGATGGACCGGAGCAGCACGTTCACGCCCGCGATGTAGTGCACCGGCAGCGCGAGGATCCACTGGGAGGACCGTCCATCGGCGTCGGTCCCGCCGAGCACCGTCGCGGAGCCGTTCGCGCTCGCCAGCAGGGCGTCCGCCGTGAGCGCCACCCGCTTCGGGACACCGGTCGAGCCCGAGGTCTCGATGACGAGCGCGACCCGGTCGTCGACCGAGACCGGCGCGGCGGTGGGCGGCGGCGCGACGACCCCGGTCTGCACCGGCAGGACTGCCGGTCCGGATCCGTCGAGCGCCGCCTCGAGCGCCGAGGAGATCGCCGACGCGGTCGCCTCGACGGGATGCAGCGGACGGGTCATCCCCTCAGCGTACGCCGGGTGCCGCGCCGCACGACCGCCTCAGAACTGCCAGGGGAAGGGCGCCCAGTCGGGGCTGCGCTTCTCCAGGAACGCGTCCCGACCCTCCACCGCCTCATCGGTGCCGTAGGCGAGCCGGGTGGCCTCCCCGGCGAAGACCTGCTGGCCCACGAGGCCGTCGTCGACGGCGTTGAACGCGAACTTCAGCATGCGGATCGCTGTCGGCGACTTGCCGAGGATGGTCCGCGCCCAGGCGACACCCGTCTGCTCGAGCTCGGCGTGCGGGACCACGGCGTTGATCGCGCCGGCCTGCAGCGCGCGCTCCGCGTCGTACTCCTGCGCGAGGAAGAACACCTCGCGGGCGAACTTCTGTCCGACCTGGCGGGCGAAGTAGGCACTGCCGTATCCGGCGTCGAAGGAGCCGACGTCGGCGTCGGTCTGCTTGAAGCGTGCGTGCTCACGACTCGCGATCGACAGGTCGCACACGACGCCGAGCGAGTGTCCGCCTCCCGCCGACCAGCCGGGCACGAGGTTGATGACGACCTTCGGCATGAACCGGATGAGTCGCTGCACCTCGAGGATGTGGAGTCGGCCGTTGCGTGCGGCGTCGATCCCGCTCGCCGTCTCGTCGTCGGCGGCGTCGTCGCTCGCGTAGCGGTAGCCGTCGCGACCGCGGATGCGCTGGTCGCCGCCCGAGCAGAACGCCCAGCCGCCGTCCTTCGCGCTCGGCCCGTTGCCGGTGAGCAGCACGACCCCGACCGTCGGGCTCTGCCGCGCGTGGTCGAGCGCGCGGTACAACTCGTCGACGGTGTGCGGGCGGAAGGCGTTGCGCACCTCGGGACGGTCGAAGGCGATGCGGACGAAGCCGCCCTCGCGCGCGACGTGGTACGTCAGATCGGTGAGGTCCTCGAACCCCGGCACGACGTCCCAGATCTCCGGGTCGAACAGTTCGGACACACGATCGCTCATGCGTCCAGCCTAGGCACTACTTCGGCTTGTCGAGGTCCGCGTAGGGTTCGAGGGCCGCGAGGTAGTCCGCACGGTCGGCCTCCTTGAGGAGCGCGTAGGAGTCGAGGTGCAACTCGATGCCCTCCAGCGCCATGCCCGCGGTGACGTCGAACTGGCGGTCCTTCGCGACGGTCCCCGCGCGGTCGAGGGTGAGGTCGACGATGCTCGCGCCGAAGCTCCCCGCGCTCGTGATGGCGCCGTAGGTGTGGAGGTCCCAGAGCGCCTGGGTGTCGAGCGTCTCGCCGCCGTACTGCTCCGTGAGTTCGCCGGGTTCGCGCCACGACGACGGCGCGTTCTGCAGGTCCAGGTTCGCGATGCCCGAGCGCAACAGGACCCCGCGGATGATCTCGACGACCCGCGACTTCTCGTCGAAGGTGCGGACGGTCGTGGTCGTCTGCCACACCGGTGCCGTGTACTCGTAGAGCATCGAGTCGCCGCCGTAGCCGTTGTGGTCGAGCTCACTCTCGGCCGGCTGTCGCTCCACCCACTCGAAGCCGAACTCGGCGGTGAGGGCGGTCCGGATGTCGGAGAGGACCGTCTCGGAGCGGTCGACGAACGCCTCGTAGCTCGGTCCGTCAAGGGTCTCCTTGGCGTCCACGTAGGCGGAGCCGGGATAGGTGTCCCAGATGGGGTCGTGGTCCTCCTCGCGCGCGCCGCCGGCAGCGGACTGGCCGCCCGACCGGTCGAACACGAGGCCGCCGACGGTCATCGCCGTGACCGGGTTGACGACGAGGAGCAGCACGAGCGCCACGACGCCCGCGCGGCGTGCCCTCCGTCGGATCACGACGATGCTCGCGACCACCAGCACGAGCTGGACGAGCCCGACGACGACGAGCGCCGTGACGACCGCCCAGGCGCCCTCGCCCGGTCGGTACACGACGGCGAGCAGGGCGGCGAGGAGGGTCACGGCGACGACCGCCAGGAGCAACATCGCTGGGGAGAAGGCCGAGCCGCCCGGCCGCGCCGGCTGGGATGTGCTCGCGCCCGGCGCGGCCGCGTCACGGCGGGCCGGAGCCTCCGATTCGGGATCGACGGCGTCCGAGACCACGACGGGCGTCTTCGGGCGCGCGGCCTTCGACCGGGCAGCGTCCGATCGCGCGGCCCTTCGAGCGCGGCGAGCCGATGGGCTCGCTCGTTTCTGCCGTCCGCGCGAACCCGGGCGGCGGAAGCGGGCGGTCGCCGCCTCGAGATCCTCCGCCGTCGGTTCGGACGCGGATCCCGGCTCGACGGCGGGCGGGCTCGTCAGCGGCGCGGTCGGCGATCCCCCGGGGACCGGCGGGGCGTTCGGGTCGCGTGGCCCGGACGCCTCGGCGGCGGCCTCGACCGGGCCGTCGGGCAGCTCGACGGGCTCGGACTCGGCGACGGATTCGAAGATCGGCTCCGGCACGCTGAACGTCCCCGGCTCGTCCGCGGGCACACCACGGCCACCACCGGGCGTCGGCTTGCGTCGGGAGAACAGCGGCACGCGTCCGATTGTGTCACGACCGTCCACCGGCTCCCCGAGGGGCCGCGCATCGGAGGGTGCAGGATAGGGGCATGCTCGCCACCATCGACGATGTCCTCGCCACAGCCCGCGTGGTCTCGATCCCGCTGCGCGTCCGCTTCCGCGGCATCGACACCCGCGAAGCCGTCCTGTTCCGCGGGCCGGAGGGATGGACGGAGTTCTCCCCCTTCGTCGAGTACGACGACGACGAGGCCACCGCCTGGCTTCGAGCCGCCATCGACTTCGGCTGGTCGGCGTCCCCGCCGCTCAACCGGGACCGCATCCGCGTCAACGCCACCGTCCCCGCCGTCGGCGCGGACGACGTCGCGGCGATCCTGTCCCGCTTCCCCGGTTGCCGGACCGCGAAGGTGAAGGTGGCCGAACGCGGCCAGGTCCTCGCCGACGACGTCGCCCGCGTCGCCGCCGTCCGGAAGGCCATCGGACCGGAGGGCCGGCTGCGAGTGGACGCCAACACGAACTGGAACGTCGACGAGGCCGAGCACGCGATCCGTGCCCTCGAACCGTTCGACCTCGAGTACGTCGAACAGCCGTGCGCGACCGTCGCCGAGCTCGCCGAGATCCGTGAGCGCGTCTCCTCCCTGGACGTCCCCATCGCGGCCGACGAGAGCGTCCGGAAGGCGGAGGACCCCTTGGCCGTCGCTCGTGCCGGAGCCGCCGACCTGCTGGTCGTCAAGGCGCAGCCACTCGGCGGCGTCCACGCGGCACTGCGCATCGCCGGGGAGGCAGGACTGCCGATCGTGGTGTCCAGCGCGCTCGACACCTCGGTCGGGATCTCGATGGGAGCCCACCTTGCAGCAGCACTGCCCGAACTCGACTACGACTGCGGGCTCGGGACGACCGCGCTGCTCGGCGGCGATGTGACCACCAGCGCGCTGGACCCGGTGGACGGTGGCATCGCGGTGCGACGCGTGGAGGTCGACGTCGACCTCCTCGACCACTTCACCGCGTCGCCGGAACGCACCGCCTGGTGGCTCGACCGGCTGCGACGGACGCACGCCCTGATCGGCTGACGCCCGCCCGTCGACAAGCTCAGGGACCGGCGGAGGGGTTCAGGGACCGGGGTCAGGGGCCGCTTCGGGGACCGGTCCCGCTTACAGGCCGCTGTAGGCGTGCAGGCCCTTGAAGAAGACGTTGACCACGACGAAGTTGAACATCACGGCACTGAAGCCGATGATCGCGAGCGTCGCCGCCCGGGATCCGCGCCAACCGCGGGTCGCCCTCGCGTGGATGTACCCGGCGAAGATCACCCAGATGATGAAGGTCCACACCTCTTTGGTGTCCCAGCCCCAGTACCGGCCCCAGGCCCGCTCGGCCCAGATGGCGCCGGCCATGAGGGTGAACGTCCAGAAGATGAACCCGATGATGTTCACGCGGTAGGCGAGGTTCTCGAGGCGTTCCGCGTTCGGCAGGGTGAGCAGGAAGCGGAGTCGCCCCGAGCTCTGCGCGGGCTGCACCAGCCCGAGTCGGCGCTCACGGCGTCCCTGCAGGAGCTGCACGACACTCAGCGCGAAGCCGATCGCGAAGAACGCCGTGCCGAGGCTCGCGACGAACACGTGGATGACCAACCAGGCGGACTGCAGCGCCGGTGGCAGCGGGACGACCTCGACGTAGAAATTGGCCGTCGCGAGGCCGAGCAGGACCGTGACGAGACCGATGACGAAGCTGCCGAGGAAGCGGAGGTCGACGCGCGTGATGACGACGAGGAACACGGCGACGATGAGCAGCGTGCCCGTCATCGCGAACTCGTACATGTTCGCCCACGGGACACGACCGGCGGCGATCCCTCGCGTGACGTCGGCCACGAGGTGGAGCAGGAAGGCGATGACGGTGAGCGAGACACCGACCCGGAGGCTCGGCGACTTGCGCGACGCCTGCTGCTCGGGCTCGTCCGCCGGGCGGCGGGACTTGCGGACCACGCCGTCGCTCGTGCTGATCGGCGCGACCGAACCGCCGTTCGCGTTGGCGAGGGCACCGACGCGTTCCTGGGCAGCGGGCTGCGCGACGCGCTCGCGTTCGGCGGCGTCGATCGCCGCGGTGACCTCGGCGCTCCGGCGCGCGAGGTCGAACGTGAAGGCGATGAACGCCAGCGCGTAGACGGCGACAGCCGACCAGAGGCAGAGGTTCGAGATTTCGACGAGGGTCACGGGGCGATTCTACCTTCGGGTTCGGACGGGACAGGCGTTGGGCTGTGGGCTTCCGCGATCGCTTCAACCGCGGCCTCGAGGCCGGGGTCCTCGCCACGGGCGAGGCCGGCGTATTCGAGCGAGACCGTGCCGTCGGCACCGGCCACGGCCTTCACCCACACGCGGCGCCTGGCGACGAACAGCGAGGTGATGAGGCCGGACAACGCGAGGATGGCGAACGCGAGCACCCACAGCTGGGTCGGATCGTGGTGGACGTCGAACGAGGCGAACCGCTTGACCGAGCCGGCGTAGTTCTCCGTCGACGGGTTGGCGGCCACGTTGTCGAACGACACCGTCCCGAGCCCGTTCGGCAGGTCGGTGATCTGACCGGGCGAGAGTTCGATGGATTCGACGCCGGTGTCGCCACCCGTGAGCTGCTTCATGTCGTCGACGTCCAGCGCGTAGACCGACTTCGGAGCGCCGGCGTTGATGCCGAGGTCGCCGGAGTAGACGTTGAGCGTCAACACCGGGTACGCGAGGTCGGGGTACGAGGAGAAGAACGGCGGCTTGGACGCGGCCTGCGTCGGGTAGAAGAAGCCGATCATGCCGAGCTGCTCGGCCAGACCGTCCGGGATCTTGACGATGCCGAGCGAGGTGAGCTGCGCGTCCTGCGGGAGGAACGGGATCGAGTCGCTGAAGACGACCTTGCCCTCCGGGTCGCGGACCGTGATCGTCGGCGCGTAGCCGTTGCCGAGGAGGTACACGTCGGTGCCCTCGAACCGCAGCGGGTCGTTGACCTTGATCGTCGCGTCCTGCGGCTTCCCACCGGGTGAGGTCGCGGTGACCTTGGCGCGGTAGTCGATCGCCTGACCGTAGGCGTCGAGGTTCTCGGTCTCGTACGTCACGCCGAACTCGTCGAGCGTCAGCTTGTACGGCGCGAGTTCCGACTCGTTGAAGAAGCGGCCCGGGTTGAAGGAGTCGTAGTCGAGCAGGGTGTTGACGAAGGTCTGTCCCTCGACGAGGACCCGCTGCCCGGAGAACCCGAAGCCGCCGCCGAAGCCGACCGTCACGAGGATGCCGACGAGCGCCGAGTGGAAGACGAGGTTGCCGGTCTCACGGAGGAAGCCGCGCTCGGCCGATACGGAAGCGGAGCCCTCGGCGTCGTAGCGTTCGACCCGGTAGCCCTGCCGCTTCAGCTGCTTCGTCGCGTCGTCGATGAGCTCGGTGGGGGTCGCCCCGCTGTCGTCACTGCGGCGCTCGAACGCGGAGAGCCGGGACAGGCGCGCCGGCGTGCGGGGCGGGCGGGACCGGAGTGCCTGCCAGTGGTGCTTCGTCCGCGGGATCACACAACCGATGAGCGAGATGAACAGCAGGAGGTAGATCGCGGAGAACCACGCCGAACTGTAGACGTCGAAGGCCTGGACCTTGTCGAGGATCGGCGCGAGGTCCGGGTTGTCGGTGAAGTACTGCGTGACACCGTTCGGGTCGCTCGACCGCTGCGGCACGAGCGAGCCGGGGACCGCGGCGATCGCGAGGAGGAGGAGCAGGAAGAGCGCCGTGCGCATGCTCGTGAGCTGGCGCCAGAAGAACCGGAGCCACCCGACGAAGCCGAGCTTCGGCTGGTTCACGCCGTCGGCCGGAGCCGGGGCGACGGAATCGATGTGATCAGAGGGGCGTGACAAGGCCGCTCATCACCCCCTGCAACGAGTACATCCATGCGGACCAGAGACCAGAGACCATCAACACGCCGATCACGATGAGGAGCACGCCGCCGACGATGTTGATCGTGCGGATGTGCCGTTTGAGGAACGCCAGCGACCCCGTGACCCAACCGAGTCCGAGCGCGACGAGGAGGAAGGGGATGCCGAGGCCGAGGCAGTAGAACAGGCCGAGGAGGGCGCCTCGCCAGGCGGAGCCGCCGGAGAGCGAGAGGGCGCTGATCGCGGTGAGCGTGGGACCGAGGCAGGGGGTCCACCCGATGGCGAAGACGAAGCCGAGGAGGGGCGCACCCGCGATGCCCGTCGCCGGCGCCCAACTCGTGCGGACCGTCCGCTGGAGCCGGGAGAACTGTCCGATGAAGATGAGCCCCATGAGGATGACCACCGCGCCGAGGACGCGGGTGATCACGCCCTCCCATTCGACGACCCAGGCGCCGACGGTGCCGACGAACGCGGCGATCGCCACGAACACGACGGTGAACCCGAGGATGAAGAGGCTGACGCCGAGCAGGACGCGTCGGCGCCCGGCCGCGGACCGCCCCTCCTCGACCGTCGTCATGCCGCCGACGTACCCGAGGTAGCCGGGGACGAGCGGGAGCACGCACGGCGAGAGGAACGACAGCAGACCGGCCGCGATGGCGATCGGGATCGCCACGAGGAGCTGGCCGCCGTAGACGAGCTCGCCCGGACTCACTCTGCGGAGCTCTCGGCGATCGTGTCGCGGATGAGGGTGTCGAGGATGGTGCGGTCCTGCAGCTGCCCGAGGATGCGCGCGGCGACCCGACCCTCGGCGTCGAGGACGATCGTGGTCGGCACGGCGTTCGGCGGCACGTTGCCGGTGAACGCGAGCTTCGCCTCGCCGCTGTCGACGTCGAGGATGGAGGGGTAGGTGATGCCGAAGGTGCCGTTGAAGGCCTTCGCCGTGTCGGCCGTGTCGCGCACGTTGACCCCGATGAACGTCGCGCCCTTGCCGGTGTAGTCGGCGTTCAACGATTCGAGGTCCTTCGCCTCGGCACGGCACGGCGCGCAAGCGGCGTACCAGAAGTTCACGACGATGACCTGGCCGGCGTGGTCCGTGGAGGAGATCTGCTCGCCGTCCTCGCCGACGCCCGAGAAGGTGATCGGCTCGCCGCGGTCCTCGACGGCGACCTCGGTCACGCTTCCGTCACCCGCGACGTACCCCTTGCTGCTGCCCTCGCGGTACTGGTCCGCGAGCGGGTCGCTGCCGCAGGCCGTCAGCAGGAGTGCCCCGACGGCCAACACGGCGGCGACGGCGAACGTCCTCGATCTGCGGGCCATCAGACGGCACCGACATCGGTGGCGCCGGACGCGAGACGTGCTGCCGGGTCGACGTAGCCGACCTCCAGGAAGCCGTGCTCGGTGCGTTCGAAGGAGGTGATGCTCGACAGTGCGCACCGGCGTCGGCGGGGGTCGTGACGGTACGGCGCACCCACCACGGAGCTGTGCATCATCCAGATCGGCAACTGGTGGCTGACGAGGACGACATCGCCCGACGGTGTCGCCCGCCAGGCGTCCTCGATCGCGGCCGTCATGCGGTTCACGATCGACGCGTAGGGCTCGCCCCAGCTCGGCCGGGACGGGTTGCGGAGCTTGGCCCAGTTGAGCGGGTTCTTGAGCGCACGGCTCATCCGCTTGCCCTCGAACTCGTTGAACGGCTCGATGACCCGGGGCTCGGCGACGATCGCGAGGTCGAATGCGGCGGCGACCGGGGCGGCGGACTCCTGCGTGCGCTGCAGCGGCGACGCATACAGGGCGCCGATCGGGCGGTCGCGGCTCACGAGGTCGTCGGCGGCGGCCTGAGCCATGCGCTCGCCGAGCTCTGACAGCCGGAACGCGGGGAGTCGACCGTAGAGCACACGAGAAGGGTTGTACACCTCGCCGTGACGCACGAGATGGATCTGGTCGGCTACCACCCTCCAAGTGTACGTTTCCCCAAGCTGCGGATTCACCGTGACCTCCGTCCGGATCCGAACGACGAGCGACGGCTAAGCTGTCGGGGTGAGTGAACGCGTCGTTGTGAAGAACCTGGCCGCCCTGTCCGACGGTCCCGTCACCGTCTCCGGATGGGTCGAGACCGTCCGCGACCAGAAGAAGGTGCAGTTCGTCGTCCTCCGGGACGAGAGCGGCGCCGTGCAGCTGGTGAACCCGGCCGTCCGGGAGCTCGACCCCGAGGTCGAGGGTTCCGCCGAGCGCCTCGCCACCACAGAGGCCATCTCAGCCCTCGCGCACGGCTCCTTCATCACCGTCACCGGCGAGCTCAAGCACGACGAGCGGGTCAAGCTCGGTGGCATCGAGGTCAAGGTGGCCACCCTGGACGTCGTCACCGCGGCGAACCCCGAGACGCCGATCGCGGCGGACTCCTCACTCGACAAGCGCCTCGACTGGCGCTTCCTCGACCTGCGCCAGCCGAAGCAGGCCCTCATCTTCCGCATCCAGACCACGTTCGAGCACGCGTTGCGTCAGTACTGGATCGACAACGACTTCATCGAGATCCACACCCCGAAGCTCATGGCGAGCGCGAGCGAGTCGCGTGCCGAGCTCTTCGAGGTCGACTACTTCGAGGGCAAGGCGTACCTCGCGCAGTCACCGCAGTTCTTCAAGCAGATGGCGCAGTCCGCCGGCTTCGGCAAGGTGTTCGAGGTCGGTCCCGCGTTCCGCGCCGACCCCTCGTTCACGAGCCGTCACGCGACCGAGTTCACGAGCGTCGACGCCGAGATCAGCTGGATCGACTCGCACGAGGACGTCATGACGCTGCACGAGGAGCTCCTCGTCGCCGGCTTCACGGCCGTCAAGGCCAAGCACGGCGAGCAGATCGCGGAACTCTTCGGCATCGAGCTCGAGGTCCCCTCCCGTCCGTTCCCGCGCATCCCGCTGGCCGAGGCCAAGCGCATCGTCGCCGAGCGCGGCTACGAGGTGCCCCGTGCCGACGACGACATGGACCCCGAGGGCGAGCGCCAGATCGCGGCCTACGTCAAGGAGACCTACGGCCACGAGTTCGTCTTCCTCACCGACTACGCCTCGAGCATCCGGCCGTTCTACCACATGCGCAACAGCGAGGACGGCTCGCTCACCAACAGCTACGACCTCATCTACAACGGTGTCGAGATCTCCACGGGTGCACAGCGCGAGCACCGCGTCGAGGTGCTCATCGAGCAGGCGAAGGAGAAGGGCCTCGAGCCCGAGGAGCTCGAGTTCTACCTCGACTTCTTCCGCTACGGCGTCCCGGCGCACGGCGGCTTCGGCATGGGCCTGGCCCGCGTGCTGATGCTCATGCTGCACGAGACCTCGATCCGCGAGGTGACCTACCTGTTCCGCGGCCCGACCCGCCTCGCCCCGTAGAGAGGACACCCATGAAGATCGTCATCCTCTACGGAACCGAGTCCGGCAACGCCGAACGGCTCGCCAACGACCTCGGCAAGGCCATCGGCTCGCAGCACGAGTGGCGCGTCGTCGACCTCGGCGACGTATCCCCCGACGAGCTCTCGGCCGACGAGATCCACATCTTCATCACCTCGACGTACGGCGACGGCCTCCTCGGTGAGACCGGCCAGATCTTCTACGAGGCGCTCGAAGAGTCGGGTACCGACCTCGACGGGATCCGCTACGCCATCTTCGGTCTCGGCGACAGCAGCTACGAGGACACCTACAACCAGGGCAGCTCCCTGCTCGACGCCCTGTTGACGGAGAACGGGGCCACCCGCTTCGGCGAGTTCGGGCTCCACGACGACGGTGGCTTCGAACGCAAGAAGGACGTCGCGCTCGCCTGGCTGCCCGGCGTGCTCGCGGCAGCCGAACAGCTCTGAGCACAGCCGCGACGAGTCCGGCGGTCCCGTCCGTGGCTCGGACACCGCCGGCCGGGTAACCTCGATCATCTGATCGAGGGGTGCGATGTGATGGGTGCAGCGACCGACGCCGTCGTCCGGCGCCTGCGCGACGCGGGGTGCGTGTTCGCCGAGGAAGAGGCGGCCCTCCTCCTCGCGGAGGCGACGGATCCGCAAGAGCTCGCAGCGATGGTCCGGGCCCGGGTCGACGGGCGGCCGCTCGAACAGCTCCTCGGCTGGGTGGCGTTCCGAGGCCATCGGCTCGTCGTCGACGAGGGGGTCTTCGTGCCGCGCCAGCGGACGGGTCTCCTGGTGGAGCTCGCATCCGCGCACCTGCACGAGGGCGCGACGGTGGTCGAACTCTGCTGCGGTGTCGCCCCGGTCGGTGCTGCGCTGCTCGCGGAGTGGCCGGGCCGTCTCGAGCTCTGGGCGTCGGACATCGACCCGGTCGCGGTGCGGAGCGCCCGTCGCAACCTGGCGCCACTCGGCGGGACCGTGGTGGCGGGCGACCTCTTCGGTGGCCTGCCGGACCGTCTCCGCGGGTCCATCGACGTCCTGGTCGCGAACGCCCCGTACGTCCCGAGCGCCTCGATCTCCCTGATGCCGAGGGAGGCTCGCGACCACGAGGCGGTGATCGCGCTCGACGGCGGCGCGGACGGCCTCGACGTCCAGCGGCGACTCATCGCGGCGTCGTCGGAGTGGCTCCCCGCTGGCGCCCACCTCGTCGTCGAGACCAGCACGCGTCAAGCGGAGCGGACGGCGGGACTCATGGAGTCGGCGGGCTACTCGGCCGTGATCCGGCGCGACGACGACCTCGACGGCACGGCCGTCGAGGGGGTCCGTCACTGACGACTCAGGAGCGCGCGAGCTCGAAGTCCACGGCGGAGCGCTCGACGACGAGCTGACGCACGATCTGCACCACGCGGACGTGCTCCGGGTGCACCTGGTACCGCTCAAGCGCCTCGAGGGACGGGTAGTCGCCGACCAGGACGACGTCCCAGTTGCTCTCCGGGTACGCGATGTTGCGCCCGACCTGCAGGCTCTCGATGTCGTCCGGCATGACCGCGGCGAGGCCTTCCAGCTCCGCCTGCATCGTGGCGAAGGCGGCGTCGCGCTCGGTCTCGTCGGTGGCGGCCAGCTTCCAGCTGACGATGTGGCGGATGGTCACGGGGACTCCAATGGGTCGGGACGGTGGCGGCTGGGCCGACGACTCAGCCGGCGAGCAGGGCCGCCCGCAAGCGGTCGGGATCGATGCGCCAATAGTTGTGGACCTTGCCGTCGATGAGGACGACGGGGATCTCCTCCCAGTGGCGGTCGTGCAGGATCGGGTCGTCGAGGATCGACAGTTCCTCCCGCTCGATCGCCGGAGCGTCGGCGGGAAGACCGGCGACGACCTCGTCGATCACGGCACGCGCATCGTCGCAGAGGTGACAACCGGGTTTGCCGATGAGCGTGAGATGGAGAGCGGACACCCTTCCACTGTACGGGGTGGCCCACGGCCCGGGCGCGGTCTTCCGACGACACCTGTCGCTTTTCCGACGGGTGTCTGCGACGATGCTCGGGTGCGACCGGACGAAACGAAGAGTGACAGCAGCACTGGTGCCGGAAGCATCGGGTCCAGACGCTCTGGCCTCGGCCGGTCGAGGTCCGTTGTCATTGAGTGATGCCTGCACACTCTGAAGCCGCGACCATCCTCGGCGAGCGACTCCGCGCCGCTCGCAACGAGCGCCAGCTGACCCTCGAGGACCTCGGCGTGCTCGCCGGCATGCACTGGACGAACATCGGCAAGATCGAGCGCGGGCAGGTGCACCCGAGCGTCGAGACCCTGGTCCGCCTGAGCACCGCCCTCGACCTGGATCCGGCGCAGTTCGTGACGGGTCTCGACGCGGACATGTACCCGGGGCGGACGCACAAACTGACCGCGCGCGACCTGCTCGCGGCACGACGGGACCAGGAGCGCTGAGGCCTCACCCTCGCGCAGCCCGTCAGAAGGTGATGGGCCACAGGTACTGGGGACCGCCGGGGCGGAACCAGGACACCTGCACGCTGCTCGCACGCGCGAGCGTGCTGCCGAGCACCTCGAACTCGAGCGCGCTGCCCGGCGTCAACCGACACGGCTGCAGCGGCGAGAGCAACCCCGGCCCGATCATCCGGAGGACGACCCAGTGGACGGCTTCGTCGCTGACGTTCCGCAGCCGGTAGCGCGGGGCGTCGTCCCGCTCGACGATGAACGGCACTCGATAGGCGGGTTCGCGACGGTTGCGGCGGGCGATGGGCGGGAGTTCACGGGTCATGGGACGACGGTACGAACGACCGCCGACGATCTCGGGCCGAGGGGCCGCGTGCCGCGGGGTGCTGTGGACCGGTCGCTGCCTGGCTCGCTTGTGGAGGAGCGTCGTGGCCCTCAGCGCGAGCGTTGCCCGATCGCCGCGCCAACGCCAGAAAGCGCCATGCCCTCAGGGGCCGGCGCTTCCGGTGGACGCGATGTCGACGAGCGCTCCTGACGGAGCGGCCCGCTACTTCTTGTTGCGGCGCTGGTGACGGGTCTTGCGAAGCAGCTTGCGGTGCTTCTTCTTCGCCATACGCTTGCGGCGCTTCTTGATAACAGAACCCACGGATTTACCTCACAGAATTGGGGGGCTTGGCCGCAGGGATCGCGACCGAAGAGAACAAGTCTTGTCACCAGTCTAGCCGATTGCGGCGCGCGTCGTTCACACGTCGTTCGCCTGCAGGCTGGTAGGAGCGGGAGACCGCTCAGCCGGCGTCGGCGACAGGACGCTGCCTGACCGCATCGACAGCCGTCTCCGGAACCCGGAACGACTTCCCGAACCGGATGGCGGGGAGCTCCCCCGAATGCACGAGTCGGTACACGGTCATCTTGGACACGCGCATCATCTCGGCGACTTCGGCCACGGTGAGGAAGCGGACGTCTGCAGCATCCTGCGTCATCGAACCCCTCCGGTACGCCTGGCGACACTCTGGAACGGCGGTCCGAGGTCCGGATCGCCGCATGGCAACTCTAGAGGGACGACGACCGCCTGTACATCCCCTGGGTGAACGGTATGGAACCGGCAGGCCTACGGGCGCAGCTTCTTCGTGACCGACTGGACCGCGTGCGTGACGTCCGCCGCGACCTTCCCGACCGAGCCCGCGACCGCCTTCGCCTGCTCCGGCAGCGAGAGGGCGGCGAAGTCGACGTCGTCGTCCGCGTAATCGACGCTGAGGAACGGGATGAGCCAGTCCTCCACGTCCTCGAGGGGGGCGTAGTCCAAGCTGTAGTAGCGGTGCTGGCCTTCCTCGCGGACCTCGACGAGTTCCGCTTCGCGGAGGACCTTCAGGTGCTTCGACACGGTGGGCTGGCTGAGGCCGAGCTGCGCGACGATCTCGGAGACACTCGTCCCCGCTCCGCCGTGCCGTTCGAGCAGCAGTGCGAGGATGTCCCGCCTGGTGGTGTCAGCGATCACGTCGAAAATGTCGGCCATGCTCCAACGATAGTGATCGAGCGCGCGGAGTACCATTGCCTCCGGCGCAGTCCTGAGGTGTTGAGGGGTCAGATGAGCGGCAATACCATGGGTCGTCGTCCCGAGATCATCGTGCGGCACGGACTCGCACGGGTCAGGGAGGCCGTCAGCGACTTCGCGGCGAAGTCCACCTCCCGGTTCGCCATCCTCGTGTTCAGCTTCCTGATCTTCGTGTTCACGATGCTGTTCTCGCTCCCCATCGCGAGCGCGGACCGTGAGGTGACCCCGATCGCCGACGCCCTGTTCACCGCGGTCTCGGTCATCTGCGTCACCGGGCTCTCCACCGTCGACATGGCCACGCACTGGTCCCTGTTCGGGCACGTCCTGGTGTTCATCGGCGTCCAGATCGGAGCCCTCGGCGTCCTGACGCTCGCCTCGATCCTCGGCTTCGTCATCGCCCGACGACTCGGCCTGCGCCAGAAGCTCATGGCCGCGAGCGACACCAACCCGCTGCGGTCGCACCACGGGCCGGTCGCCGAGGGCCAGGCCGTCCGCCTCGGCGAGATCGGCAACCTCCTCGTCACCGTCGCCGTGAGCGCCCTCGTGATCGAGGCGGCGCTCGCGGTCCTCCTGTTCCCGCGGATGCTGCTCGACGGCATCAACCCGTGGGACGCCGCCTGGAACAGCGTCTACTACGCCGCCATGGCGTTCACGAACACCGGCTTCACGCCGAACGCCGAGGGCCTCGCGGCCTTCGAGAACGACTACTGGTTCCTGAGCATCCTCATGCTCGGGGTCTTCCTCGGCAGCATCGGCTTCCCGGTCATCTACGCGTTGAGCCGCAACTTCCGGCGCCCGAGCCGGTGGTCGCTGCACGTCAAGCTCACCCTCGTGACCACGATCATCCTGTTCTTCGCGGGCGCGCTCGCCTTCATCCTGCTCGAGTTCAACAACCCCGAGACGTGGAACAAGTGGAACCTGTGGGACACGATCTTCCAAGGGTTCTTCCTGTCCGCGATGACGCGGTCGGGCGGGTTCTCGACCGTCGACATCGGTGATCTCAACGGCTCCACCCTGCTCGTCGCCGACATGCTCATGTTCATCGGCGGCGGCTCCGCGTCCACCGCGGGCGGGATCAAGGTGACCACCCTCGCCGTCCTGTTCCTGGCGGCGTTCGCCGAGGCGAGGGGCCGCGAAGGGGTCGAGGTCTTCCGACGTCGGATCCCGCAGGACGTGCTCCGCGTCGCGGTCAGCGTCGTCCTCTGGGGTGCCACCATCGTCGCCCTGTCCACCATCGTCATCCTGCAGATGACCAAGGCACCGCTCGACCACGTGCTCTTCGACGTCATCTCGGCGTTCGCGACCGTGGGCCTCAGCACCGGCCTCGTGTCGGACCTCCCCGACGCCGGGGTGTACGTGCTCGCGGTCACCATGTTCCTCGGCCGCGTTGGTACAGTGACACTCGCTGCAGCCGTGGCCGCGAGCCAGAGCGGCCAGCTGTTCAAGCGACCCGAAGAGAGGCCCATCGTTGGTTGACCGCATCAAGCACGACGCCCCGGTCCTCGTCATCGGACTCGGACGGTTCGGCGCCGCCTGCGCCGGCGAGCTCGACCGACTCGACCGCGAGGTGCTCGCGATCGACGACAACTCGGACCTCGTGCAGAAGTGGTCCGACCGGGTCACCCACACCGTGCAGGCCGACGCGAAGAACATCGAGGCCCTCCGCCAGATCGGCGCCCAGGACTTCTCGGTCGCCGTCGTGGCCGTCGGCTCCTCGATCGAGGCGAGCGTGCTCATCACCGCGAACCTCGTCGACCTCAAGATCCCGCAGATCTGGGCCAAGGCCGTCTCCCAGTCGCACGGCAAGATCCTCGCCCGCGTGGGCGCGAGCCATGTCATCTACCCCGAGCGGGAGGCCGGCGAGCGCGTGGCGCACCTCGTGTCGGGACGGATGCTCGACTTCATCCAGTTCGACGACGACTTCGCCCTCGTGAAGATGTACCCGCCGAAGCCCATCCGCGGCCTCAACCTGACGGAGTCGGGCGTCCGCACGAAGTACCGCATCACGGTCGTCGGGGTGAAGTCACCCGGGAAGCCGTTCACCTACGCGACCGCGGACACCGTCGTCTCGAACCACGATCTGATCATCGTCTCGGGCACCTCCGCCGACATCGAACGCTTCGCGTCCCTCGAGGGCTGACGACTCAGTCGATGCGGCGGGCGTAGCAGCGCGACAGGGGTTCGTCGACGTAGGGCCCGAACGCGGGGATGGGCGAGTATCCCTCGCGCTCGTAGAACCGCATCGCGTCGGGTTGCGCGGTCCCCGTCTCGAGCAGCAGCTCCACGACACCGAGCGATCCTGCCTCGGCTTCGAGCGCTCGGAGCACCGCGACCGCGACGCCGGTGCCGCGCGCCTGAGGAGCCACGAACATGCGCTTGATCTCCGCACGCTGCTCCCCGAGGAGCCGCAGGCCTCCGCAGCCGACCGGCGTGCCCACCTCGTCCCTCGCCACGAGGAAGACCGCGATGTCGTCCCCCGACGGCGGTGTTCCCGGCTCATGGTCGTCGCTGCCGTAGCGGGCGTCGAGCTCGGCGCGCTGTGCCCGGCGCAGTTCGGTTCCGGCCTCATCAGCCCAGTCGGCCCGGTCGATCGTGATCGTCATCCCACGTCCCTTCGTTCCGTAACGCTCATTACGGTAACATCTGTCACGAGGTGAGACGGACATGGCCAGAACGAAGGATCCCGAGGCGCAGGCGCGCATCTCCCGCGCGGTCTGGGAGGTGCTGGGCGAGCACGGTCCCCAGGGGTTGACCCTGCGCGCCGTCGCAGACCGCGCCGGGTGCACGACCGGCCTCGTCCTCCACCGCTTCCCGGACAAGCGGGCGCTGCTGCTGCACGCACGGGACCTCCTCCACGAACGCACGGCGGCGCGTACGGCCCAGCTCGAAGCGTCCGCCGACACCCCACGACTCGCCCTGCGCGCCGTCCTCCACCAAGCCCTCTCCCTCACCGAGGAGACCCACCAGGAGGCCAGAGTCTGGCTGGGGTACCTCGCGGCGGCGCTCGACGACGACGTCCTCGCCGAACGGCATCGAGCGGGTCACGCGGTGTTCGTCGCCCGCACCCGGCGCCTCGTCGCCGAGATCCGGCCCGAGCTGAGCGCGGACGAGGTCGCGGCGACGGCCACGATCATCGTCGGATTCATCGAGGGCGTGAGCACCCTGAGCACGGCCGACGACGACCACTACGACGCCACAGCCCAGCTCGCCGCGCTGGACCGACTGCTGTCCACCCTCGGGCTCGACGAGACGAGCGACGCATGATCGTCGTCCACCGATGGGCGGAGGCGACCGCCCACCACCGCGAACGGTTCTCCGAGCTCCTCGAGGGGTACCACCGGCGGACCGAGCACGAGAAACTCCTCGGCCGGGAGCCGCGTGAGGACGAGGCCGTTCCGACGACCACCCTCCCCGCCCGCTACCGGGCCGAGGTCGCCGACCCGGGCACGGCCTTCGCCGCCGACGAGATCCTCTTGGCTGTCGAGGACGGTCGGGTGCTCGGCTGCGTCGTGCTGACGGCCGGCCCGTCGCCGGAGCTCAAGCGCCTCTGGGTCGACCCTCGCGCCCGACGCCGGGGCGTGGCCGCGACCCTGCTCGAGGCTGCGACGACCACCGCCAGGCGACGGGGCGACGACACGGTGCGTCTCTCCGTCTGGCACTGGCGGTCCGCAGCGATCGCGCTCTACCGACGGTCCGGCTTCGTCGCGGTCGCCTCCTGGGACGACAGGCCCGGCCTCGACTGCTTCGTGCGGTCGCTGGACTGATCGGGTCCTCAGCGGGTCAGGACGCCGAGAGCTCCTCGGCACGTGCGATCGCGGCCGCCGCGGCACGGTCGAAGGTCTCACTGAAGCCCGCCTCGGCGAGGACCGCGAGCGCACGCTCCGTCGTCCCCTTCGGGCTCGTGACGTTGATGCGCAGCTGCTCGGCGCTCTCCCCCGTCGTCGCGAGCAACTCCGTGGCGCCCCGGAAGGTGCCGTTGACCATCAGCGACGCCTGCTCAGGCGTGAAGCCGAGGCCGATCGCCGTGCGGGTCAGCTCCTCGACGAGGTAGTAGACGTAGGCGGGACCGGAGCCGGAGATGGCGCTCAGCGCGTCGATCTTCGACTCGGGGATGACGACGACCTGGCCGACCGTCTCGAAGAGCGCGGTCACCACGGCGAGGTCCTCGTCGGAGGAACGGGTGCCCGGGGCGAGCCCCGTGACCCCCAGGCCGACGTAGGACGGGGTGTTCGGCATGGACCGCAGCACGGACACCGACGCCGGCAGGGCGGCTTCGAACGCGGCTCCGCGGATGCCTGCGGCGAGGCTCACGACGATCGTCCCCGGCTGCAGCGCGTCGGCGATCTCGGCGAGGAGGTCGGCGACCATATAGGGCTTCACGCCGATCAGGACGATCTTCGCCGCAGCCGCCGCCCGGCGGTTGCCGTCGGCATCCTGCTCGAGCGCGATCGAGGTGACCCCCGGCAGCTCGGCCAGGGCCTCCGCCTTGGCGATCGTCCGGTTCGTGACGGTGATGCCACCGTCGACCTCGACACCCGGTTGGACGAGGCCACGCAGCACGGCCCCTCCCATCGAACCGGCTCCGAGGATGGCGATGCTGGGCAGGCTGATCGTTTCACTCACCCTGCGAGTCTAGGGACCCGCGTGCTCGTCGGCACCTGCCCGGATCGGGTCAGTCGGCGAGACAGGCGCCCGACGGCACCGCCGACTGGAGGGAGGTCGCGAGCGCGACGACCGGCAGGACCTCGTCCATCGCCAAGGCGTAGCCGATCGGCGCGGAGTCCGCGTCTCGAGCGAAGATGACGCCCTCCACCTCACCGGACTCGGTGAGGAGCGGACCGCCGGAGTTCCCCGGCTGCACCGTCCCCGACAGCGTCACCACCTGTCGGCTCGTCGGGTTCGCTCCGGTGATGTCGGCGACGAGGCTCGGCCCGACGACGATGACCTGCGCGCCACCCGCGGTGTACGGGCCGCCGAACGGGTAGCCGGCGACGACCGCCTTCGCCCCTGGCGCGGGGTTCGGGGCGAGCGGCAGCACCCTGGCACCGAGCCCGTCGACGCGGATGACGGCGAGGTCGTCGACCGGGTCGAAGTAGACGATCCGCCCCGGCTTGGGCATGGACCCCGGGACCTCGACCACGGGCTCGCTGACGCCGGCGAGGACGTGCGCGTTCGTCATGACCAGGTCGTCGGCGAAGACGAAGCCGCTGCCGGTGAGGCTCCGCGCACAGGACTCGGCGGTGCCGCTGATGCGCACGACGGACTCGGACGCCGTCTGCAGCGCCGGCGTCGAGGTGTCGAGCTGCGGGGCCGCCGGGACGTCCGCCGTTCCACCGAAGGCCTCGATGACTCGCTGCGCGCCGCCGTCGACCACCGTGGAACGCAGCTGCGCGAGCGTGCTCTTCACCTGGACGGGCGTGACGCGGTCGATCGTGCCGATCACCGCCGAGGACCCCACGGCCTGCGCGAGGAGCGGGATGCCGAGTGACCCCACACCGAGCGCGGCGGTGACGAGCACGAGCGCGGTGACGACCAGGTTGAGGGCGGCTCCCAGGAGTCGCTCCAGCCCGCGCAGCGGGGTCTTCCGGACGACCGAACCGATGGCCCCACCGATCACGGCACCGATCGTGTACCCGATGCTCAAGAGGACGACGGCTGCGGCGACGGCCGCCCAGCCCCGCCAGGCCATGTCCGGAACCCAGGAGGCGACGAGCGGGATCGCGAAGAAGGCGCCCACACCACCCGCCACGAGGCCGACCAGTCCGCCGAGGCTCCCGAGGAGCCCGGCGCGCCACCCGCGGATCACGAACACGATCAGGATGACGACGAGGACGATGTCGAGGATCACGCCGGGTTGCATCCTGCGATCCTGCCATCACCGACCGACAGTGGCCTCCGGAAGTGCTGGGAGCCCTTCGACAGGCTCAAGGACCGGGGGCGACTCAAGGAGCTGTGACGCCGCTCGGCCCGCGGAAGAAGTCGGTGAGGAGCGTCGAGCAGCGCTCGGCCTCGACACCGGCGTAGACCTCCACGCGGTGCTGCAACCGCCGGTCGCGCAGGACGTCGTAGACCGAGCCGACCGCGCCGGCCTTCTCGTCCCAGGCACCGAACACGACGCGCGGGATCCTGGCCGCGAGGATCGCTCCGGCGCACATCACGCACGGCTCGAGGGTGACGACGAGCGTGAGCTCCGTGAGGTGCCAGTCGCCGAGCGCGCTCGCGGCGGCACGGATCGCGACGACCTCGGCGTGGGCCGTCGGGTCGGTGTGCAGCTCCCGCTCGTTGCGGCCTGCGGCGACGACGGTCCCGTCCGGAGCGACGAGGACGGCGCCGACCGGGACGTCGTCGGTCTCCAGCGCCGCCTCCGCCTCGGCGAGGGCGAGGTCCATCCAAGCGACGAACTCGGCCGGTGCGTGCATCCGTCATCTCCCCGAAATCCTCGTCACCACGCGAGCGACTAGATTGATCGTATGCGAGTGCACGTAGCCGACCACCCTCTCATCACCCACAAGCTCACGGTGCTCCGCGACAAGACGACACCGTCGCCCGTGTTCCGGGCCCTCACCGAGGAACTCGTCACCCTGCTCGCCTACGAGGCGACCCGTGGCGTCACCGTCGAGGAGATCACGATCCAGACCCCGGTCACCGAGACCGTCGGCGTCAAGATCAGCGAGCCGCGTCCACTCGTCGTCCCGATCCTGCGCGCCGGACTCGGCATGCTTGAGGGCATGGTGAAGCTGCTCCCCACGGCCGAGGTCGGGTTCCTCGGCATGGTGCGCAACGAGGAGACGCTCGAGCCCACCACGTACGCCGAGCGACTCCCGGACGACCTCTCCGACCGCCAGTGCTTCGTCCTCGACCCGATGCTCGCGACCGGCGGCTCGCTCGCCGCCGCGATCGACTTCCTCTTCCAGCGCGGAGCGGTGCACGTCACCGCGATCTGCCTGCTCGCCGCCCCCGAAGGCCTCGAGCGCCTCGAGGCCGAGACCGCGGGCAAGGACGTCACCATCGTCCTCGGCGCCCTCGACGAGCGCCTCGACGAGAACGGCTACATCGTGCCGGGCCTCGGCGACGCCGGCGACCGCCTCTACGGCGTCGTCTGAGCCGCGACCTCCCGCTCACCCGAGGCGGATCGGCGCCCTGACGGGCGGCGGTCCGCCTCGAACCGTTCCACGGGCGCCCGCAACACCCCCACGCAACAAACCGTCATCTGGCGCAGATACTTGACAGGATCCGGGCCGTTCCTGTTGTATTGCGGACTATGACGACCAACGCGCCCACCCTGACCTCCTTCGAGGCCCCTGGGGACGCCGGCATGATGATGCCCGGCCGTGCGGTCATGTGCTGCCGAATGTGTCGCTGATCCGACACCTCCAGCATCGGTAGCGATCCCGTCGGATCCGCTCCACTGCTCCAGCACGACAGAGTCCGTCGCTCCCCCACCCGGTGAGCCGACTCCCGGACGCACCCCGTCCGCACCCGGCCGACGCGCCACCTTCCCGGATCGCGGGACCGCCACTGCCCACCGGCAGGCGGGATCAGCCCGAGCGCACCGCGCACGATCCGCCGCAGCATCATCACCCCGAGGACTTCCCGCTCATGTCTCTTGCAGCCGTTCACACCACCCGCCCCGCCCGCCAGCTCGCCGCCGTCGAGGACGCCCCTCGTACCGCGACGCCGCACGTCCGCGCCGTTCCGGCCGGTCCGGAAGCCCGCGGCTTCGTCCTCTACGTGGGACTCGACGAGGCCAAGGCGCAGGCAGCCGGTACGAGCCTCGGCGAGATCGTCGAGGCCATCAAGGCCCTGACCGCCCAGTTCGCCCCTGACGCCGAGACGCACGCCGCCGTCGCCCTCGCACCCCGCGGTGCCGGCGGACGCGACCTCGACGTCGTCCGCCTCGCCCTCCAGGACCCGTCGGCCCTCGCGGCCCACCGTGACGAGGTCGACGAGGAGGAGCAGGACGTCGCCCACGCCGGCGTCGTCGTCGACATCTCCCGCAAGCGCCTCGTCCTCGACAACGAGCCCGCGGCCCTCACCTACAAGGAGTTCGAGCTCCTGCAGTACCTCGTGCTCCGCGAGGGTCGCACCATCGAGCGTGCCGAGCTCATCTCGTCCCTGTGGCGGGCCGGCGACGACGAGGAAGTGCCCAACGAGCGGACCATCGACGTCCACGTGCGTCGTCTCCGCGCCAAGCTCGGTCGCTACGAGGACATCGTGCGCACCGTGCGCGGGGTCGGCTACCGCTTCGACCGCCACGCGGACGTGTCGATCCGCTACGCCAGCACGCCGTCGCCCGACCTCTTCTGAGCCGCAGCGGGGCAGCGCACACGAACGGGCCCGGCGGGTGGACATCCACCCGCCGGGCCCGTTCTCATGCCACCGGTCACTGCACGCGTGGGCGCTTCGGGGTCTCTCCGGGAGCCGGCACCGGACGCATCGCGAGCTTCCAGACACCGAACACCGCGATCGCTCCGGCGACGACGAACAGGACGAGCGCGTACCAGGGGGCACTCGAGGCCTCGCCCAGCACCACGATGCCGATACCGACGGCGACGAGCGGATCGACGACGGTCAAGCCGGCGACCACCAGGTCGGGCTGACCGCTCTGGTGCGCCTTCTGGACGAAGAAGCCGCCCAGTCCGGCAGCGACGAGCAGGGCGACGATGCCGACGACCGTCAGGCCCTCGAAGTTCTGCGTGATGACCCGGTTGATGACGACCTTCGCGAGCGTCACGACGAAGCCGTACAGCACCCCGGCCGCGACGACGTAGAACACCGTGTGCAGCTTGCGGCGCCACAGCGCGTAGGCGCCGGCGAGCGCGAGCGTCACGACCGCGAGCATGATCAGGATGATGATCAGCTGCGGCTGGCGGATGGGTTCCTCGATCGCGTACAGGGCTGCGACGATCACGAAGAGCCCGATACCCGCGACGCAGAGCACCATCGCGCGGGTCTGCTCCTTCGTGATGCGGACCTTCGTCACCCTGGCGTTCAGGAGGGCCGTGATCACGAGGGCGATCGCGCCGAGCGGCTGGACCACGATGAGTGGCGCGAACGCGAGGGCGACGAGCTGGAAGACGATCGCCAGCGCCAGCAGGAGCGTGCCGATGAGCCACGACGGCCGACCGAGCAACTGCGGCAACTGCTTCAGACCGAAGGCCGACGATGCGGCCTCGACCTTGCCGACGCCACGGGACTGGAGCTGCGTCCCCACCGCGAGGAAGAACGCGCCGACGAGCGCGATCGGGATGCCGATGGCCTGGTACGGCGTGACGGAGATCGTCGGCAGGTCGAGGTCTCCGGCCGTCCGGAGCGACTCGGCCACGAGACCGGCGGAGCCGGAGAGCACCAGGGCGCCGGCGGCGAGGGCCGGGAACGTCGCGATCCCCATCACTTGGCCGCCGCACTCGTGCCGACGGCCGCCGTCTCGGCGTCTCCGAGCTTCTGCTCCGGGACGACCTTGGCGTCCTGGCTCGGGAAGACGACCTTCTGGACGATGATGATGATCGACGCGGCGACCGGGATCGCGACGAGCGCACCGAGGATGCCGCCGAGCGCACCGCCACCGAACGCCGCGATGACGACGAGGGCGCCGGGCACGGCGACGGCCTTGTTCATGATGCGCGGGCTGAGGACGTACGCCTCGATCTGCATGTAGATCAGGTAGTACCCGATCGCGAAGAGGGCGGTCACCGGCGAGGCGAAGAGACACAGGGCGCTGTTCACGATCGACGCGCTCAGCGTTCCGACGAGCGGGATCATCGATCCGATGAAGGCGAGGAGCGCGAGCAGCGGCGGGAACGGGGCGCCGATGATGCTGAGGAAGATGAAGCTCAGCACACCGTTGACGAGCGCGAGGCCGACCTGGCCGACGACGTATCGTCCGACGGCCTGGGTGATCTCCTCGAGCACCTGCGCGAAGCCCTCGCGACGGTAGGCGGGGAGGAAGCGGTACGTGACGGCCTTCATCGAGCGAAGCGACGCGAGGAAGTACAGCGTCAGGATGAGGACGATGATCGCGCCGGTGATCCCCGAGGCGACGCCGGCGCCGACCGCGACGATGCCGCCGCCGATGTTCAGCAGGTTGTTCGGGTCCTTGAAGAACGCGAAGACGTCGTTCAGCGCGGAGTCGATGTCGAGGGTGTTGCCCACGGTGTTCTGAACCCAGCCGACGAAGTCGCTGTTCAGGAACTGCTGCGAGATCCGCGGGTAGTCGTTCACGAAGTTCGTGATCTGCGTCACGAGCAGCGGGACGATGGCGAAGATGATCCCGACGAAGGCACCGATCACCGCGAGGAAGACGACCGCGATCGCGAGGCCGCGGGGCAGCTTCTGTTCCAGCCACGACACGAGGGGGTCGAGACCCAGGGCGATGAACAGGGCGACGCCCACGTAGATCAGCGTGGTGCTCAGTTGGGTGACGATGCTGCCCAGCACGAGCGCGACGAGCACGCCGATACCGCCGACGAGGCCGATGCGGAACGCGTTGATCCGGACGCTCGGTGCCGAGGGCTGCAGCGCCGCGACCACCGCGGCGGAGGGCGGCGAGGACGCCGCCGCCTTCGCTGCCCGTTCCTGCTTCGCCTGCTCGTGCTTGGCGCGCCTGGCTTCGCGCTCCTCCGGGGTGGAGGAGAACCCCGGCAACCGGAGCTTGGGGGTCTTCATCGTGCGGTCTCCTCGGTGGTGATACGGGTTGGAGCTGGTCGGAATCGGTACATCCTGCGTCTCCTTCGTACGGCGGTCGCTCGGACCGCCGCTCTGTGCCTACAGTAGTGAGACGGAGCGTGGCCCGCTGATGTCACGCTCCCTTCTGGGGAAAGCGGTCGCACGATGTCGCGGGTCGGATCAGAGAGGTGGCTGCACGGTGGGAGCTGAGCCTGCGCGGACACCCGTGAGCCTGCTCGATCAGGCGACGGACCGCACCCTCGTCGAGCGCTGCGTCGACGGCGACACCCGCGCCTTCCAGGTGCTCATCACCCGATACGGCCGGATGATGAAGGCCTACGCCGTCCGACTCACCCGTTCCTCCGCTGACGGCGACGACGTCGTCCAGGAGGCGCTCATCTCGGCCTGGAAGCGCATCGACACGCTCGAGGACGGGGCGATGGTGAAGAGCTGGCTGATGCGCATCGTCAGCCGGCGGGCGATCGACCTCATGCGGCAGCGCAAGGACACCGACTCGACCGACGACGCCGTCATCGAGGCGCCGGAACGCGACGGGCCGGAGCGGAAGGCCGAGGCGTCCTCACAGCTGGGAGCCCTGTCAGCCGCGCTCGACAGACTGCCGCACGGACAGCACCAGGCCTGGGTGCTCCGCGAGATCGGCGGGTACTCCTATGAGGAGATCGCCGAGCAGCTCGGGCAGAGTGTCGCGAGCGTGCGAGGGAGCCTCGCCAGGGCGAGAGCGAAACTGATGACGGAGATGGAGGGGTGGCGATGACCGACGGGACGCAGAGCGACGGGTTCGAGCCGGGCGGGTGCGCACATGGCATCGACGCCCTCACCGACTACCTCGAACGGGACATGCTGCCGGCGGACCCCACGATCGACGACTCCCCCGAGTGCCAGCGGATCCTCCGCTCGCTGCGGCGGGTCCGCTCACTCGCGGCGCCGCTGCTCGAGGCCGACGAGGAAGCGGTGACGACGCTCGACCAGGACTGGATCCGCGGGATCATGGAGAACATCGGCCGCGAGGCCAAGGCCGGCCGCGACATCCCGTTCGCGACGGTCGACGACGATGCGGCACTCGTCATCACGGAGGGGACGGTCCGCGGCCTGGTCCGCGGTGCCGGCGACCGCACCCCCGGCGTGCTCGTCGGCCGGTGTGTGCTCGACGGCGACGTGACGGTGGTCGGCGAGCCGATCACCCTGCACGTCACGGTCAGCATCGGCTGGGGCCGTTCGGTCGCCGAGGCTGTGGCACAGTTCCGCGAGGAGGTGCGCGCGAGTCTCGTGCAGCACACCGACCTGGTGGTGGCGGGGCTCGACGTCGTCGTCGACGACCTGCACTTCGAGGCCGAGCAGCACGGAGAGGTGGAGGACGATGAGTGACCTGACGGACACGGGCGACGAGCTCGACACGCTCGCGATGGTCCTCGACGCGGCGGTCGAGGCGGTGCCGGGGGTCGTCCGGCTCACGGCGGCCGAACCGACGCTGGTGCGTGCCGCGCGCGAGGGCGTCGGAGCGCTCCTCGGCGCACCGGACCAGAGCGCGCGCGTGAGCGTCAAGCGGGTCCGCGGCGCCGTGTCCGTGCACGCGAACGTCGCCGTCGCCGCGGAACACGCGTCGCCCGCCGTTGCGCAGGCGGTGCACCGCGCGATCGCTGAGCTGCTCCCCTCGCCCGACGACGCTGCCGCTCCGACGATCACGGTGCGCGTCGTCGACGTCGTGCCGAGTGGCTCGCAGGAGTGAGCCCGGACGCTCCGCTCAGGTAGCGTCACTCGGGGAATTCCCAGTAAAAATAACAGTTCGATAACTACCGCTCGTTACCGATCCGTTATATGGTTTTGGAACGTCAGATGTTTGCTGTGGCAGCTGACGGAATGTGATTGCAGGACACTCTTGGTGCAAGGGAAAGAGAGCCGGTCGTAGCCTCTGCGACCGGCTCTCGCCATGTCCGGGGTCCGCCCGATGCGCAAGCATCCGTCCTGAAGTGCTGCTCATGCGCCGTCCAGGATAGATTCAGGTGGTGGATCGTCGGACAGCACCAGGAGACAGCATGGATGAGAGGCGACTCGCGATCGCCGCATGGGAATCGCTCTTCCGCGCCCAGGTCGAGGTCATGCGGCACATCTCGCACGACTTCCCGAGCCACGGCATCTCCCTGAACGAGTACGACGTCCTCCACACGATGTCGCGCGAGCCCGACCACCGCATCCGCCTGCGCGATCTCAACTCCAGCGTGCTGTTGTCGCAACCGAGCATCAGCCGCCTCGTCGACCGGCTGGTCGCCCGCGGCCTCGTCGGCAAATGCCCGGACCCGGACGACGGACGCGGCACGCTCGTGCGCATGACGGAGGCCGGCTACGACGTGTACCGCACCGTCGCCATCGCCCACGGCGCGACGATCGCCGAGCGCGTGACCACCTCGCTCAGCCCCGAGGAGATGACCGCGCTCGCGACGCTGAGCGACAAGCTCCGCGGCGCCTGACACGGTCGGAGAGCGAGCCCGCGCCGCCCCACTGCCGTGTCCGATTCCCGCTCGTCCGGGTCGGTGGTGCGTGTCAGACTCGGGTCATGGACGACACACGGCGCACGGACTTCGCGGAACGCTACCGCGCGATCCAGGCTCGCGACCAGCGCTTCGACGGGCAGTTCATCACGGCCGTCAGCTCCACCGGGATCTACTGCCGTCCGTCCTGCCCGGCGCGGACCCCGAAGCCCGAGAACGTCACCTTCTACGCGACGAGCGCCGCCGCGCACGAGGCAGGCTTCCGCGCCTGCAAACGATGCCTGCCCGAGGCGGTGCCGGGGACGCCGGCCTGGAACCTCGGCAACGACGTCGCCGCTCGCAGCATGCGGCTCATCGCCGACGGGGTCGTGGAACGCGAGGGCGTTCCGGGACTCGCCTCGCGCCTCGGCTACTCGACCCGTCATCTGACGCGCATCCTCACCGCCGAGCTGGGCGCCGGACCCCTCGCGCTCGCCAGGGCCCATCGCGCCCAGGGCGCGCGCCAGCTCCTCACCGGAACCGACCTCCCCTTCGGTGACATCGCGTTCGCCGCGGGGTTCTCGAGCATCCGGCAGTTCAACGACACGATGCGCGAGGTGTTCGAGCTGACCCCGGGGGAACTCCGGGCGAAGCACCGCAGGATCGGCGAACCGGACCCCGGCTCCATCACCCTCTCGCTCCCGTTCCGACGACCCTTCGACGCCGCTGGGGTCTTCGCCTGGCTCGCGCCACGAGCCGTCCCGGGTGTCGAGCTGGCCGGACCCGACCACTACTCGCGGCTCCTCGCACTCCCCGGCGGCACGGCGTGGTTCGAGGTCCGGCAGCTCGGCGACGACCTCCGACTCACCGCCGAGGTGACGGACCTCGCCGACCTGCCGGTGCTCGTCGCCCGGGTCCGCCGACTCTTCGACCTCGACGCCGACCCGACGTCCGCCCACGCGGTGCTCTCGGCCGACCCTCGGCTCGCTCCCTCGGTCGCGGCCACACCGGGCATCCGACTCCCGGGGGCGGTCGACCCGGAGGAGATGCTGGTCCGGGCGATGGTCGGCCAGCAGATCACCGTGGCCGCAGCGCGCACCCAGCTCCGCCGTCTCGCGGACGCGGTGAGCACGATGGTCCCCGAACGGCACGGACTGCATCGCCTCTTCCCGACGGCGACGCAGATCGCGGACGGCGGGGAGGCGGCACTCGTCGGGCCCCGAGCGCGGATCGACAGTCTGCTCGGTGTGGCGCGGGCACTCGTCTCCGGGGAGCTGGCCATCGGGTTCGGCGACGACCGCGACGAGCTCCGGACCCGCCTGCTCGCCATGAAGGGGATCGGCCCCTGGACGGCCGACTACGTCAGCATGCGGGTGCTCGGGAACCCCGACGCGTTCCTTCCCGGCGACGTCGCCGTCCGCACCGGGGCCGGCCGGCTCGGGTTGTCCTCCGACGCCCGGACCCTCACGGCGGAGGCGGAGGCGTTCGCCCCGTGGCGCTCGTATGTCTGCCTCCACCTGTGGAAGGCGGCGTCCACACCGGCACCGACCGCCAGACCATCAGCCCTCGAGAAAGGCCCAGCAGCATGACCACCATCATCTCCAGCACGAGCGTCCGCCGCGGCGACGGTCGGGCGTCCGGCGCGCAGCTCGCCGCGATCAGCCAGACCGTCGACACCCCGGACGGCCCCTTCACCGTCCTCGCGCGGGAGGATGGGGCGGTGCTCTCCTCCGGGTGGTCCGACGACATCGGCGTGATGCTCGAACGGATCCGGCCCGCCGACCGACCCGGCGAGACGGTGGCGGGGACCGTCGAGGCGATGGACGCCGTCCGCGCGTACTACGACGGTGAGCTGACGGCGATCGACCTGGTCCCGGTCGCCCAGTTCGGCGGCCCGTTCCGCACCCACGCCTGGACGGTTCTGCGGACGATCGCCGCAGGACGTCCGGTGACCTACACGGAGTTCGCCGCGGCGAGTGGTCGACCGTCCGCGGTCCGTGCCGCGGCGAGCGCCTGCGCGACGAACGCACCCGCCCTCTTCGTCCCCTGCCACCGTGTGTTGCGGACGGACGGCTCGCTCGGCGGTTTCGCGTGGGGACTCGACGTGAAGCGCTCGTTGCTCGACCGCGAGGCCGCGCTGAGCTGAGCGCACCTCGACAGGCTCGGTGACCGGAACCGCTCGGAGACCGGAGCGGACGGCTGAGGTCAACCCCGCAGCTCGGACGAGCGCGCCGCGTAGGCTGACGGAATGGCCACTGCCCCGACGATCGTATGGTTCCGTGACGACCTCCGCCTGGCCGACAACCCTGCACTGCACGCGGCCGTCGAGCTCGGCGCACCGATCCTCTGCCTGTTCGTCCTCGACGACAGCGAAGAGCTGCGACCGCTCGGCGGGGCCTCCCGTTGGTGGTTGCATCACAGCCTCGAGGCGCTCGGGGAGGACATCCGCGGGCTCGGCGGCACCCTCCTCCTCCGTTCGGGGAGTGCGGCCACGATCGTTCCTGAACTCGCCACCTCCCTCGGAGCCGGCGCGGTACTGTGGAACCGTCGCTACGGAGCCGCGGAACGGGAGATCGACGCCGGGATCAAGACGGAGCTGAAGGACGCCGGTCTCGACGCCCGGAGCTTCGCCGCGAACCTGCTCGCCGAACCCTGGGAGATCGTCACCGGACAGGGCCAGCCGTACTCGGTGTTCACCCCGTTCTGGAAGGCGTCGTTACAACGTCACTCGGCGAACCCGCCGAGGCATCCGCTCCCCGCGCCCACCGAGCTGACCGGCGTCTCGGACGCGCCTGACGGTGACGAGCTCGGATCGTGGGACCTCCTCCCGACGAAGCCGGACTGGGCGGGTGGGCTCCGCGAACAGTGGACGCCGGGCGAGGCCGGAGCGGACGCACGACTCGCCGACTTCCTCGACGGTGGGGTCTCCGGGTACGCGGAGGATCGCGACTTCCCAGCCCAGCCGTCGACCTCCGGGCTGTCGCCGCACCTGCGGTTCGGGGAGATCAGCTCACCGCAGATCTGGCACGCGGCTCGCGACCGCCGCCGACACCTCGGCGACGACGGCGCCACGTTCCTCAAGGAACTCGGCTGGCGCGACTTCGCCTACCACTGCCTCTTCGCGTTCCCCGACCTCGCCACCCGCAACTGGCGGCAGGCCTTCGACCGCTTCCCCTGGCCGGACGTCGACCAGGACGCCTTCACCGCCTGGACCACCGGCCACACCGGCATCCCGCTCGTCGACGCCGGCATGCGCGAGCTGTGGACGACCGGCAGCATGCACAACCGGATCAGGATGGTCGTCGCGTCGTTCCTGACGAAGAACCTCCTCATCCACTGGCGGCTCGGCGAGGAGTGGTTCTGGGACACCCTCGTCGACGCGGACCCGGCGTCCAACCCGTTCAACTGGCAGTGGGTCGCCGGCAGCGGCTTCGACGCGTCGCCGTACTTCCGGATCTTCAACCCGGAACGCCAGCGGGAACGGTTCGATCCCGACGACGCCTACATCAAGCGGTGGGTGCCGGAGTTCGGGACGCCCGACTACCCGGAGCCGATCGTCGACCTCGGTGAGACGAGGCAGGCGGCCCTCGCCGCGTACGAGCACGTCAAGGGCGCCTAGCCCGGCTCAGCGGGTGCGGAACAGGCCCGCGCGCTGCGCTGCCGCGATGGCGGCCGAACGGTTCGACACGTCGAGTTTCGTGTAGATGTGGGCGAGGTGCGACTTCACCGTCGTCTCCCCGACGTGGAGTCGTCCGGCGATCTCCAGGTTGGTGAGCCCCTCGGCGGCGCGTGCGAGCACCTCGATCTCGCGTGCACTCAAGGCCTGCTGCGGCGCGCTCACCCGTGCGACCAGGCGGGTCGCGACGGCCGGGCCGAGCACCGAGTTCCCGCCGGCCGCCGAGCGGATGCCGTCCACGAGGTCCTCGGGCGCGGCATCCTTCAAGAGGTACCCGGCGGCCCCGGCCTCGATCGCACCGAGGATGTCTGCGTCGGAGTCGTAGTTCGTCAGCACGAGGACCGAGGGTGGTTCCGGCAGCGCCCTGATCTCCCGCGTCGCATCGATGCCGCTGGGGCCGTCGCCGAAGCTCAGGTCCATGAGCACCAGGTCGGCTCGAGGTGCCGCCGCGACCGCCTCGGCCGCGGTCGCAGCCGTCCCGACGACCTCGATGTCGGCGATCGGAGCCAGGACGGCGAGCAGGCCGGCTCGGACGATCGGGTGATCGTCGGCCACCACCACCCGGACGACCACTCGGGCCCCGGCTTCGCTCGCGCCCTCAGGCATCGGTCCCACCGTCGCGCATCGTCGCTTCCTCCCTGCTCGTATCCGGTGCCGGTGTCGAGTCCGGTGTCGGTGTCGGTGTCGCGGTCGGTGCGGCGAACCGGACGGTGACGGTCGTCCCGGCACCGGGTGCGCTCCGGACGTCGACGGCGCCGCCCAGCTCGGTGATGCGACGACGCATGGACACCATGCCGAACGAGCCGCCCGCAGCCCGCTCGACGACCGTCGCCGGATCGAACCCGGCACCGTCGTCGTCGATGTCGAGGATGACCTCTCCGTCGAGGTAGCTGAGCGTGACGTCCGCTCGGGTCGCCCCGGCGTGACGGACGACGTTCGCGAGGCTGCTCTGCGCGGCCCGGAGGAGCGCGGTGGTCACCGGCGTGCCGAGGACGAAGGCGTCACCGGTGACCGTCGTGGCGACCGGTGTGCCGCTCTCCGCGGTCGTCGTCTCCGCGAGCCGGCCCAGCGCGTCCGCGATCGTGGCACCCACCAACGCCGGCGGGCTCAGCTCGTCGATGAGGCTGCGTGTCTCGGCGAGCGCGGTCGCGGCGGCGTCCCTCGCCAGGCCGATGTGGGAGCGCAGTTGTCCGGTGCCAGACCCCTCGCCCGCGGAGCGTTCGGCCGCATGCAGGAGCAGTTGGATGCTCGACAGGGCCTGAGCGACCGTGTCGTGGAGTCCGGCGGCGAGGCGCTCCCGCTCCGCCAGCTTGCCGGCCTCCTGCCCCCTCCTGGCGAGCTCCTCCCGGGCGGCGACGAGGTCGGCGATGAGTCGCTCACGCTCGGCCGCCTCCCGGGCCAGCGCCTCGTAGCCGAGGCCGATCGCCACGGCGACCGCCGCACCGACGAGCGGACCGACGACGCCTCCGACGCTGAACCCGGCGTGCAGACCGATCGCGACGATCGCCGAGAGCGTGGCGATGACGACGGCTGGGACCGCGACGGCCCGCGGAAGCAGGTGGAGGTAGAGGAAGAACAACGGGAAGACGAGGTAGGCCGCGTCGGGGCTGAGCAGGACGAGGACCACCCACTCGACGCTGAGGAAGACCAACCAGGCGAGGACGAAGGAGCGACCTCGACGAGCCCCGGTCGCCGCGGCACCGTGGTCGGAGGGCGCGGTGGCCGTCCGGCGGAGCCGACCACCGACCACGGCACCGGCGGTGTAGGTGGCCAGCATGACGACGGCGAACACGAGCGCCGCGGACATCGTCGGGCCACCGACCGAGACGGATCGCACGATCACGAGCGCGATGAGTGCGGTGACGAGGCCGTGGAGGCCGAGCTGCAGGCCGGTGAACACGGGGCTGAGTGCCGAGTGCTTCATCCGCCCAGCGTACGACGCGAGCCGTCGGGGCGAATCATCAGAAAGGTGGAACGTCGCCTCCATCCGACCGTGCCAGGAGACCCTCCCGTCCGACGATGCCGTGCCGCCTCGGCTCGACGACGCTGAGAGGGTGCCGCACCACGGAGACGCCGTCGGGCGGCCGACAAGGAGTCCCCATGTTCGTCGCCTGGCGCGACATGCGCTTCGCCACCGGTCGCTTCGTGCTGATCGGGGCGGTCGTCACCCTCATCACCCTGCTCGTCGGATTCCTCAGTGGCCTGACGGCGGGCCTGGCGAACCAGAACATCTCCGCGATCACCGGGCTCGGCGCGTCGAGCATCGTCCTCGCCGGCCCGGCCGACGACGGACCGGCGACGTTCGCGGACTCGGCGATCGACGAGGCCACGGCCGACCGGTGGGCCGCCGTCCCCGGCGTGGACCACGTCCTGGAGATCGGCATCAGCCAGACGCGCCTGACGACCGACGACGCGCGCACCGCGGTGGCGGTGTTCGGGACCGCCGACGCCGCAGGCACCGAGCGCACACCCGACGCACCCGCCGACGGCACGGCCCGGCTCAGCCGGACCGCCGCGGAAGCCCTCCACGTGGTCCGCGGCGACACCGTCTCGGTCGGTGGCGAGGCGCTCACGGTCGGCGCGGTCGTCGACGACCAGTGGTACAGCCACACGCCGGTCGTCTGGACGAGCCTCGCGAGCTGGCGGTCGATCCAAGGCGCTTCCGGCGCCCCGGCAGACGGCGCGACGGCCCTCGCCATCTCCGGCACTCCGAACGCCGACGCCGTCGCGTCCGCAGAGCAGGCCACCGGCACGGTGTCGAAGGACGTCCTCTCCTCGCTGCTGGCGATCGGCTCGTTCCGCTCCGAGATCGGATCCCTGCTGCTCATGGTCGGCATGCTGTTCGGCATCTCGGCGCTCGTGATCGGCGCGTTCTTCACGGTGTGGACCATGCAGCGCGCGGGTGACGTCGCGATCCTCAAAGCGCTCGGGGCGACGACCCGGCGGCTCGCGCTGGACGCGCTCGGTCAGGCGTCCGTCCTGCTCCTGCTCGGCGTCGGGCTCGGCATCGGGCTCACGGCGGTGCTGGGTTCCGCCGCCGGCACGGCGCTGCCGTTCGTCCTCAGCCCACTGACGACGCTCCTGCCCGGCGTCATCATGATCGCCCTCGGGCTCGTCGGCGCAGCGTTCGCGCTGCGGTCGATCCTGTCGGCCGATCCCTTGACCGCGCTCGGCGGCAACCGGTGAAGCCGGGCACCGCCACCGCATCCACGCCAGCACCCACCCCCGTCACCATCGGAGTCCCCGCATGATCTCACTCACCGACGTCTCCCTCACCTTCCCCGACGGCGACCACCGCGTCACCGCCGTCGACCACGCGACCCTCATCGTCCCGGCCGGGACCGTCGCCGCGCTCACCGGGCCGTCCGGCTCGGGCAAGTCGAGTGTCCTCGCCGTCGCCGCCGGGCTCATCCGCCCCGACAGCGGCACCGTCGAGGTCGCCGGGATCGACGTGACCTCGCTCGACCGTCGAGCCGCCACCGACTTCCGCCGGAGGAACCTCGGCATCGTCTTCCAACAGGCCAACCTCCTGCCGTCCCTCACCGCCCTCGAACAGCTGTGCGTGCTCGGGACCCTCGGCGGCCGCGCCTCCCGGACCGACCGGGCACGGACCCGTGATCGGGCCACGATGTTGCTCGCCGCGGTGGGACTCGCGGACCAGGCCGGCAAACGGCCGCACCAGCTCTCCGGTGGCCAGCGGCAGCGGGTCAACATCGCCCGGGCGCTCATGAACGAGCCGGACGCGCTCGTCGTGGACGAGCCGACCAGTGCGCTCGACCACGAACGCGGTTCCGCCATCATCGAGCTCATCCTCGAACTCACCGCATCGTCGGGCGCAGCGACCCTGCTCGTCACGCACGATCGGAGTCACCTCGGGCGCATGGACCAGGTGCTCGTCATGGAGGACGGTCGTCTCAGCACGGCCGCCGACGCGCTGGCCCAGCGGTCCTGAGGTCGGCCGCCGCCCGACGGTAGGGTGAGGTCACGCCGAGAGAGGATCACCATGCGCAGCGCCACCCGAGGGCTCACCGTGATCGCGATCGTCGGAGCCCTCCTCGGCACCAGCGCGTGCACCGGCGGCTCGGACGAACCCTCCGGCCAGGGTTCCGCGAGTGCCGCCGGCGTGATCGCGCCCGTCATCGTCCAGCTCGTCGATCAGGACGGCCGCACGATCTCCGTCGGGCTGGACAACGTGGTGGACCTCGTCGCCGTCGACCCGAACGCCTGGTCCGCCGAGATCGAGGACCCGTCGATCGCCGAGTACGTGCCAGGCGGTTCCCGGGGCGGCGCCTCCTTCAACCCCGGCCTGCAGCCCCTCGCCGTCGGCAGCACCGACGTGACGCTGACGAACCGCTCCGACGACTCGACCGTCGTCTTCACCCTCGAGGTCGTCGCCGGACCCTGAGCCGGGACCGGCCGGAGACGCACCCACCGGTCCCTGAGCCTGTCGAAGGGCAGCCGCTCAGATGTTCAGGTAGCGGCAGAGGTAGGCGGTGGCGACCTCCACCTGGACCTGGAAGCTGCTGCTCCCCGGGACGCTGAACTGGGCGTCGGGGCCGAAGTCCTGCCAGGCGCTCGTGTTGGGCAACAGGACGCGGAGTCGGCCGGAGATGACGGACATCTCCTCGGCCTTGCCGGTCGTGAAGGTGTACTCCCCCGGAGCCATGACCCCGACGCTCGCCGACTCGGCTCCCGGCTCGTGCGTGGCGAAGCCGATCGACTTCACGTTGCCGTCGAAGTACTCGTTGCTCGTCAGCATCAGGGGCCTCCCTCGTGGTCCACGACCGCGGTGGCCGATCCGCCATTCATCGTATCGGCTCGGCGAAGAAGGCCTCCTCGTGTGCCGCGGAGGCGAGGAACGCCCGACGCATCGCCCGACGTCCCGTCGCGTCCGCGCGCTCGGCGGCACCGGCGACGATCTCGATCGCGCGCGCGGTGGCGATCGCGAAGGCGGGATCGGCGTAGGTGTCGAGCCACGCGGCGAACGGGTGCGCGGCGTGCGACGCCTGGACGAGCCGCTCCCCCAGATCCTGATAGATCCAGTAGCACGGGAGGACCGCGGCGATCACCCGTCCGTAGTCGCCGTCGACACTCGCAGCGTGCAGGTGGTCGAGGTAGGCCGTCGTGGTCGCCGACGGTTCCATCTCCTCCCCGGCTGCCGCCGAGGCTTCGAGCCAGGTGCGATGGAGTTCCATCTCGGCCTCGATCGAGCCGGCGGCGCCCGTCGCCCAGAACACCTGTTCCTCGGGGGTCGGGGCCAGCGCGCTCGCCCGCGCGAGCACCCGCGAATAGGCGCGGAGGTAGATCGCATCCTGCTGCAGGTACCACGCGAACCGGGCCGGATCGAGAGTGCCGTCGGCGAGCGTCGCGACGAAGGGTAGCCGGTCGATCCGCGCCCGCAGCTCCGCGATGTCGTCCCACCAGCCCGCGACGAGCTCGGCACCGTCCGCCCGGCGCGCACCGAGGCCCGCCGACTCCCACACCGTGGCGAAGTGGTTGATGGGCCCGCTCCCCGCGCCGACCTCGAGCGCATCCGCCGCCTCGAGACTCGAGGTGAGCCACGACTTCGCCGCGCCGAGCGCCTCCGACCAGGAGCCGGTGCGGGCGACGAGGGTCGCCATCGCACTCGACAGGGAGCAGCCGGTCCCGTGGGTGTTCGTCGTGGCGACGCGAGGTCCGTCGAACTCGACGAGCGACCGGCCGGCACCGAGGCCGCCGCCGGCGTCGACGAGGGCGTCCGGGCAGTCCACCACGCCGGACAGGTGCCCACCCTTCACGAGCACGATCACCCCGGCCCGTTCCGACACCCGTCGTGCCTGCGCGAGGGCGTCGGTCCAGCGCTCCGCCACCGGTTCGTCCGCGAGGACCGCGAGCTCGGGGAGGTTCGGGGTGACGAGGTCGACGAGCGGCAGGAGCTCGCGCATGGCGGCCTCGGCGTCCTGCCGCAGCAGGCGGTCGCCGCTCGTCGCCACCATGACGGGGTCGAGCACGACGGGTCCGGTCACGGTCTCGCGCAGCCACGCGGCGACGGCCTCGATGATCCGTGCGTCGCCCAGCATGCCGATCTTGACGGCGTCGATGACGACGTCGTCGGCCACCGCGTCCAGTTGTTCCCGGAGGAACCCGACGGGCGGGGTGTGCACGGAACGGACACCGCGGGTGTTCTGCGCGACGAGGGCGGTCACGACCGCCATGCCGTATCCACCGTTCGCGGCGATGCTCTTGAGGTCGGCCTGGACACCGGCGCCGCCGGTCGGGTCCGTCCCGGCGATGCTCAGCACCCGCGGCGTGGTCCTCGTGACGAGCGTCCGTCGCCCGATCCCCGCGTCGTGCGACGGCCGGGCCGGGGCTGTCCTCAGCGAGTCGGTGGCGCTCACGCGGGCACCTCGTCCCACGCGGCACGGAACGCGCGAGCCGCCGCGGCCGGATCGTCGGCAGCACAGATGGCGGACACCACCGCGAGCCCGGCGGCACCCGCCGATCGGAGGGCCGCGGTGTCGGCGAGCTCGACCCCGCCGATCGCCACGCAGGGCAGCTGGGTGGCGGCGGCGATCGCGGCGAACCCGTCCACGCCGAGCGGCTCCGGGTGGTCCGGTTTCGTCGCCGTCGGGCGGATCACGCCGACGCCGAGGTAGTCGACGGTCCCCGCGGGCAGGGCGGCCACCGCGTCGAGGTGGGCTGGCGTGTTCGCCGTCAAGCCCACCACGGCCGCGTCACCCACGATCCGGCGGACCGCGTCGACCGGGAGGTCGCTCTGCCCGACGTGGACACCGTGGACGACGGCGCCGGCGGAACGGGCGGCGAGGAAGACGTCGACCCGGTCGTCGACGAGGAGCAGGGCTCGACCCGAGACGAGCTCCGCGGCACGGAGCGTCAGCTCGAACAGCTCGCGGGCCGTCGCGGTCTTCTCCCGGAGCTGCACCGCGGTCACCCCGCCGTCGACGGCTCGGCGCACGACGTCGAGCACGCCCCGGGCGCCGCTCGCCGAGGCGTCCGTGACGAGGTACGTCGCCATGGCCCGGCGCACGAGGGCGGCGTGCGAACGGGCCGCGTGCACCCCGTCGGACATCGTCCCGGCGCTCATGCCACCACCGCCAGTCGGTGGACGGTCTCCGCGTCGAGGAGGTGGAGGCGGTCGAGGAACGCCGGGGCGAAGGACCCGGGCCCGCGGCTCTCCGCCGCGGCCAGCTGAGCGGCGACCGTGTACACGCTCGTGGCGGCCACCGTCGTCAGCAACCGGTCGTCGTCGAGCGAGGCGAACGCGGCGAACACGGCACCGAGCGCGCACCCGCCGCCCGTCACGAGCGTGAGCCAGGCGTGCCCGTTGGAGCAGCGGACGATGCGCTCCCCGTCGGTGATGACGTCGGTCGGCCCCGAGATCGCCACGACGGCTCCCGAACGGCGCGCGATCGCGGTCGCCGCCTCGATCGCACTGTCGACGGAGTCGGTGCTGTCGACCCCGCGACCGCCGGCGCCGAGGCCGGCGAGGGCGATGATCTCACTCGCGTTGCCCCGGACGATCGTCGGCCGGAGTGCGAGGAGCTCTGCGGCGAGCGCCGTCCGGACGGGGAGGGACCCGACCGCGACGGGATCGAGCACCCACGGGGTGCCCACCTCGTTCGCAGCGGTCGCGGCTTCGATCATGGCCTCGCGCTGCTCCGCCTGCGGTGTGCCGAGGTTGAGGAGCACGCCGGAGGCGATGCGGGCGAACGGCCCGGCCTCCGTGGGGATGTCGGTCATCGCCGGGGCGGCACCGACGGCGAGGAGGACGTTCGCCGTGAAGTTCGTGACCACGGCGTTCGTGATCGATTGGACGAGCGGGGTGCGTTCGCGCAGGCGGTCGAGGAGGTCCCCCGCGGCGCTCGCGAACCCGCCGGCGGCGGACTCGTCGGTGGACGGGTGGGCAGACTGCTGCGGTGTGCGAATGCTCATTCGCGACATCCCTTCGCTCGGACTAACGAGATCAGGTTCGACGGGTGTGTTCTCAGCCGGTCGTCATGGGATCGGCACCCCGTGTCACTCGCGACCACCATAGCGGGTCGGTGCCGCTTCCCGTCCGGCGAGGCGACGAGGATGATGGGCGCATGGACTTCTTCGAGCTGGTCACCATCGTCTTCGAGGTCGCCGGTGTCGGGGCGATGGTCGTTGGCTTCGTGATCGCCGTCACCCTGTCGGCCCGCCTGTGGCTCCGCACCCGTGACGGCGGGCGGGCCTTCCGGATGCTGCGGGAGACGATCGGCTCGGTGATCCTGCTCGGGCTGGAGATCCTCGTCGCCGCCGACCTGGTGAAGACGGTCACCTCCACCCCGTCGCTGACCGACGCAGCCGTCCTGGCGATCATCGTCGTCATCCGCACCCTGCTGAGCTTCTCCCTGCAGATCGAGATCGAAGGGACCCTGCCCTGGAGACGCCTCGCGACGACGGGACCGCAGGCGTTCGGCCAGGCCGTCGCGCGCGGCGGTGAACGCCCACGACGAGCCGTCGAGGAGCAGGATGCGACCGCCCCGGACGCCGGAGGAGCCACCGTGCCTGACGACGACGGCCGGTTCCCGGAACTGCGGAGTCGCGGCTAGCGCGTGGTGGCGGTTTCCGCCCAGGTGTCTCGGATGAGGTCGGGCAGCTCACGCATGTCGTCGAAGACGTGGGTGCCGTCGCCGATGAGCCGCTCGGCCGGGGTCATCCCACCGGCGTAGGCGTACACGGTCATCCCCGCGGCCCGCGCGGCGAGGACGCCGACGACGCTGTCCTCGACGACCGCGCACCGCTCGGGGGCCGTGTCGAAGTCGGCGGCCGCATGCAGGAACAGGTCCGGGGCCGGCTTGCCGACGGCGACGTCGGTGGCGCTGAAGATCCGCCCGGCGAACCGGTCGTGGATGCCCACCTGGCCGAGGTTGCGGACGACGTCGTGGAACATGCCGTTCGAGGCGACGCACAGCGGCACCCCGGTCGCCGCGATGCCGTCGAGGGCGTCGACGACGCCGTCGACCGCTTCCAGCTCGCGCTCGCAGATCCCACGGAACATGTCGCTCCAGCGTTGGATCCAGTCGGCCTCCAGGGGCTTGCCGAGCCGCGCTTCGACGAGCGTCGCGTAGGTCTCGAGCGATGCGCCGACGAACAGTTCGCGCACCTCGGCCTCGGTGTAGTCGCCGCCGACCTCGTTGAGGAGCTGCAGGTTCACCCGCACCGAGATGCGTTCCGTGTCGACGAGGGTGCCGTCGCAGTCGAAGATGACGAGGTCCGGATAGTCGACTGGCATGCTCCGAGCCTAAACGACACCGCCTGCGTCCACGCCGGGCGCGTCTCGGGGAAGCTGCCGGCAGCACAGCCGGCCGGGATCAGCGGGACAGGCTGACGCCCTGCCGCTGCCAGGTGACGATCATGCGTCGCGCATACTGGGTCGCCGCCACGAAGTGCCCGACGAGCCCGAGGAGGATCGCGACGAAGCCGATACCGCCGAACACGCGGGACAGCGGCGAGGCCGGATCACCACCGCCGAGCGCGAGCCCCGTGAGCAACGCGAAGAAGCCGACGAAGAGGAGCACCGTACGGATCTTGCCGGCGAGGCTCACCGGCACCTCGGGCGTCCCGCGGAACGCGACGACCGCGATGAACGCGAGGAGGAGGTCGGGCACGATCATGACGACGAACACCTGCCATGGGATGATCTGCGCGACGGCGAAGGACGCTGCGACCACGACGACGGTCAAACGGTCGGCGACGCCGTCGAGCCAGGTGCCGAGCGCCGAGACGGCCCCCGTCCGGCGCGCGATCTGCCCGTCGGCGACGTCGCTCAGGAACACGACCGCCCCCACGACGAGCGCCGCCCAGTAGGAGCCGGTGATCACGAGGACGGCGAAGACGGGGAGCAGGAGGATGCGTCCCGCCGTGATCGCATTGGGCAGGTTCCGCCAGTCGTCGTCCGCGAAGAGCTGGGTGCGGAGGCGCGCGAGCGGCGTCTTCTCGTGCAGGGTCACCGGGATCATCGCCTCGTCGCCCGGGATCGCGAGGCCCCGTCGAGCGCGGACGATCGCGACGGCCGACACCACGACGACGAGCGCGAGCAGCAGCACCCACCCGGCGGAACCGAGGTACTGGCGGACCCCGTCGAGCACGACGCGGACGAGTGAACCGACCCCGACGAAGATGGCGGACCACAGGAGCGAACCGAGCACCGACGCCAGGAGGAACGACCGGTACGGCACGCGGGCGACGCCGGCCGCGGCCGGCGTCAGGCACCGGAGCACGGGGACGAGGCGGGTGAGGAAGACGGCCTGGGCTCCGCGTCGTTCGAGCGCCTCGACCGCCCGGTCCCAGCCGCCGACGCCGAGGCGCCGGACGACGGCCGTGTCGCGGAGGCGCCCGCCGCTCCGACGACCGATGAGGAAGCCGAGGTGGTCTCCGAGCGATCCACCGAGCGCGATGGCGAGGAACAGGACGAGCGCGGCCGGACCGGAGTCGAGCATCGCCGAGAGGAGGAGCACGACGGGCTCCCCCGGCACCAGCAGGCCGAGCCAGAGCCCTGACTCCGCCACGGCGAAGAGGAGGCCGACCAGCCAGATCATCGGATCGGGCAACGCCGTCGTGGCGCCGTCCACCCAGCCGATGACGTCCACGGGTCCCCGTTCACGAATGCGATCCGCGCCCCTGGTCGGAGCGCGGCTCGCCCAAGTCTACGGACGAGCCGCGTGCTCCGATCCCCTTCGGGACGACGGAGCGGTCAAACGTCGGACGGGGTGTCCCGCTCGGCACGTCGACGTCGGAGGACCGCGGCCGTCACGACGCCGGCGGCTCCGAGCACGAAGAGCACTCCGGCCGCGACGATCCACGGCATCGTGTCCGCGCCGGTCGAGGGCAGGCGGCCCGAGGTGCCCGGCACGGCGGGGTCGCTCGGGCTCGCCGAGGGCACGGGCGTGACGGCATCCGGGACCAGGACGAACGCGGGCACGGAGACCACCGATCCGTCGGCCGCGACGATCGCGACGGCCGAGGTGGCACCCTCGGCGGTGTAGCCCGACGGCACCGTCACCGTGACCTCGTACGAACCCGCGGCGAGATCGTCGAGGAGATAGGCGCCCTCGGCGTCCGTCGTGACGACGACCTCGCCGGCCGGGGTGTCGACCGTCACGTCGACGTCCGCGAGCGGGGCACCGGCATCCGTCTCGACGGTTCCGGTCAGCCCACCGAGCACCGCGTCCGCGACGAGCACGAAGCTCGGCACCGTCTGCACCGAACCGTCCGAGCCGACGACCGCGACCGCGGTCGTCACCCCGCCATCGGGGACGGAATACCCTGCCGGCACGGTCAGCGTCACCGGGTAGTCGCCGGGTGGCAGGTCGGCGAGCCCGTAGGAGCCCTCACCGGACGTCGTCAACACCACCGGGCCCGTCGGCGTCTCGACCGTCACGGTGGCTCCGGAGATGGGCGTACCCGTGTCCGTCAGGACATCACCGATGACGGTGCCGAGCCGGGCGAGCTCGAAGTCGACCGCGTCCAGATCCGTGTCGGCGAGCTCCTCGGAGCGCGTCGCCGTTCCGGAGACGACGTAGCCCTCGGGCGCGACGATCGAGACGGTGTACGACCCCGCCGGCAGGAGCGGGAAGCTGTACGAGCCGTCGGCGGCCGTGACGGCGCGTTCGACGCCGCTCGGACCCTCGGCGCTCACGGTGACCCCGGCCACGCCGACCCCGCCGGAACTGATCACGCCGCCGAGGCGCGGGTTCGCGACGAGCACGAAGTCCTGTGCCGTGATGGGCGTCTCGCTCCCGGCCGGGACGGAGAACGGGGACGGCGCGATCTGCACGGCGTACCCCGCCGGTGGCGTGATGACGAGCGTGTGGTCGCCGACCGGCACGGTGTCGAAGAGATAGTCCCCGTCGGTGTCGGTGGTCACGCTCCCCACGCCGTCGATCGTGACGGTGGCCCCGACGATGGGGACACCATCGGCGTCGAGGGCGGTGCCGGAGACCGCGACGGGCACGATGTCGCGGACGACGAAGTCCGCGATCGCGTCGGTGTCAGTGAGGTCGGCGCCGACCCGCGTCGCCTCGACGGCGATCTTGCCGGCCGGCGGGACGAGCTGCACGGTGTAGCCGTCGGTCGCGAAGTAGCCCTGGAAGGCGTAGGCGCCTCCATCGGCAGTGGTCGTCGAGGCGACCACCCGGCCGTCGCGGTCGATGAGCCGCACGCCGACGCCGTCCAGACCACCGGTGACCTGGTCGGTCACGGTACCGGTCACGTCACGCGCGATCGACGCGAACCACGTCTGGAACACCGGGAACCCTGCGCGCTGCTGAAAGGAGAAGGTGAGGCTGGAGATGGGAGCGGAAGGCTCGAACCAGGCCGCCGCACCGCTCGTGTCGGCGGCGGCGGCGTTGCCGCGCAGCACCTGCGTCGCGGGATCCCAGGTGGGGACGTCCGTCGCGGAACCGGTGCAGGAGGGCTTGCCGGTCAGGCCGGGAGCGCACGCGTTGAATCCTCCGTTGAACCCGAGCTCGTCCGCTGCCAGGGCGACCCCGTCGGGACCGATCGCCGTCACGGTGACCTGGTCGGCGTCGATGTCGCCGAGCACGAACGTCCAGCCGGACGGCGGTGTCGGCGTCGAGAAGGAGTAGGTCGTGGTCGAGGGCGACGCCGGGTTGTTCGCCTTCGGCCGGAGGTTCAGATAGGGCTGATCACGACTGCTGCCGTACTTCGCACCCACCGGGGTCGACGCCGCCAGCCAGTTCGAGGCGCCCGAGACGACGTTCGCGCCGCCGAGCGAGTCGCTCGTGAGCGTCGCGGTCAGGGCGGGCTGCCCGGCCAAGGGTCATCGTGCCCTGATAGGACCCCGAGACGCCGGAGAAGGTGGGCCACGTCGCCCAACTCGAGGTGGTCGCGGCCGAGGCCGCCGGGACGGCTGCGGTGAGGGCGAGCGCGGAGGCTCCGAGCAGGGCGAGCACAGCGGCTCCGATGCGGCGGGTCATGCCCGCCACGATAGGCACTCCCCTTGCGGCGCAGGAAGCCCGAATCTGATGCGGGACATCTTGGACGATCCGTGAGATGTCCACCGTGGTGGCACCACCGACCCACGGACCGGTCACCCCGGGTGGTCCCGCAGGACGAGGGAAGATCGGGCGCGCGGGCGATCCGCGACGGACACGATCGGAGGAGGCTTGCAGCATCAACCGAACAGCTCCGCAACCGCGGAGGCAGCTCCGCCACCGCGGAGGAAGGAACAGAAGCCCATGTCCGCCTCAGCCACCACCGAGTCCCCCACGACCTCGCCCGCCGAGGACGTGACCCTGGCCGACGCCCCGACCGAGTCGTTCGGCACGGACCCGCTCGCCCAGACGACACCCCTCCCGGATCAGACGACACCCGTCCAGACGATCCCCACCACCCAGACCACCGCCCTCGCCGCCCTCCCGCCGGTGCCGGCCACCGCGGCGGCAGACCGCGAGAGCTCCACGCAGACGCTGTCGATCATCGCCTTCGCGCTGTCGATCGCCGCGATCGTGGCCCCCTCGTTCGTCCTCCTCCCGATCGCCTCGCTCGTCATGGGCATCATCGCCCTGGCCCGCAGACCGCGCTCGAAGGGCTTCGCGCTCACCGCCGTCATCATCTCGGGCACCATGCTCGCGCTGGCCCTGATCGTCGCCGCCGGTGCCGCCCTGCTGCTCGGCGTCTCGATGGTCGCCTCCATTAACTGATCCGCCATCGCGACGACGCCCGCCTGCCCCTCGAGCCGGCGGGCGTCGTCGTATGTGGTCCCATGACATCGGGCGTTGATTGTTACACAATCCTCCGCCAGGCTGTCCCCATGACCCGATCAGCCACCTCGGCCGGCCAGAGCGCTCCAGCCCCGGCGGCGCAGCGCCTCCCGGTCGCGGCCGCGATCCTCGCCGCCGTGTGCTTCGGCACGACGGGGACGGTGCACGCCCTCCTCCCCATCGAGGTCGGCTCGGTCGCCTTCGGCGCCGCGCGGATCGTGTTCGGTGGCGTCCTCCTCGTCGTGGTGTGGGCCGTCGTGGCGAGGCGAGCGACGGTGACCCGCTCCGACTCCCCCTCCGCGGCTCGTCCGCGGGTCACGACGCTCGCGCGGCCGGCGCTCATCGCGGCGATCGTCCTCGGAACCGTCGGTGTCGCGGCCTACCAACCCTTCTTCTTCCTCGGTGCGGAGCGCAACGGCGTCGCGATCGGCACCCTCACCGCGCTCGGCTCGGCACCCGCCATCACCGGGCTCCTCGAATGGGCGATCCAGCGACGTCGCCCGAGCGCCCGCTGGTTCCTCGCGACCGTGGTCGCGGCCGCCGGCGTCGCCGTCCTGTCCGGCCTGACCGGCGGGGTCGGGGAGGTCACCGTGGACGGGCTGCTCGCCTCGGTGGGTGCTGGCGCCTCCTACGCCCTCTACACGCTCTGCAGCAAAGCGCTCATCGACCACGGCTGGAGCCCGCTCGGCACCATGGCGGCGCTCTTCGGCTCGGCCGCGGTCGTCTCCCTGCCCGTGCTCCTCGCCACCGAGATCGCCTGGATCGCCACCGTCCCCGGAGCGCTCGCGGTCGCGTGGCTCGCGCTCGTGAACACGCTCGCCGGGTACCTGCTCTTCGGCTACGCGCTCGGCGGACTGCCCGCATCACGGGTCGCGACGCTGACCCTCTTCGAACCGATGACGGCCACGCTGCTGGGCATCCTGCTGCTCGGCGAATCGTTCGGACCGACCACCGTCGTCGGCGCCGCGCTCCTGCTCGCCGGGCTGGCGATCCTCGTGACGCCGGCGCGCCGGAGCCGTCGCGCGGGCATCCGATGACCGCCGTCGAGACCGTCGCGCACGCGCTGCGGGAGGACATCCTGGACGGCCGAACCGTCGCGGGCGAGCCGCTCCGGGAGGCCGCCCTCACCACCCGGTTCGGCGTCAACCGGCACACCGTCCGCGCGGCGCTCCAGATGCTCGCGGCCGAACGCCTCGTGACGTTCGAGGCCTACCGCGGCGCACGAGTGCGGTCGTTCAGCGATGCGGACGTCCTGGCCCTCATGGAGTACCGCACGGCGATCGAGGTCGAGGCGCTCCGGCTGCTCCGGACGCGATCGGCGGCAGGACCGCGACCGCACGATGCGATCGTCGCGGCGAACGAGGCGCTCCGGACGGCCTGCACCACACGACCCCACGGGCAACGCCGCATCGAGCGGGCCCACGCCGAGCTGCATCACGCGATCGTGGCCGCCGCAGGCAGTCCGAGGCTGCTCGAAGCCCACGCCGGGCTGCTCGCCGAGCTCGGGCTGTTCATGGTGCAGCTCCGGAGCGTCCTCCCGCCGGAGGAACTCATCAGCCAGCACGACCGGCTCGTCGACGCACTCCTCGGCGACCACGCCGAGGCGGAACTGCGTGCACACCTCGCGCACTCGGCCGAGCAAATCGTGGCGCTCCGCCACGCCGCCGGCTGAGGCCGCACCTCGACAGGCTCGGTGACCGGAGTGGGTGGGTCGGTGGCCGCGGTGGGTGGGTCGGTGACCGGGGCGGGTGCTTCGGTGGCCCCCGGTCCCTGAGCCTGTCGAAGGGCGGCGGTCAGGACCGGGCCGAGGGGACCTCGTCCGGGTGCACCGCGGCCGCGCCACCGGCCGACGACCGGACGGCCGGGTGCTCGTCGGACGGCCCCGACCACGGCAACGTCACCGTGAACGTCGTGCCGGCGGGCGAGGAAGCGACCTCGATCGCGCCCTCGTGCCCTTCGGCGATCGACAGGGCGATCGCGAGACCGAGTCCCGTGCTTCCCGCGGCCCGAGACCGGGACGAATCGGCCCTCGCGAAGCGGTCGAACAGCTCAGGGAGGAACGCCTCGTCGATGCCGGGGCCGTCGTCCGCGATCGTGAGGGCCGCGCGCTGCGGCTCGTCGGCGTTCTTCGGCGCGGCGATGCGCGTCACCACCGAGGTGCCGGCCGGGGTGTGCACCGCGGCGTTCGACAGCAGGTTCACGACGAGCTGGTGCAGCCGCTCGCGGTCGCCCCGGACGATGATCGCGCGCTCCGGCACGTCGACCGACCAGTGGTGCCCGGGAGCCGAGACCGCCGCATCGCTCACCGCGGCGGCGACGAGGTCGCTCAGGTCCACGTCGTCCAGGTGGAGGTCCTGGCCCTCGTCGAGTCGAGCGAGGAGGAGCAGCTCGCTCACGAGCGAACTCATGCGCGTCGCCTCCGACTCGATACGGGCGAGGGCGTGCTCCGTCATCGGCGGGAGGTTCTCGCTGTCCTGGCGGGTGAGCTCCGCATAGCCCTGGATCGCGGCCAGCGGCGTCCGCAGCTCGTGGCTCGCGTCGGTCACGAAGCGCCGCATGCGCTTGTCGGTGGCCGCGCGCACGGCGAGCGCCCGGTCGACGTGGTCGATGAGGCCGTTGAGCGCCTCGCCGACCTTGCCGATCTCCGTCCGCGGGTCGGTGTCGGCCTGATCCACGCGCACGTCGATCCCCGTGTCGCCTCGCTCGAGTTGCAGCGTCGAGACCTCGGCTGCGGCGGCGGCCACCCGCGAGAGCGGGCGGAGCGCGAGCCGGACCACGATGATCGCCCCGACGATCGTGACGGCGAGGGCGAGGACGGCGAGGATCGCGATGACGATCGCCTCCTGCTGCACGGCCGCGCGAGGGGTGGCGAGGGAGACCCCGGCGACGAGCGTCTCGCCGTCGCCGTGGTCGAGGAACTCGAGCCGGTACCCGCCGAGCGACCCGAGGCCGATGTTCTGCCGTTCGGTGCCACCGGCGGCTGCGGCCTCCTCGATGAGCGCCTGCGTGCGGACGTCGAGCGCCTTCGCGTTGGACTGGGTGAACCGTGCCGAGTCGACCACCTGGCCATCGGTGATGAGGGCGATGAGGGTCCCCGGCCCGTGGCCGACGTAGTCGACGAACGGCTTGACGTAGCCGGGCTCGCCCCGCGTCGCATCCGGGTCGGCGACGGCCCCGTCGCGGGACTGCTGGTCGTGGAACTTCACGACGGAGTGCTCGAAGGCCTCCATCGAACCGGTGAGCTGGGTGTCGACGACCGTGGTGACCGACGCCTCGACCGTGACGATGGTCAGGACGCCGGAGACCGCGAGGACCGCGGCGATGACGGCGGCGATGCCGGTCACCAGGCGGCGCTGCAGGGTCCACGGGTGCCGCTGCTTCGGTGGGGACGTCGGGACGCCCGCGGTCGGGACCGCTCCGGTGCTCATTCGACGGGCCGCAGCACGTACCCGACCCCGCGGACGGTGTGGATCATCGGCGCGCGGTCGGCGTCGATCTTCTTCCGCAGGTAGGAGACGTAGAGGTCGACGATGCTGGCCTTGCCGGCGAAGTCGTAGTTCCACACCCGGTCGAGGATCTGTGCGCGACTCAGCACGCGCTTCGGGTTGCGCATGAAGTAGCGCAGGAGTTCGAACTCGGTGGTGGTGAGCGCGACGGGCTCACCATCGCGGCTGACCTCGTAGCTGCGCTCGTCGAGGAAGAGGCCGCCGATCGTGATGCGCGAGTCGTCGTCGGACACGACGTGGGCGGTCCGGCGGAGCAGGCCGCGGAGGCGTGCGACGAGTTCCTCGAGCGAGAAGGGCTTCGTCATGTAGTCGTCACCACCGGCGGTGAGTCCCATGATGCGGTCGTCCACGGAGTCCCGCGCCGTGAGGAACAGGGTCGGTGTGCCCGACTCCGGCTCGCCCTGCGAGAAGCTGCGGAGCTGGCGGAGGACGCTCAAGCCGTCCATGTCGGGCAGCATGATGTCGAGGACGACGACGTCGGGTCGCTCGGCGCGGTACCGCTGCACGGCCTCGCGCCCGTTGGTGGCGACGTCCACGACCCACCCCTCGTAGCCGAGGGCGAGGCTCACGAGGTCGGTGAGGACCGCCTCGTCGTCGACGAGGAGGACACGGATCGGCGAGCCGTCGGCCCGGTACATCCGCGGAAGCTTGGCGAGGACCGCCCGGCGGCGCCCCGAGTCGACGACCTGCGTCGGCAGGTCGGAGGGCATGCATCGATTATCCGTCGTCCGGTGCGGGGAACACGCAGCGACGGGCGATTCATAGCGGGCTCATATCTTTTCAGGCCGAGCGCATGAGCGAGGTGCCTACCGTGGAGGGCATGACCCGAGCAGAGCCCCTGGGCACGCCGTACACCTCCCGCCATCGCCGGCGGCCGGGTGACGCGCCCGGAGCGACGCAGGGTCTGCGGGTCACCCTCGGCGAGGTCGTCCGAGCACTCCGTCCGCTGATCCCGGCAGGGGTCTCGCGCCCTCGCCTCTTCCGCGGGCCGCGGATCGAGACGCCGGTCGACGCGCACCCGATCCGCACCGACCGCCTCGTCCTGCGGCGTCACCGCCTCGAGGACGCCGAGGCCTGGTACCGCATCCAGTCCTCCCCCGAGGTCGTCGAGCACCTGCCGTGGCCGGTCCGCGACCGCCAGGCGTCCCTGGAGCACCTGCGCCATCGGATGGGACACCGCCGCCTGTGGCAGTCCGGCGACTTCCTCGCGCTGGCCGTGGAACGGGACGGGGAGCTCGTCGGCGACGTCTCCCTGCACCTCCGCGACGTGCGGCCGACCGAACGCTCGGTGGAGATCGGCTGGGTGCTCGACCCGGCTGCCGGCGGCCAGGGGTTCGCGAGCGAGGCCTCGGCCGCGATGCTCGACCTGGCGTTCACCGAGGTGGGGGCGACGACGGTGACAGCCGTCATCGAACCCGGGAACACCCGGTCCATCGCCCTCGCGGAGCGTCTCGGCTTCCTCCGGGAGGACGCACCCCGCCGCTCGTCGAGCATCACCTTCGCGATCACGCGGTCCCTGCTCGACGCTCGACGCGCCGAACGCGCTGCCGCCGGCATGCCGCAGGGCGACACCGCAGCACGTCGCCCCTGACGCTCGCCGTCCCGATCGCCGAACCTGTCGGGGCCGTGTCTCCCCCACACTGGCCCCGGCAGGTTCAGCCATCGGGGCGGCGATGCGTGCCTGGACGACGCCGAAGCGCCTCCGCGTGCCGCGGCAGGCCGATGCCCGACCGTCCCGATGCACCGTCGGGCTCCTGCGTCGTGCAACCCAGGGTTCCGCTCGGTTCCAATATCCTATAGGATTATCGCGATGTACCGGCTGGTGCCGGAACGACGGACTCGATGACGAGGAGATGCAGATGACCAGGCTCTGGAACCGGCCGGCGGACTTCGCCGATGAGATGGTGGACGGCTTCGTCCGAGCCAACGGTCGTTGGGTGCGCAAGGTCTCCGGTGGCGTCTCCCGGTCCACGCGGTCCGCCGAACCGGAGGTCGCGCTCGTCATCGGCGGCGGGTCGGGGCACTACCCCGCGTTCGCCGGCTTGGTCGGCCCCGGCCTCGCCCACGGTGCGGCGATGGGCAACCTGTTCGCCTCCCCCTCGGCCCACCAGGTCGAGAGCGTCATCCGCGCGAGCGAACAGGGCGAAGGCGTTCTCCTCAGCTACGGCAACTACGCGGGGGACGTGCTGCACTTCACCGCCGCCCAGGACGCCGTGCGCGCCGACGGCATCGACTGCCGCACGGTCACCGTGACCGACGACATCTTCAGCGCCCCGGCGACGGAACTCCAGAAGCGCCGCGGGATCGCGGGCGACCTGACCGTCTTCAAGGTGGCGGGCGGAGCAGCCTCCAGCGGCTACCGCATCGACGACGTCGAGCGCGTCGCGATCCTCACGAACGCCCGCACCCGCTCGATGGGCGTCGCGTTCTCCGGATGCACCCTGCCGGGTGCCGACGAGCCCCTGTTCTCCGTCCCGGAAGGGCGGATGGCCGTGGGGCTCGGCATCCACGGCGAACCCGGCATCGACGAGACCGACATCCCGTCCGCCGACGGCCTCGCCGAGCTGTTCGTGCGGCACCTGCTCGACGGCGCCGAGATCCCCGAGGGCGTCACGGTGGACGGTGCGCGCGTCGTCCCCATCCTCAACGGCCTCGGCTCGGTGAAGTCCGAGGAGCTCTTCGTCGTCTACGACCGCGTCGCGACCCTCCTCGAGGACGCGGGCGTCACCCTCGTGGACCCGCAGGTCGGCGAATTCTGCACGAGCTTCGACATGGCCGGCGTCTCCCTGACCCTGCTGTGGGTCGACGAGGAGCTCGAACGGCTGTGGGGTGCGCCCGCCGACACCCCGGCCTACCGCACCGGCGCGGTGGACACCGGCGCCCTCGAGACCGTGACTGCCGAGGACACCGAGACCGCCGAGTTCGTCGTTCCGGAGGCGTCCGCCGAGTCACAGGAGTCCGCGGCCGTCGTCGCCACGGCCATCACGGCCATCCACGAACTGATCGCGGAGCACGCCGACGAACTCGGCCGCCTCGACGCCATCGTCGGCGACGGCGACCACGGCATCGGGATGGACCGCGGGGCGACCGCAGCCGCCGAGGAGGCCGAACGTCTGCGAGCGGCCGGCGCCGGCGTCGCGACCGTGCTCGACCGAGCGGGCGACGCCTGGTCCGACCGGGCCGGCGGCACGTCCGGAGCCCTCTGGGGCGTCATGCTGCGCACCCTCGGCGAGCGCCTCGGCGACACCGAACGCCCGACGGCCACCGCGGTCAGCGAGGGCGTCACCGCCGCGAAGGACGCCGTCATGCGCTACGGCAAGGCCTCCGTCGGCGACAAGACCCTCGTGGACGCCCTCGTCCCGTTCGCCGACACCCTGGCAGCACGCGTCGGCGACGGCGACGACCTCCCCACCGCTTGGACCGCGGCGGCCGCCGTGGCGACCACGGCCGCCCACGACACGGCCGGACTCATGCCCGGCATGGGTCGCGCCCGATCGCACGGCTCGAAGGCCGTCGGCGTCGAGGACCCCGGAGCCGTCTCCCTCGCCCTCATCGTCGAACGCGTCGGCGCCTTGCTGTCCGACCGCTGACCCGTCCCGCACTCCCACGAAAGGCACACCATGACCCGCACCTGGCGAATCGTCATCGGCTCCGATGACGCCGGTTACGACTACAAGGAGATCCTCAAGCGTGACCTCGAGGCGAGCGACCTGGTCGCCTCGGTGGTCGACGTCGGGGTCGACGCCGACGGCCACACCAACTACCCGACCGTCGCGGTGACGGCCGCGGAGATCGTCGCCCGCGGCGAAGCCGACCGGGCCCTGCTCATCTGCGGCACGGGCCTCGGCGTCGCGATCGCGGCCAACAAGGTCCAGGGCATCCGGGCCGTCACCGCCCACGACGGCTTCTCCGTCGAACGCGCCGTCCTCTCCAACGACGCCCAGGTGCTCTGCATGGGCCAGCGGGTCGTCGGCATCGAGCTGGCCCGCCGCAACGTCCGCGAATGGCTCACCTACGAGTTCGACACCACCAGCGCGTCGAACGACAAGGTGCAGGAGATCAGCGCGTACGAAGCCTCCTGATGACCCATCACCCCCGCCCGATCCTCGTCGGCGTGAGTCTGAAGATGTACTTCGGCCACGTGCAGACGCTCGACTGGTGCTCGGCCGTCGCGGGGGTCACGGCCGAGCACCACGCTCTCCGGAGCGGCGCCGCCGAGCTGTTCGTCATCCCCGGGTACCTGTCGGTGACCGGGGCGGTCGAACGGCTCCGCGGCGTCGCCTCCGTTGGCGGTCAGGACCTCGCGACCGAGGACAGCGGTGCGTTCACGGGTGAGGTCAGCGGCGCAGCACTCCGCGAGGTCGGCTGCGAAGTCGTCGAGGTCGGGCACGCCGAGCGCCGTCGACTGTTCGGCGAGACACCCGACATCGTCCGCGCGAAGACCACCGCCGCCCTCCGCAACGGACTCGCTCCCGTGCTCTGCATCGGCGAGGCCGCGCAGGGCGACCCCGAGGACGCGGCCGCCTCCTGCATCGAGCAACTCGACGACGCCCTGGCCGGACCACTGGCCGCGGGGATCGTCGGCCGGGTCATCGTCGCCTACGAGCCGCACTGGGCCATCGGTGCCGCCGAGCCCGCCGCTCCCGAGCACATCAGGACGGTGTGCGCGCGGCTCCGCGGCCATCTCGACGCGCTCGCCGAGCAGGGTTCGGTCGGCACCTCCTCGGCCGTCATCTACGGCGGCAGCGCCGGCCCCGGCCTGTTGACCATCATCGGCGACGCCGTCGACGGCCTCTTCCTCGGGCGGTTCGCCCACGAGCCGGCTGCGCTCGCGCTCGTCCTCGATGAAGCCGCCTCCCTGCGGAGCGCGGACGCCGACCTGCCGCGATGACGCCTGACGGCCCCGTAAACTGGACCTCGACGATCATCGCGGCAGCTCGACCGGGGGTCCCCCTCCGTGACGACGCCCCGAGCACACATTTCGGAGACCGCCGTGGTTGATGCCGTCTTCCCGCTCGGCGCCTCCTCCTCGCTCGAACGCCGCGGGCTCCGCGACCGGGTCTACGAGCTGGTGCTCGACATGCTCCTCAGTTCGGGCATCGAGCCCGGCGCCCGGCTGTCGATCGACGCCATCGCCCGCGACCTCGACGTCTCCCCGACGCCCGTCCGCGAAGCGCTCGTCCAGCTGGAGCGCACCGGCCTCGTGACCCGCGTCACGCACAAGGGCTATCGCGTCGCGCCGCCGCTCGCCGACGATCAGCTCGAGGCGCTCTTCGACGCCCGCATCGTGCTCGAGAGCGGCGCGACCGCCCTCGCCGCAGCCCAGGCCGACGAGCTCGTCCCGGCCCTCGAGGTCGCCCTCGCCCAGCACGTCGAGATGACCGCCAGGGTGCGGGCGTCGGCGTCGACCGGCGACATCCCCGTCGCGCTCCTGCGGGAGTACTTCGCGGTCGACTGGAACTTCCACCACCTCATCTTCGAGGGCACCCGCAACCCGTTCCTCCTCGACATGTCCGAGGGCATCTCGACCCGCGTGCACCGCATGCGCCAGACGGTGGAGACGGGCGTCACCGACGCCGACCAGGCCGTGGTCGAGCACCGGGCGATCCTCGAGGCCTTCGCCGAGGGGCCGGAGGCCGCCGCGGCCGCCATGCGCTCCCACATCGAGCTCGTCCGCATGCGCGCCCGGAGCGACGCCGAGCACTGAGCCGCACTCCTCCGGTCCCTGAGCCCCGCTCCTCCGGTCCCTGAGCTTGTCGAAGGGCGCACAGAACGGGGCCGACCGCGTGAGCGATCGCCCCCGTCCGGGTGCTGCGTCGTGACTAGTGCGTGCGGTTCGCCGTCGTCTCGAGGAGTTCGTCCGCCTTGGCGCCGCGGAAGTACCTCGTGCAGTACAACATCGCCGCCGCGAGGAACGCGAAGACGCCGAGCGACACCACGCCCCACGCGCCACTGTCGGTCGGGACGCTCTCGTTGATCCCGGTCCGCATGATCGGCGCCACGAAGCCGCCGAGGTTGCCGAGCGAGTTGATGAGGCCGATGCCGGCCGCGGCAGCGGTTCCGGTGAGGAACGCCGTCGGGTAGGCCCACGTGATCGGCCCGACCGAGAGGAAGCTCGCCACGGCGATCGTGATGAACAGGATCCCGAGGAACGGCTGGTTGTTCGCGCCGGCCCAGGCCGAGGCAAGGATGAAGACACCGGTCGAGATGTAGAACATCGTGCCCCAGGTGCGCCGACGGACGACGGTGTTCGCGTTGCGGCCCACGTAGTAGCAGGCGAACAGACCCACGAGCCACGGGATGGCCGCCACGAGACCGACCTGCCAGCCGACGTCCTGGCCGATGAGGTTGGCCACCTGCTGCGGCAGGTAGAACGTCGTCCCGTAGACCGCGATCTGGAGGCAGAAGTAGATGATGGTGAAGTACCACACCTTCCAGCTCGTCATCGCCTTGGCGATACCGGTCGGGCCGTCCGACTGCCTGACGGTGTCCTCGCGTTCCATCGCGGCAGTCAACGAGTCCTTCTCCGATTGGTTCAGCCACTTCGCCTGCTGTGGCGAGTTGGTGAGGAAGTAGAGCGCCGCGAACCCGGCAAGGACCGCGAGCATGCCCTCGGCGAAGAACATCACCTGCCAGCCGTGCCACGGGGTCAGGGCGTCGCCGAAGCTGATGAGGCCACCGCTCAACGGGGCACCGAGCATCTGCGAGAACGGCTGCGCCAGGTAGAAGATCGAGAACATCTGGACGCGGACCTTGTTCGGGAACCACTCCGACAGGAACATGATGACGCCCGGGAAGAGCCCGGCCTCGGTCACGCCCAGCAGGAACCGCAGGATGATGAACATCGTGTCACCCGTGGTGAACGCGAACAAGGCGGCGACGATGCCCCAGGTCACCGCGATGCGGGCGAGCCAGAACCGCGCGCCGAACTTCTTCAGCAACAGGTTGCTGGGGATCTCGAAGATCGCGTAGCCGATGAAGAAGATGCCGGCGCCGAGGGCGAAGGCGCCGTTGGAGATGCCGCGGTCGACGCTGAGCGCCTCCTCGGCGAATCCGACGTTCGTGCGGTCGAGGAACGCGACGAAGTACAGGATGACGAGCATGGGCATCAGGTGCTTCGACGCCTTGCGGATCGCCGACTTCAGGGCCGGATCGTTGGTCGATCCGATCGCCGGCGGATTGGGTGTGGACAAGACACTCTCCTTTGAGATGACTGGTGCGGGTGGGCGCTGCTGGTACTGCTGGTACTGCTGCTGCTGCGTGAGGTGGTCAGGAGACCAGTGACGGGATGATCATCCAGAGGCCGATGCCGACGAAGACGATGCCGAGGCCGAGGAAGATCAGTCGGGACTTGGTCCACTGACCGGTGAGGTGCTGCATGTGCTGCTCCGTTCGCTCGTGGTGCGGGGTGGTGCATGCACCGGCCGCACCCGGGGATCGGGGCGGCCGGCTCGGTGCGGGAGACGACTCAGTGCATGTAGAGGCCGCCGTCGACGTTCAGCGTCTGGCCGGTGACGAAGCCGGCGTCCTCGCTGATGAGGTAGGCGATCGCGGCGGCGATGTCGCGCGGGGTGCCGATGCGCGGGAGGACGCCGTCGGCGGCCATCGCCGTCTTGCGCTCCTCGGTCAGGGTGCCGCCCATGATGTCGGTGTCGATGGGGCCGGGCGAGATGGCGTTGACGGTGATGCCGTCGTGACCGAGTTCGCGCGCGACGCTGCGGGTGAAGCCGATGACGCCGGCCTTCGCCGCCGAGTAGGCGGTCTTGCTGAACGTGCCGCCGCCGCGCTGGGCGGAGACGGACGACAGGCTGACGACGCGCCCGACGCCGTTCGCCACCATCGACTCCACCGCACGACGGGTCGTGTAGTGGACGCCGTTGAGGTTGATGTCGATGACGCGCTTCCACTCGTCGGCACCCACCTCGAGGTACGGCACGGGCGAGGCCACACCGGCGAGGTTGACGAGCGCGACGAGCTGCGGGAGGGCGGACTCGAGGGCGTCGAACGCGGCACGCACCTGTGCCTCGTCCGCGACGTTCGCCCCGGCTCCGGCCGCCTGCACGCCGTGCTGCTCCGCGATCTCCGCGGCGACGGCCTGCGCGGCCGCCTCGTCGAGGTCGATGATCCCGATGTTCCACCCCAGCTCGGCGAGGTGGTGGGCGGACGCACGCCCGATGCCGCGCGGGGACGCCGCCCCGGTGAGGACGACGGTCTTGGACTCGGGGAAGGTGGTGGCGGTCATGGCCGGCCTTTCTGCGTGAGGGGTCGAGGGCTGTGGTGTCCGGTCGGACCGGACGGCCGGCTCAGTGGATGGGGGCCGGCCCGAGCTCGTCCATGAGCTGCTTGATCGCGACGTAGGCCTTGTTGCGGTAGGCGATGAGTTCCGGCGTGCGGTCGGCGGGCACGTCGAGGTAGCCGGCACCAGACTTGGTGCCGAACTTGCCGGCATCGACGAGCTCCTTGAGGGAGTCCGGCGTGGCGAAGCGCTCGGGCCAGCGGGTCTGGAGCGAGGCGTAGCAGAACGAGTACACGTCGAGCCCGGCCATGTCGGCGATCGCGAACGGGCCGAAGACGGGCAGCCGGAAGCCGAACGTCGTGCGCACGATGGTGTCGATGTCCTCGGCCGTCGCGACACCCTCCTCGACGAGCTGCGTCGCCTCGTGGAACAGCGCGTACTGCAGGCGGTTGAGCACGAAGCCGGTGGAGTCCTTGACCCGGGCGGTCTCCTTGCCGGTGGCGGCGACGATCTCCTCGACGGTCGCGATGGCCGCGTCGGCGGTGGTCTCGTGCGGGATCAGTTCGACGCCGGGGATGAACGGTGCCGGGTTCGAGAAGTGGACGCCGAGGAACCGTTCCGGGTTCGTGACGGCCTCGGCGAGCGAGCCGATGAGGATGGTCGAGGTGTTCGAGCCGATGATCGCGTCGGGCGAGGCCGCTGCGCTGATGCGGCGGAGGGTCTCGTGCTTGATCTCGATCTTCTCGGGGACGGCCTCCTCGATGAAGTCGGCACCGGTGACGGCCTCCTCGATGGACGCGGCCGGCGAGACGTTCGCGCGGATCCGCTCGACGGCGTCGGCGGGGAACAGACCGTCGGCGACGAACTGCTCGGCCTCGGCGATGAGGCGGTCGGAGTTCTTGCGCGCGATCTCCTCGGAGATGTCGGCGATGCGGACGGTGGCGCCGGACAGTGCGAGCACCTGGGCGATGCCGCCGCCCATGTACCCCGATCCGACGACGGCGATGGTGTGTGCGGTCATGGTGTCACTCCTGTTGGTCGTCGTGGTCAGGCCTGCGGCAGCAGGGTCCTGATGTACTTCTGGTTGGTGGAGCACATGCCGAGGCTGTCGCCGCCGTAGTGCTCGGCCAGGATGATGCCGTTGAAGCCGAGTTCGACGGCGTCACGGAAGACCTGGCGGTAGTTGATGAGGCCGGCCTCCATGGTGGAGGGGACGGACGTCGCCCAGCTGCCGTCGGCCGACTCGTCACGCGTGTAGTTCTTCACGTGCATGTAGTTGGCGTACGGCAGGGTCTTGGCGAACAGCTCGCGCCAGTCCTCGACGGGGCGGTGCAGGCGGATGAGGTTCGCGACGTCGGGGTTCAGGCCCACGTTGTCGAGGCCGACCTCCTCCACGAAGCGGACCGCGCTGTCGGCGGTGCCCAGGTAGGTGTCCTCGTACAGCTCGAGGGCGAGGGGCAGCCCGACGTCCGCGGCGTGCTTGCCGAGTTCGCGGATGCGGCTGACGGCCGCGTTCCACACCTCGGGGTCGTCGGGGTCCTTCGGTCCCTGGGCGGTCCAGAACCAGAGCGCCTTCCGCTGCGCCTCGCTGAAGGGCTGGTGCAGACCGGTCGAGAAGACCTGCATGCCCCACTCCGCGGCGGCGTCGATGGTGCGGTGTGCGTATTCGAGGTTCCGCTCCTCGTGGCCCGGCATGATCACGCTCTGGCGCTGCAGGTGGACGGAGGGGACGCCGACGCCGTGCGACTTGGCGATGGCGAGGAACTCGTCACGACGCGAGGGTTCGAGGTCGGCTGGGCGCACGTGACTGTCGGGCAGTTCGGCGAGGGTGAAGCCGACGCCGGCGACCTGTGCGAAGAGGTCGTCCCAGGCTTCGGGCTCGGCGTCGTGCAGTGAGACGCCGTTGCGGTCGACCGGGGGGATGCCGTGGAGGCACGTGGCGATGGGCCAGGTCTCAGCGGTCCAGGTGGTCTTCGACGCCGCCGGGTTCGACGATGCGGTCGCGTTCGTATCCGTCATGATGCTCCATTGCGCTCAGGGACTGCTGTCCGGGGATGATGCTCCCGGTGAAAAAGATCCTATAGGAAATAGTAAACCGTTTCCGGGAATGCGCAAGAGCACGCCGACAGGCTCGGTGACCGAGCCCTCCTGGTCACCGAGCCTGTCGAGGCGCAGTCGCCTCAGCTGCCGAGGATGTCCCAGTCCTCGTCGTCCGCGTCGGCGATGCCGCCCGCGATGAACGCCTCGCCGGCCTCGGTCGCGCGATCGCGCACCGCGAGCAGCAACTCCTCGAGGGAGCCTGCTGCGAGGAACCGCATCTGGTCGAGCTCGCTCACCGGCGCGATGCCGGCGAGCTGCCACGACGACTCGAGCGGGTCGTCGGCGAGTTCGACCACCGAAGCCCACTGCTGCTCGCTGAACTCGCTCGCCACGGCGAGCGAGCGACGGACGGCCGCCTCGGTCTCGCCGCGCAGCGACTCGAAGCGGTCGTCCCACTCGAGGTCGTCGAGGGTTCGGATCTCGGCACGCGGATACGGGTCGTCCGGCAGCCAGTCGGTGACCTCGAAGCGCTGCCCGCCCTCGGCGATCACCGCGACGAACCCCTCGCCGCCGTCGACCTCGACGATCTCGGCGACCGTGCCCGTCCGGAAGCGGTGTTCGCCGCCGCCCGTCTCGCGGCCACGCTCGATGAGCACCACGCCGAACGCGGGGTCCTCTGCCTCGAGGAGGTGGGCGAGCATCGTGAGGTAGCGCTCCTCGAACAGCCGGAGGGCGAGCGGCATGTGCGGGAACAGCACGGAGCCGAGCGGGAACATCGGGAGCTCGAGGACGGGGAGCCCGGAGGCCCAGGGCTCGGCACTGAAGGAGTCGGTCACGTCAGCCTCCCTCCGTCTCGCAGGTCCCACCGGGTACCGCCCGGCGAACCACCCACCTGAACCGTGCTGCGATCATAGTCGCCGGACACCGGAGGCGGCTCAGTCGCCGAGGACCGCTCGCAGCGCCTGATCGAACCGGATCGCCCGATCGATTTCGACCGCCGTCTCGTAGTCGGCCCCACGCAGGGCGATGTGCAGCGGCCAGTCCACGTCGATGAACCCGATTCGCCGGTCGCCCTCGAAGACGCTGAAGCGGTCTGGCGTGAGCTGCTCCACCCAGGCTCGGCGGAGTTCAGACGTCTCGCTACCGGTGGAGCCCATGGAACGACCTCTCTCGGCAGGTGCAGCGACCGGGTCCGGACAACCCCTCGAAGTATCTCGACTGTCTAGCTATCTCCGCCGGGCTTCATCATGACAGCACCGACGACCGATGGACAACTCCGTATCCATCAGACGAAACCAGCGCGCCTCCAAGACATCGTTGCGAGATCGTGGCGCGATGGTCCGCGGATCCTCAGGAAGCGTCCGTAGGATGCTGACCGTGGGGTGGAAGTGGCCGTGGGGACGCAAGCGCATCGTCGATGCGCCGGTCGATGCCGGGTCCGATCCGTACCTCCAGTACCTGGAATGGGTACGCCTGGGCAAGCCGTCGCTCGCGTCACCCGACGATCCGCCGCTCACCTTCGACCCCCGGTTCGCTCCGAGGCTCGCCTCCGACGCGGTCAACTCCTCGCGCGCCGACGGCGTCTGACCCACCGCGTCTGCAGCACGGTCCGGGCTCAGCACAGCACAGCACGGTGCTTGCGCAGCGCAGCACAGCGCCCGACACCAGTGGTGCCGGGCGCTGCGATGACGGACTATGCGGTGGCCTGCTCAGCGACCGCCTCGCGACGCGGGAGCTTCCAGCCCGGGCGCACGAAGTGGCAGGTGTAGCCCCACGGGATGCGCTCCAGGTAGTCCTGGTGCTCAGGCTCGGCCTCCCAGAACTCGGACACCGGCTCGACCTCGGTGACGACCTTGGCCGGCCATAGCCCGGACGCGTCGACGTCGGCGATGGTGTCGCGTGCGACGCGCTCCTGCTCGGGTGAGGTGAAGAAGATCGCCGAACGGTAGCTCAGGCCGACGTCGTTGCCCTGGCGGTTCTTGGTCGACGGGTCGTGGATCTGGAAGAAGAACTCCAGGAGCTCGCGGAAGGACAGCTTGCTCGGGTCGAAGACGACCTCGAGGGCCTCCGCGTGTGTGCCGTGGTTGCGGTAGGTGGCGTTGGCGACATCGCCACCGCTGTAGCCCACGCGCGTCGACTTCACGCCCGGCATCTTCCGGACGAGGTCTTCCATGCCCCAGAAGCATCCGCCGGCCAGCACCGCGCGCTCGGTCGTCGTGCTCTGCTCGTCTGCTGCACTCATCGTGACTCCTCCTTCGTGCCGAGCACCGTGCGGGGTCCCCGCGTGCTCCGGTCTTCGGCTCCATGGTATGCAACAGCGTCCGCTTCCGGACTGTTCCGCCCGGGGGTTGCACTCAGGAGTCCCCCAGGTGCGCGGAGACGGCCGTCCTTACCGGTTCGCCGTGCGACGGAGCTGCTTGATCGATTCGTGGATCTCGGGGGCCAGGGCCACGGCACCCGACTGCTCCGACTGTTCGAGGGCGACGGCTTGGGTCTCGTCCGCGGCGGCGAACCAGGAGGCGATGGTCACGCCGTGGCCGGGCTGCCGGACGATCTCGATCGTGTCGCCCGCCTGGACCGTCCCGCTCTTGACCACCTTGAGGTAGGCGCCGGGCCGTGCCGCGTCGGCGAAGCGCTTCACCCAGCGCGGCTCGCGGAGCCGACGCTGGAACGTGCCGCACGGGGTGCGCGGGCACGTCACCTCGACGACGAGGGTGTCGCCGATGCGCCAGCGTTCACCGATCTCGGCGCCGTTCACGTCGAGCCCCTGCGTGCGGAGGTTCTCACCGAACAACCCAGGGGTGATCTCGCGACCGAGTTCACCCTCCCAGAACCGCGCGTCCTCCTCGGCGTAGGCGTAGAGCGCCTTCGTGAGGCCGCCGTGGTGCTTGCGGTCGGCCTGCACGTCGCCGTAGAGACCCATCGGCCGGACGTGCAGCGGCTCGTCGACCGCGCGCTTGTCGATGGCGGTGACGCCGATCGACCCGTCGTCCATCTGGAGGGCGTCGACACGGCAGAGGGCGAGGAGTTCAGGCATGGGACCAGTCTGCCGTGTCCCGGGAGCAGGCAGCGGCACGGCGCCCGGTCAGGCTCAGGCGGACTCGCGCACGACGAGCGAGACGCCCACCGTCCGCCGGACCGTGGGCCCTGTCAGCGGCAACGAACCGGACATCATGCCGTCGAGCAGCTCCAGGCTCAGCCGGGCGAGGTCGCGCTTGTCGACGGCGACGCTCGTCAGCTCCGGGGTGACGAAGCGGCCGAGGTCGAGGCCGTCGATGCCGATCACCGCGACGTCCTCCGGCACGCGCACCCCGGCGCGCGCGAAGCCCTTGAGCACCCCGACCGCCATGACGTCGTTGAAGACGAGGACCGCGTCGACCTCGGGGAAGGCGTCGCGGCAGCGGAGGGCTGCGGCGACGCCGCCCTGGTGCGTGTCGTCCGCCCACGTCTCCGACGCCTCCGACCAGGGCAGGCCGTGCTCCGCGAGGAACGCCCGATACGCGAGGCGACGCCCGGACGGCTCGGCCGAGGCGTCGATCATCGCGATGGAGCGCCGACCGGTGGCGACGAAGTGGGCGATGGCCTGACGGATGCCGTCGTCGAAGTCGATGTCGACGCCGGCCACCGGCGCCGCAGCCGACTCCCCCGACGCTTCGGGATCGTCGTGCTCGCGGGCGCGCTGGTCGCCGAGGGACACGAAGGGGATAGCCGCGAACGCCCCCTGCAGGGCGCCGTGGTCGGCGCCGTTGCGTCCGACGACCGCGTCGACCTGTCTCGCGAGTTCGGCGAGCTGCGCGCGTTCCGCATCGGGGAGCTCGGGACCCCGGTCGGCAGCGGTCGGCCGCTCGCCCGAGGCGCCACCCGCTCCCCCGACCTCGGCGACCAGCACGGTCCATCCGCGCTCGGCGGCCTGCTGCACGAGTGCCGCGGCGAGTTCCGGGTAGTAGGGGTTCCGCAGGTCGTCGACGACGAGACCGAGCGTCGTGGTGCGCCCACTGACGAGGTGCTGTGCGGCCCGGTTCGGCCGGTAGTTGAGTGACGCCGCGACCTCGATGACGCGTTGCCTGGTGGCCTCGCTGACGTCGCGCATGCCGTTGAGCGAGCGGGTCACGGTCTGCCTGGAGACCCCGGCGACCCGGGCGACGTCGATGATCGTCGCTCGTGCGGGAGCCTGATCGTCGCGGGGTCTGGTCATGGACACATCGTACTGATACCATCGCCGTGAACGTTCACGGTGGCGTTCACGAAGACCACAGAACCGCCGATCAACGTCGAGGAGCACCACCACATGGAACACGTCGCCTGGGGAATCATCGGACCCGGAACCATCGCGGAGCGCTTCGCGACGCAACTGCGCGAGAGTCGCACCGGGCGCCTCGCGGCCGTCGCCAGTCGCGATGCGGCCCGCGCCCAGGAGTTCGGCGATCGCTTCGGCGATGGCACGGCACCCGTCCGCGCCTACGATTCCGTCGCCGAGCTGCTGGCCGACCCGGACGTCGACGCCGTGTACATCGCGACCCCGCACACCGAGCACGTCCGGCTCGTCATCGAAGCCGCCGAGGCCGGCAAGCACATCATCAGCGAGAAGCCGCTCTCGGTGAACCGCGCCGGAGCGATGCTCGCCGCGGAGACCGCCCGTCGCGCCGGCGTCTACCTCGCCGAGGCGTTCATGTACCGCTTCCACCCGCAGACGGCCAAGCTCGTGGAGCTCGTGTCCTCCGGCACCATCGGCGAGGTCCAGCACATCGAGGCGTCGTTCGCCTTCGCCGCGAACCTGCCCGCCGACCACCGGCTCATGAACCCGGAGCTCGCCGGCGGCGGCATCCTCGACGTCGGCGGCTACCCCGTCTCGATCGCGCGCCTCATCGCCGGTGCCGCCGTGGGCGCGCCGTTCGCCGACCCGACGGAGGTCACCGGCAACGGGACCATCGGTTCGACGGGCGTCGACGAATGGGCCAGCGCGTCACTCGTCTTCCCCTCCGGCATCACGGCGCACGTCACCAGCGGTGTCCGGGTGCAGGACGACAATCGTGTCGTCGTCACGGGCTCGGCCGGGCAGATCATCGTCGCCGATCCGTGGCTGCCCTCCGTCGAGGACGGCTCGACGATCGAGATCCGCACCATCACGGGCACCGAGTCGATCCTGATCCCCGGAGCACCCCAGTACGCGATCCAGGCCGACGCGCTCGCCGAGTTCGCCGATGCCGGACAGGCGCCGCAGATGCGTTGGGCCGACTCGATCGGCAACGCCGCCACCCTCGACCGTTGGCGGGCCGCGATCGGCCTCGAGTACCCCTTCGAGTCGATCGACACGGACGTCCCGACCGGTTCCGGCCGTCCGCTCACCGTGCGTGCCGAACTGCCGATGCCCACCGGTCGGATCGCCGGCATCGACCACGACATCTCGCGGCTGGTCATGGGTGTCGACAACCAGGAGACCCTGCCGCAGGCCTCCGCGATGTTCGACGACTTCTTCGAGCGCGGCGGCAACGCCTTCGACACCGCCTGGCTGTACGGCGACGGACTCCAGGAGCAGCTCCTCGGGCGGTGGCTCGCGAACCGTGGTGTCCGCGACGACGTCGTCGTGATCGGGAAGGGTGCGCACACGCCGTTCTGCGACCCCGAGTCGATCTCACGTCAACTGTTCGAGAGCCTCGAGCGGTTGGGGACCGACCACCTCGACCTGTACCTCATGCACCGCGACAACGTGGAGGTGCCGGTCGGTGAGTTCGTCGACGTGCTGAACGAGCACGCCGAGGCCGGCCGCATCCGCGCCTTCGGTGGGTCGAACTGGTCGATCGAGCGGTTCGAGGAGGCGAACGCGTACGCCGCGGCACACGGGAAGCGTGGCTTCGCGGCGCTGAGCAACCACTTCGGTCTCGCGCGGGCGCTCGACGTGCCGTGGGCCGGCTGCGTGGAGGTGACCGACCCCACGAGCCGCGCCTGGCTCGAGGAGACGAAGACGCCGTTGCTGCCGTGGTCGTCGCAGGCTCGCGGGTTCTTCACGGGCCGTGCCGAGCCCGAGGACCTGTCGGATCCCGATCTCGTGCGCTGCTACTACAGCGACGACAACTTCGAGCGGCTCGCCCGTGCGCGGAAGCTCGGTGCCGACCTCGGTGTCGCGCCGACCGCCATCGCCCTCGCCTACGTGCTGGCGCAGGACTTCCCGACGTTCGCGCTCATCGGGCCGCGGTCGATCGAGGAGACCCGCTCGTCGACCGACGCGCTGTCGCTGAAGCTGACGCCGGAGCAGGTGGCCTGGCTCGACCTCCGAGTCTGAGCGCGTCCCTCGGGTGGTGCCAGCGCGGTGCGCTGACGCGAGCGCGGGTCTGTGGCGGGGCGCCAGCGCGGTGCGCTGACGTCACCGCAGGTCTGTGGCGTGAGCGCGGGTCTCCAGAGACCCGCGCTCAGTCGTGCGGGGCGCGCCCACGCCGAGTCGCGACGTCTCGCGTCAGCGCACCGCGCTGACCCGAGCGCGGGGCGTCGGGGCCCGACCACGCGTACCCGGCGCCAGCGCGGTGCGCTGGGCCTCGCCGCGGGTCATGGGCGTGAGCGCGGGTCTCCAGAGACCCGCGCTCACGCGTATGGGTCGCGCTCGCGTCAGCGCACCGCGCTGGCCAGACCACACCACCACAGCGAGACTTCGAAGGACGTCAGGTGAGGGGTTTGCGGGCTCGGTCTCGCGCGAGGAGGACACCGAGCAGCAGGATCAGGATGAGGACGACCCCACGCGCGAGGCCCTGCCAGTAGAAGGACAGGCCGATGAGGTTCATCCCGTTCGTCAGCAACGCGAAGATGAGTACTCCGACGAGCGTCCCGAAGAGGTTCGGCCGCCCGGTCCGGCTGAGCGTCGTCCCGATGAACACCGCACCGATCGAGTCGAGCACGTAGAGCTGCCCACTGTTCGCGACGAAACCGTTGCTCCGCGCCGCGAGGATCAACCCGGCGATCGCCGCGATCCCCGCCGCGAAGACGAACGCCGTCGCCATCGACGTGCCCGCCATCCGCCCGGCGATCCGCGTGGCGGTCGGCTGCTCCCCGGCGGCCGTCAGCACGCGCCCCCAGCGGCTCCGCTCGAGCGCCGCCCACACGATGAGGAGGACGATCACGGCGATCACGATCGGCGCGGCCACCCCGAGCAGCGAACCGGCACCCAGCCACGCGAACTCGTCCGGCACACTGCTGCGCGACAGGTAGATGGGCGAGCCGCCGTCGGTCGCCACCTGCTGCACGCCACCACCGATGAACCAGACGCTCAACGTGGCGAGGAACGGGCGGATGCGCAGCACGACGATGAGGAACGCGTTCACCGCACCCACGAGGAGGCCGACGACCAGTCCGCCGACGATCGCGACCCAGGCGACGTAGTCGTCCGCGAGGAGCGCCGAGGCGGTCAGCGCCGCGAGGTCGATGGCGACCCCGATCGACAGATCGATGCCGCCGGCCCGCACGACCACCGTCATCGCCACCGCCGCCAGCAGGAGCAGGGCGTTCTGATTGAGCACGCCGAGCAGGTTGTCGGCGGTCAGGAACGACGGCGACAGGACCGCGAAGACGATGAGCAGGACGGCGAGCACGGTCGGGGCGAGGGCCTGCGGGACGGCCGCCCCGAGTCCGCTGACCGTCAGGGTGGAGAGCGGACCGCCGGCCCGCTTGCCCGGGCCGTTCCCCCGGTGACCCGACGTGTCGTGCTGCTGCCCGCCGGTGGTGGTGGTGGACGAGTCGGCTGCGGACGTGGCGTCCTCCCGGGTGTCGATGCTCATCGCTTGACGCTCCGTTCACGGATCGCGGCGACCGCGAGGACCAGCAGGATCAGCACACCCTTGGTGATGCCGATCCACTGGCTCGGGACGCCGAGCTGACTGAACCCGTTCGTGAGGATCGCGACGAACACGGCGCTGAACAGCGTGCCGGTGATCGTGACGACCAGGCGACGGGAGAACGCGATCGAGAGGAAGGTCGCGAGGAGGATGTCGATCAACGACTGCTCCCCGATCCCCGGGAGGGCCGCGGAGAGCCGGCTCGTCATGAGCACCCCCGCGATGCCGGCGAGCACGGCGGCGAGCACGTAGCTGCCGACGAGATGGCGGTTCACACTGATCCCGGCGACCCGCGCGGCGGTGGGGTTCTGACCGACGGCGGCGTTCCGCACACCCCAGCTGGTGCGACCGGTGGCGAAGGCGACGATCGCGAAGACGATCACGAGCACCACGACCGCGGCCGGGACCCCGAGCACATGACCGCTGCGCAGCCAGACGAGTCCACCGTCGGACACGGGCACCTTCACGTTGTCGGTGATGACGATGGTGAGGCTCGTGACGATGCTCATCATGGCGAGCGTGACGAGCAACGGGCGGATCCCGGCGACCACGACGAGTCCGTTCACGAGCCCGATGAGCGCGGTGGCGCCGAGGCCGAGGAGCAGGGCGAGCGGTAGGCCGAGCTGGGCCTGCAGCAGGACCGCGACGAGTGCACCGGAGAAGCCCAGGACGGCGCCGATCGAGAGGTCGATGCCACCACGCACGACGTCCTCACCACCCGTCACCACGACGACGGACAAGCCGAAGGCGGCGATGGCGTAGACCGCGGACTGCGTCAGGATCGTCGCGAGATTGGCGGGATCGAGGAAGCCGGGTGACGCGACCGCGAAGACGACGATCTCGATCACGACGATCGCGTAGCCGATCAGCCCGAGTCGGGACACCGGGCGGCGCTTCGTCGTGGACTCGGCGGCGGCCGAGGGCGCGGCGGGCGGTGCGGACAGGGCGGTCATGCGGAGGCTCCTCGGGTGGGCGATGCTGCGTTCCGGGAGGTGGTCGAGGGCCCTTCGACAGGCTCAGGGTCCGGGGATGGCTCAGGGTCTGGGGATGGCTCAGGGACCGGGGATGGCTCAGGGACCGGGGCGAGCTCGGCGACGCCCGTCGACCACGCGAGGATCGTGTCGGCCGTCGCCTGCGACCGCGGAAGCTCCGTGCGGATCGTGCCGCGGTAGAGCACGAGCACACGGTCGGCGAGGCCGATGAGTTCCTCGAGGTCGACGCTCACGAGCAGCACCCCGGCACCCTGGGCGACGAGCGCATCGATCTCCGCGTAGATCTGCTGGCGCGAGCCGATGTCGACCCCGGAGGTGGGCTGATCGAGCACGAACACGGTCGATCCGGCGGCCAGCCAGCGACCGAGGACGACCTTCTGCTGGTTGCCGCCGGAGAGGCTGCCGGCGACCGCGGCGTCGTTCGCCGGTCGGATGTCGAGTCGCTCGACGAGGTCGGCGGCGATCGCCCGCTCGCGTCGGCCGCGCAGGATGCCGCCGAAGCCCGCGATGCGGTCGAGCGCCGCGAGCGTCAGGTTCTCCCGCACCGACTGCCGGTTGAGGATGCCGTCGCGGTGACGGTTCGCCGGCACGTAGGCGCCGCCGGCGCGGACGAAGGCACGCGGCGATCGGATGGTGCCAGCCCGGCCGAGGCGCACCGTTCCACCGTGGGCGCGGAGGCCGACGACGGCGTCGGCGAGCTCCTCGAGCCCGGAGCCGACGAGGCCGGTGACCCCGACGATCTCACCCGGCCGCACCGTGATCGAGACGCCGTGGAGCCGGTCCGGCACCGTCAGCGCGTCGATCGCGAGGACCGGCTCGCTCCCTGCGTCCGCCGCGACGCGTTCATCGTCGCCGAACTCGGTGACACTCCGGCCGACCATGAGCTGCACGATGGCGTCGAGCGTGGCGTCGGGGTCGGCGAGATCGAGCGCACCGACGCGTTCGCCGTTGCGGAGGACGACGACGCGGGACGCGATGTCGCGCACCTCCTGCAGGTAGTGGGAGATGTAGATGACGGCGACACCCTCGGCCTGCAGGGCGCGGACGGTGCGGAACAGGCGCTCCACGTCCCCCGCGGCGAGCGGGGCCGTCGGTTCGTCGAGCACGAGGACGCGCGGGCGGGTGATCGTCGCGATGGCCAGCTGGAGGAGCTGCTGCTCGGCCACGCTGAGCTCGTCGACGAGCGTGCTGCCGGGGACGTCGAGGCCGACGAGGTCGAGCAGCTCGCGTTCGGCCCGGCGGTCGAGCTGCCGGCCGGTGAGGAACGCGGTGCGTGAGCCGAGGAACAGCTGCTCGGCGACGGTGAGTCGTCCGGCGAGGTGGCGGTCCTGGTGGATGACCCGGATGCCGAGGCGTTCGGCGTCGCGGGGGTTCCGGATGACGGCGGGTTCGCCATCGATTTCGATCGTCCCCTCGCTCGCCGTGTAGAGCCCGGTGAGGATCTTGATGAGCGTGGACTTGCCGGCACCGTTCTCGCCGACGAGGGCGACGACCTCGCCGGGCTGCACCTCGAGGTCGACGTCGTGCAGCACGCGGACGCCGCCGAAGTCCTTCGCGATGCCCCGCATGGTCACCGCCGGCACGGGTGAGCCGGACGCAGCCGCACCGGGCCGACCGTCCAGCGTGCGCTGGACGGTCGACTCGTCGATCGAGGTGCGGTCCGTCATTCCAGGCCGAGCCGCTTGCGCTCGTCGGCGACGTTCGCCTTGTCGATGAACACGGCGTCGAGGTAGGTGCTCAGCGGCACCTCGTCCTGCTGTCCACCGAGGTACCGGGCGACGTTGTCGGCGCTCGTCGTGCCGAAGAGGGTCGGCTGCTGCGCGACGGTGAACTGGTAGACCGAGGCGGGGTCCTCGATGAGGTCGAGCGCGCCGGGCTCGGCGTCGACGCCGTACACCTTGATCTCGTTCCGACCGGCTGCGTCGATGGCCTGGGCGGCACCGATGGCCGGGAGATCCCAGCACGACCACACGGCCGAGATCTCACCCTTGGGGTAGCGGGTCAGAGCGTCGTTCGTCTTCTGCTTGGCGTCCTCGATGGTGCCCTCGTAGACGTCCTGCAGCTCGGGCTCGATGACCTCGATGTTCGGGTAGTTCTTCAGCACCAGCTTGAACTCGTCGTAGCGGATCTGGCAGGGGGTGACGTCGTAGAAGCCGTTGAAGACGAGCACCTTGCCCTTCCCGCCGATGTCCTCAGCGAGGGTGCGGGCGAGCGTGGAGCCGATCTGCCAGTTGTCGGAACCGATGTTGTTCACCGAGTTCTCGCTGGCGTGGTCGATGGTGAAGACGGGGATGTCGGCGTCCTTCGCCTGCTGCAGCGCCGGCGCGAGCGTCGTGGCGTCGCCGAGGATGACGACGATCGCGTCGACCTTCTGCGAGACGAGGTTCTCCACGTTGGCGAGGTGCTTGTCGTCCTGCGCGTCGGCCTGGGTCGCGACCACCTTCGCGCCGAGCTCCTCCAAGCGGTCCTGGACGCCCTGGTAGGTGAGGCGACCGAAGTCACGCACCACGTCCTTCGCGGCCACGCCGACGGTCTTGCCCTCGAGCGAGGGGACGTCGGCGTCGGACGCAGCGGAGCTGGCCGCGGGGCCGCTCGTCGACTCGCCGGACGAGGACTGCTTCAGCGAACAGCCGGTGGCGAGACCGGCCACGACGGCCAGCGAGATGATGGACAGCGCGAGGCGCGATCGACGACGCATGGGGACTCCAGAGGACGGTGGGGCGCGGGACGGTGCGGGGGTGGGTCGGGGCCGCCGTCCGCTGTCGGTGCGGTGGTGACCTGCACCGGGACGTCGGGGTTGCAGTAACAGTAGGGACGGACGGGGAGGGCCGCGAGAGGCCGCTCAACCTGACGTAACACAACGCCTGGCGCGGACCAGCCGCCGGGCCCGGCCACGCGAAACGTCGGATGTATCATGGCGCGAGGCGGTGCGACCGACGACCGCCGCGCATGAGCAGGGGGTCTTCATGGCAGTCACCGACGAGGCGATCGCGCGGATCCAGGCGATGATCGTCTCGGGCGATCTCAAGCCCGGGCAGCGGCTCCCTCCGGAGAAGGAACTCAGCGAGACGCTCGGGCTGTCGCGCAGCTCACTCCGCGAGGCCGTGAAGGCGCTGGAACTCATCCGCGTGCTCGACGTGCGTCGCGGCGACGGCACCTACGTCACGACGCTCGAACCGAGCCTGCTGCACGAGGCGATGTCGTTCGTCATCGACATGCACGCCGACGGCTCCCTCATCGAGATGTTCGAGGTGCGCCGGATCCTCGAGCCGTCCGCGTCGGTGATGGCGATCCAGCATCTCGACGACGAGAAGATCGCCGAACTGCGCGCGATGGTCGACGAGGTGGACGAGTCGACCACGGTCGAGGACCTCGTCGCTCACGATCTCCAATTCCACGCCCGCGTGATCGAGCTGAGCGGCAACGCCTACCTCGCGAGCCTGTTGGCCGCCCTCGGCAGCAAGACGGTCCGCGCCCGCATCTGGCGCGGCCTCACCGAGGAGAAGGCCGTCGCCCGCACCCTGCAGGAGCACCACGCGATCATCGACGCCCTGGAGCGACGCGACATCGAACTCACCCGGGCCCTCGTGACGGTGCATGTGAGCGGCGTGGAGAGCTGGCTCCGCCGCTCGATGTGACCGAGGCCCGCGATCGGGGGCGGGTAGCGTGTGGGCATGGACAGCACGATCGACACCCGAGCGCTCATCGATCCGGTCGACAGCGAGGCCATGGCGAAGGCGCCCGCGTACCACCGCGCGCCCTCCGCACGGCTGTTCATCGGCCTGATCGCGGGAGTCGTCGTGGTCGTCGTCGCCGGGTTCGTCCTGTTGGGAACGGTGTCCTCGGCCTCTCGAGGCGGCTCCGGCCCGACGCCGCTGCTCGGGATCGGACTCCTCGCGGCCGCCGCCGTCGCGGTGGTCGCGGTCCTCTCCTGGCGCACGAGGCGCATCAAGCGCTTCCGCCTCTCCCAGTTCGCCGCAGCCAACGGGATGACCTACACCGCCGACCTCAGCTACCCGCCGTTCCCCGGCATGATCTTCGGGATCGGATCGTCGCGGCAGGCCACCGACGTGCTGCGGGGCGCTCGTCCCCGCCCCGTGGAGTTCGGCAACTACCGGTACACGGTCCGCCACGGGAAGAGTTCGACGACGCACCACTGGGGTACGTCGCGGTGAAGCTCGACGTCCCCCTGCCGAACATCGTGCTCGATGCGATCGGCAACAACGGGTTCGGCTCGAACCTCCCGGCGGCGTTCCAGCGCGCCCAGCGGTTGTCGCTGGAAGGCGACTTCGACCAGCACTTCACGCTTTACTGCCCGGCCGGCTACGAACGGGACGCCCTGTACCTGTTCACCCCGGACATCATGGCGAGGTTCATCGACCACGCCGCCGAGCTCGACGTCGAGATCATCGACGACTGGCTGTTCCTCTACACGAAACGGGAGGTGTCGACGCTCGATCCCGACACCTGGGCGTGGCTGTTCGGGATCGTCGACGCGTTGACGACGAAGTTCGACCAGTGGGCACGGTGGCGGGACGACCGCCTCCAGCCGCAGTCGACCGGTGCATCGGGGCACCCGTCTGCACCGGGCACCCAGGCTGACGCTCCCGCCCTCGGGCTCATCAAACCGCCGCCGGGGGTCGCTCCGTCCGGCCGCAGGTTGCGACGATCCGGAACGTGGATCCCCGTCGTGTTCGTGGTCGGAACGGTGATCGTCTGGATCGTCATGCGCATGAACTGACCCCGTGGTCCGCGCGCATGTCGAGGACGTCTGGTGATCGACAGACGAGGACGGAACACCTCGGTTGCTGGGATGGGCGGATGACCGACACCGGTCGCGCTCAGAAAGGACCATCCCATGCGCAGATCCGCCGCCCTCGGCTTCGCCCTCCCCGTCCTCGCCCTCATGCTGGGGCTCACCGCCTGTTCCGGGACGGATGCACCGCCCGGAAGTGACGCGCCGCCGACCGCCGACGCCTACGCCCAGGCGTTCGACGACTACACGATCTCCCTCGCGGGTTGCCTGCGCGACCACGGGGTGGACGTCGTGGACCCCGAACCCGGTACGGCGATCACGCTCGACGGCAGCGACGCGATGAACCAGGCCTACGACGCCTGCACCACGGAACTCGGCCCACCGCCGGCGAACCCCGACCAGCCCACCAGGGGTGAGATCTCCGACGAACTACGGCTCCGCGCCCAGTGCCTGCGCGACCAGGGGTTCGACGTCCCGGACCCCGACGCGAACGGCGTGTGGGACCTGCCGGAGGACCTGTTCGACGAGGCCAGAGCCTGCGCCGTGCAGTGACGACCGCTCCCGCCGGGACGGCCGACCGATCCGTCGATCGGTCGGCCGTCCCGGCGTCGCGGGGTCAGGCGTCGTCCGGCTCGGGACCGTGCACGGCGGGCAGCAGCACCGTCACCTCGAGACCACCGGCCGGCAGTGGCGCGAGGCGCAGCGAACCACCGTGCAGTTCGACGATCCGCGCACCGAGCGTCAGCCCCAGCCCGTTGCCCCGGTCGGGCCCGGCGGCGCGCGCGATCCTGGCGTCGCGGCGATCAAACGGCTCGACGAAGCGAGCGACCTCGTCGACGCCGAGGAGCGGTCCGGAGTTGCTGACGACCACGACCGCGCACTCGGCCGCGGACCGGTCGGCCTGCGGATCCCTGCCCACCCACACCGAGACCCACCCGCGCGGACCGCTGTTGTACCGCACGGCGTTCGACAGCAGGTTCGTCAGCAGCTGCTGGAGGAGCACGCGGTTGCCGAGCACGGCGGTGCTCCGGAGGGTCGAGGAGATCGCGACACCGGCATGGGCGGCGTCCGGTGAGACGAGCTGCGACGCGTCACGGACCACCGCCGCCAGGTCGACGGGCGAGGTCACGAGCGGTCGGCGGTCGAGCTGGTTCAGCTGCAGGAGGGCCTCCACGATCGCGATCCCCCGCTCGTTCGTCTCGTGCAGCCGGCGGAGCGCGCGGTCGACGTCGCGGCCCTCCGGATCGGCCTGCGCCACCTCGATGAGCATCTTCATGGTCGCGAGCGGCGTGCGCAGCTCGTGCGAGGCATTGGCCGCGAACCGCTTCTGCGTGAGGAACGACTGCTCCAGGCGTGCGAGCATGTCGTCGAAGCGGTCGGCGAGTTCGCGGAACTCGTCGCGCGGACCCGTCATCGCGATGCGGTGGTCGAGCGAGCCCGCCGCGGCAGCCCGCACCGCGTCGTTGAGGTCGCGCAGCGGCCGCAGCACCCGACCGGCGACGATCCAGCCGACGCCGGTGCCGATCACGGCCATCGCGATGAGCGCGAGCATCGAGTAGTTGATGAGCGAGTCGCGGATCTCGCCGCGGGTGATGCCGGACAACTGCTCCGGATCGCCGGCCGGCGCGATCGGGTAGTCGGGGAAGCGCCAGATGATGACGTTGATGACGATCAGCGCGACGAGGCCCGTGACGACGGTGAAGGCGGCATACGTCGCGGTGAGCTTGACGCGGGCGGTGATGCGTGTGGGACGGGACGAGACCGGGCGCGCGGGCGACGCGGTGGTCATGCGCCGTCCACCCTCGTGGGCTCGTCCTCGCCCGGCGGGAGCACCCGGTACCCGACGCCCGGCACGGTGTGGATGACCCACGGCTCACCGAGCACCTTCCGGAGGGTCGACATCGTCACCCGGACGGCGTTCGTGAACGGGTCGGCGTGCTCGTCCCAGGCCCGTTCGAGGAGGTCTTCAGCGCTCACGACCCCACCCCTGGCCGCGAGGAGGACCTCCAGCACGGCGAACTGCTTCTTCGCCAGGCGCACGTACCGCCCGTCGCGGTACACCTCCCGACGGAACGGGTCGAGCCGCACCCCGGCGTACTCCAGCACCGGAGGCAGGGACGCGGCAGGCCGGCGCGCCAGCGAGCGCAGTCGCAGGACGAGCTCGCGCAGCTCGAACGGCTTCGTCAGGTAATCGTCGGCACCGATCTCGAACCCGCTCTCCTTGTCGTCGAGCTCGGCGGCGGCGGTGAGCATGAGCACGCGGCAGGGCAGCTCCCGGGCGACGATCCAGCGGCAGACGTCGTCGCCGTGCGTACCGGGGAGGTCGCGGTCGAGGACGACGACGTCGTAGCTGTTGACGGCGAGCCGTTCGAGCGCGGCGTCGCCGTCGAACACGAGGTCGGCGGCGAGCCCCTCGTGCTGCAGCCCCTCGAGGATGCTCTCGGCCAGGTACTGCTCGTCCTCGGCGATCAAGACACGCATGGAACCTCCGGTCGTCTGGGCGTCGTGTCGATCGTAGGCGGCCGGATGTTTCGGAACCGTCTGACGATCGCCCGACGCCCACGAGACCCCCGGGCGGCTGGACTGGGACCACGATCGCCGGACGTCGACCCGCGGTGGTCCGTGGAGGAGGAATCATGCGACACCAGGACTTCGACCAGCGGCGCCACCCGCGGCGACAGCACGCGACGCGACGGCCGGCAGCCGGCCGGCGCACCGCGAACCTGGCCGTCACCGTCCTCGCCGTCTCCGCCGTCGCCCTCGCCGCCGCGATCGCCCTGGTCGCGTGCACCGGCGTCGCGCCCGCGATCACGCGCGCGATCACCTCCTCGGCGGGGCAGCCCGATCTGGACGACGGTACGACCACGACCGACGGCGGGTTCGGGACCGCCGACGGCGTACTCGAAGAGAACCGCTTCACCGTGGACGACATCGCGCTGCCCGGCGTCGCGAACCTCGAACCGGACCTCCTCGAGGCGGTCCGGCAGGCGACCGAGGCCGCAGCCGACGACGACATCACGCTGTTCATCAGCTCGGGATGGCGGAGCACGGCCTACCAGCAGCATCTGCTCGACGAGGCGATCCTGCGGTACGGCAGCGAGGAGGCGGCCCGGCAGTTCGTCGCCACCCCCGAGGGTTCCTCGCACACCCGCGGGGCCGCCGTCGACATCGGTGCGACGGACGCCGACTACTGGCTCATCGAGCACGGTTCCGCGTTCGGCCTCTGCCAGACCTACGCGAACGAGATCTGGCACTTCGAACTGGCCACCACCCCCGGCGGCGACTGCCCGGAGCTCCTCCCCGACGCCGGGTGACCGCCGTCAGGCCAGTCCGTGCGGCGCCTCGTCGTGCGGCCCCGCGGGTACCGGTGCCAACCGGCTGACGAACTCGTCGACCCGGACCCGCAGGTCTCTGAACGCCTCGTCGAACGCCTCCTCGGTGGCGGTCAGGGCGGGGTCGGGGACGGACCAGTGCAGGTCGTCGCGGCCGACGAGTTCCTCGTGCGCCCGGTTGCAGACCGTGATGATGAAGTCGTCCGGCCGGAGGACCTCCTGCGTGCCACGCGGGTGCTGCGAACCGATCCGGACGCCGTGTCGTGCTGCCGCCCGCACCGCTCCCGGGTTCACCTCGTCGGCGGGACGACTGCCCGCCGAGGCGACCGGCACGGTGCTGCGGTCCAGCCAGAGCGCCTCGGCCATCCGGGATCGCGCGGAGTTGGCCGTGCACACGAAGACCACACGGCTCGGAACGCTGATCGGTTCCGGCGCGAGGCGGTCGAACGCGCCGGGGACGAGGCGGACGTAGTTGCGACGCCCGTCGGATTCCGACCGCGAGCGCGACAGGATCCCCGCCTTCTGCAGGACGCTCAGGTGATGGGCGACGAGGTTCGAGCCCATCCCCAGCGCCGTCTGGATCTCCGTCGGCGACAGATCGCCCAGCGCGAGGAGGTCCACGATGCGCAGGCGGGCGGGCTCGGCGAGCGCGGCGAACTTGGATGCCCTTACCGCCAGCGACTCCACCGACACAACCCCCGTTGACTCAACCACGATTGACTCAATAATAGTCTGAGTCACCCGTCGGTCACGCTCGAGCACGCCCGCTCGACGCCCGGGTCACCTGGAGAAGGAGCTTGTCATGGGTATCGGAACCGGAATCGCCCTGATCGTCATCGGAGCCATCCTCGCCTTCGCCGTCAACATCGACGTCCCAGCCGTGGACCTCACCCTCATCGGGTACATCCTCATGGCAGCAGGTGCCGTCGTGTTCCTCATCTCGCTCATCCTCGTGCTGCGTCACCGCCAGGTGTCGTCGACGACGCGTTCCGCCGTCGACCCGAGCAGCGGCGAGCGCGTGACCCGCCGCAGCACCACCGACAACGACGGTCCCGTCCTCTGAGGACCGGGGCGATCGCACCACCCATGGCCGAACCCGGCGTCGACGACCCGCGCACCGGCGAACTCCTCGACGGACGCTACCGCCTGGGAGCGCGCATCGGATCCGGCGGCATGGCGACCGTCCACCTCGCGACCGACGAGACCCTCGGGCGTCAGGTCGCGGTGAAGCTGTTCCGCCCCGGCACGACCGACGCCTCGCTCGGCGCGCGGACCGCCTCGGAGACGCGTCTGCTGGCCTCGCTCAACCATCACGCGCTCGTCACCCTCTTCGACGCGCGCGTCGTCTCCGGTGACGGTTCCTACCTCGTCATGGAGTACGTCGACGGACCGACGCTGTCGCAACGCATCAGCCGGTCGCCGCTGCCGTCACCTGAGGTCGCTGCGATGGCGGTCGACCTCGCCGAGGCGCTGCACACCGTGCACGCCGCCAGGGTCGTGCACCGCGACATCAAGCCGTCGAACGTGCTGTTGCGCCGATCGGTCCTCCCGCACCAGGAGTATCGCGCGAAGCTCGCCGACTTCGGCATCGCGCACCTCATCGACAGCACCCGCATGACCGCACCCGGCTCTCTGATGGGCACCGTCGCGTACCTCAGTCCCGAACTCGTCCGGGGCGCTGATCCGGCCACGCCCGCCGACGTCTACGCGCTGGGGCTCGTCCTCCTCGAAGCCCTGACGGGCCGCCGTGCCTACCCGCAGACGAGCACCCATGAATCCCTGATGGCGCGCTTGAACGCGTCGCCGACGATCCCCGGGACGCTCGGGTACCAGTGGAAGTCCCTGCTGACGGCGATGACCGCGTCGGATCCGGCCGCGCGCCCGACGGCGCTCGAGGTCGCCATGGCGGTCCGCGACCTCGACCCGGTGCGCGACCAGGCACCGGACCCGGCGACCGCGACGATGGCGATGTCGGCCGGGCCGGCGTCGACGACGGACGCGACCACGCCTGCCACCGCGATGGCGGCGGCTCCGACGGCGACGACGGAACGGTTCGATGCGCCGGGCCCGCCTGTCGATCCGACGCTGGTGCTCCCGATCGGGTCGCGCGACGGTGCGGGGCTCGCCACGACGGCCGTGCTCGACGACTCACCGCGCTCGACGCGTCGGGTCGATGAGCGCGCTCGACGCGCCGCCGTCGAGCGCCGCCGGCGGACGATCCGGGTCTGGGTGCTCCTCGGCGTGATCCTGCTCGTGGCGGCCGCCGCCCTCGTGTGGTTCCTCGTCTCGTCGGCGCACCCCTCCGTGCCGGCCCTGCCTGAGCTGCCGGATCCGCTGTCGACGCACCTGGACGAGCTCATGCGGGAGGTGACCCCGTGACGCGGCCGGGGAACCGCACTCGGGCGCTGTTCGCAGCTCCCCTGCTCGTCGTGGCGCTGCTCGGCGGCTGCGCGTCGCCGGACGCCGGACTCGATGCGGACACCGGCCGTGAGCTGCAACAGGGGGTCGTCCTGGTCGCCGATGCCGCCGCCGCCGGCGACACCACCGGTGCCATCGCGGCGTTGGACGCCCTCGAGGCGCGGCTGGCCGAGGCTGAGGCGGACGGTTCCGTCTCCGCGAGCCGACTGTCGGAGATCCGATCGGCGATCGCCACCGTCCGCGCCGACCTCTCCCCCGTCGTCGAGACGCCGGCAGCCACGCCGACACCGACGCCCACGCCCAGTTCGGTCGAGCCGGTGGAGCCTGCCGCCCCGGTGGATGACGGCGCGGATGAGCCAGGCGACGATGGTGGCCCCGGGAACGGGAACGACGGCGACAAGGGTGACAACGGCAAGAACGGGGACAAGGGCAACAACGGCAACAACGGCAACGGGAACGGGAACGGGAACGGTAAGAAGGACAAATGAGACGACGAGGCATGTCAGCAGCGGCAGCGGACGACGAGCCCGGCACCGGGCCGGACGAGGAGCAGTCGGCGAAACGCGACCGCCGGGAGCGCGACGGGGTGTCGACCGTGCAGCACAGTGTCGTCGTCGAGCTCCCTATCGCGGCCGTCTACAAGCAGTGGGTCGACTTCGAGTCGTACCCGGAGTTCCTCCCGGCGGTGCGCGAGGTGTCGACGACCGGCGAGGTCTACAGTCGCTGGACCGTCGCGATCAGCAAACTCTCGCGGCAGTTCCTGGTCGAGATCCTCGAGCAGCTTCCCGAGGAGCGTCTGGTCTGGCGCACCATCGAAGGCGACGTCTGGTTCAGTGGTGACGCCGTGTTCGAGGCGATCGACAAGCAGCAGACCCGCGTGGACGTCACGGTGCACTGGAAGCCGGTGACCGCGGTGGAGCGGACCGCTGCGGCGCTCGGGCTCGCCGGGCGGGCCGTCCGTGGGACGCTCGAGTCGTTCAAGACCTACATCGAGTCGACCGGCGGCCCCTCGGGTCACTCCCGGATCAAGGTCGTCTCCCCGAAGGGCTAGCCGTCCGCCGCACGAGGGAGGGCCCCGGGACCTCAGGTCCCGGGGCCGTCGTCGTCCGACCGGTTGCGGCTACCGCTCGCGCGACTCGGAGGTGGTAGTCGCTGGATCCTCGATGCCGTCACTCGCCCGGTCCGTCGTCGTGCCACCGGCGGCGGACGCCGTCACCTTGCCGCGCGCGGCGGCTTCGAGGGACTCAGCCTCCTCGCCACCGAGTGCCTCGCCGCGGGCGACGAGCCCGGCGACGTCGGAGAGCGGGATCTGCTTGAGCAGCAGCGAGAGCAGGAACGCGGCACCGATGAACGGCAGCAGGTACCAGAACACCGGGGCGAGCGCGTCGGCGTACGCGGTCACTACCCCGTCGCGGACGCCCGGCGGGAGCTGGCTGAGCGTCTGCGGGTTGATCGTCGACGCCGCACTGGACGCCTCGTCTGGGCTCGCACCCGAACCGGCGAAGACGTCCCGCAGGTTCGACGTCAGGCGCGTGGTGAAGATCGTGCCGAACACGGCGACCCCGAGCGATGCACCGACCTCGCGGAAGTAGTTGTTCGTGCTCGTCGCCGTACCGACCATCGACGCATCGACCGAGTTCTGCGCCACCAGGACGACGACCTGCATGATCAAGCCGAGACCGGCGCCGAAGAAGAACAGGAACACGCAGATGAGCCAGATCGGGGTGTCGGCCGTGAGCGTCGTGAAGGCGATCATGGACGCCGCCGTGACGAGCGTGCCGATGACCGGGAACATCCGGTAGCGACCGGTCTTGGTGATCAGGTTGCCCGACACGATCGACGTACCGATGAGGCCGACCATCATCGGGATCATGAGCAGGCCGGACGCGGCGGCGGAGGTGCCGGACGACATCTGGAGGAAGGTCGGCACGAAGCCGATCGCCGAGAACATGCCGAGCCCGAGCGTGAGGCCGATCGCGGTCGCGTTGATGAACGTCGGGTTCTTGAACAGCGACAACGGGATGATCGGGTCCTTCGCGCGCGCCTCGGTGACGACGAAGAGCAGTGCGGCGACGAGCATGCCGATGCCGAACAACCAGGTCTCGATCGCACCCCAGCCGTGGGCCTCGTCGCCACCGAAGTCGGTGAAGAAGATCAGGCAGGTGGTGAAGGCCGAGAGGAAGATCACGCCGAGGATGTCGATCGGGGCCGTGGCCTTCTTGTTCGGCAGCTTCAGGGTGAAGAACGCGATCGCGAAGGCGGCGATACCGACCGGGATGTTGATGTAGAACGCCCACTGCCAGGTGAGGTGGTCGACGAAGAAGCCACCGAGGAGCGGGCCACCGACGGCGGAGAGACCAAACACGGCACCGAGCGGGCCGAGGTACTTGCCGCGCTCGGAGGCGGGGACGATGTCGGCGATGATCGCCTGCGACAGGATCATGAGCCCGCCGCCGCCGAGGCCCTGGACGGCGCGCCACACGATGAGCTGGGTGAAGTCGCCGGCGAAGGCGCACCCGACGGAGGCGATGGTGAACAGCGCGATCGCGACGAGGAACAGTCGACGACGGCCGAGTACGTCACCGAACTTGCCGTACACGGGCATGACGACGGTGGTCGCCAGCAGGTAGGCGGTGGTGAGCCAGACCTGGTGGTCGACGCCACCCAGCTGCCCGACGATCGTCGGCATGGCTGTGGAGACGATCGTCTGGTCGAGGCTGGAGAGCAGCATGCCCGCGATGAGGGCGGCGAAGATGATCCAGATGCGGCGCTTGGTGAGCAGCATCGGGCCCTCGGTGGGCGCGGCGGTGGCGGCGGTCACGGGAGGTCCTTTCGGGGAGTGGGGTCGGTGTGGGGGTTCTGGGGGGTGACTGCGTCGCCGTCGTCCTCGACAGGCTCGAGCACGGCGCGGTAGGTCGCGAGGCAGTCGCGGATGGAGCCGACGATGTCGAACTCGCCGCCCTCGCCGAGGTCGACGACACCGCTGCCGAACACGCGCGCCATGGTCGTCTTGATCGCCATCCCGAAGAGATCGGCGCAGGCGCGGGCACGCGGGTCGTCGGCCGGGACGCCTTCCCGCACGGCGATGAGCTCGACGAGCATCTGCTCACGCTCGCGGTTCAGGCCCATGAAGCGGACCAGCAGCTTGGGTTCGCGCTCGAGGGCGGCGTGGAAGTCGACGTGCTCGGCGAGGCCGAACCCGGACCGCTCCGCATGGGCGGCCGCGATGAGCATGAAGTCGTCGAGCACGGCGCGCCACCCCCGCGAGCCGAGGGCGAGGAACTCGGTGGCGAACCGCTCGCTCTCCTCGGACTCGTCGATGCCGAGGACCGCGTCCTCCTTGCTGGGGAAGTAGTTGAAGAAGGTGCGGCGCGAGACGCCGACCTCCTCACAGAGTTCCTCGATGGTGAATCCGTTGAGGCCCTGGGCAGCGGTGAGTCGTCGGGACACCGTCGTCAGGCGTGTGGCGGTCGCGGCCATCCGCTCGGACAGCCGATTCGTCGAAGTTGCACTCTGCATCACGAAGTGCAGTATTGCACTCTCCATCCCAGGGTGCAAGTCGCTCGCTTCGAGCCCGCGACGAGCTCGCAGCCGCGCTCACTAGAGTGAGCGGATGGACCCCCGCCAGGCACGCACCCGTCGCGCCCTCCGCGAGGCGATCCACACGCTCGCGACGGAGGGCCGCATCGACCAGGTGACGGTCGCGGATGTCGCTCGAGCGGCCGGAATCACCCGCGACACCTTCTACCGGCACGCGCCGACGCCCGTCCACCTGCTCGCCGACGTGCTCGGCGAGGAACTGGACGACACGCTGCGCGCGCACGTCGACCTCCCGGCGGAGAGCGGCTCCGAACTGAGCGTCTTCGACGAGTCGGAGCGCGACCTCCTGCGGCACGTCGCCGAGCACGCGACGATCTACCGCAACGCGATGCAGCCCCGGCTCGTCGGACCACTCCGCGATGCGCTCACCGAACGGATCGAGGCGGCCCTCCGTCACCACCTCGACCGTCACCCGCAGATCGCCCCGCCGCGCGAGGAGGGTGTCGACCCCGAACGACACGTGCGCATGCTCGTCGCTTACGCCGGGGCCGGCACGGTCGCGGCGATCGAGGAGTGGCTCCGCACCGGGGAGCTCGACGACATCGACGCCGCCGCCCGCACCGTCATCGCCGCCTCCCCCGCCTGGTGGCTCGGTCGTCGTTAGGCCGGTTCCAGCCGCCCCGAACCGCGCCTATCAAAGACATATGTCGGTGTAGGCATATCTGCTCTGTGGATAACCCCGGGTCGGGTTCCGTCCGCGCCTAGCGTCGAGGGATGCCAGTCACACCACGTCCTCGCACCCATTCCGCCCTCGCCCTCGCGGCGGGCCTCCTCGCCCTGACGGCGTGCTCCGGCCCGGATCCCGCGCCGCCGCCGAGCAGCGCCCCGCCGGTGTTCGCCAGCGAGGAGCAGGCACTCACCGCGGTGACGGAGACGTACCAGGAGTACATGCGGATCTCGAATGCAATCCTTCTGGATGGAGGCCTGGAGGTCCAACGAATCGACGTCATCGTTGGGAAGGAGCTCGCTGAGTTCGAACACGGAAGCCTCGTCGAACTCGCTACCGCCGGAAAGACCATGGTCGGAGCGCCGACACTCGTCTCGACGCACCTCTCAGAGTGGTACTCCAGCCCGGACTCCCTCGGCGTCATCGCGAAGGCGAAGTCTTGCATCGATCTCAGCACTGTCGATGTTCTTGACGCCGCCGGCAACTCCACGGTGCGACCTGACCGCCCTCGGACGCGCACATGGGCCTACGACGTGGGCACGGGTAACAAGGAGCAATCCGAACTCGTCCTGATGAACCACGTTGCGGTCGCCGAGGGAGAGTCATGCGAAATCTGAGGTGCGCTCTCGCAGCCGCAACAGCCCTGGTGGTAGCACTCACGCTCGCGCCCGCAAACGTGGCGATCGCCGCCTCCTGCGGATCGGAGGGCCAACTGGAAGGTGCTTGCATCGGGAACGGTTCGGTCGACATCGGTGGCAGCGTCGAGCGGCCCGGCTCCGGTGGTGGGGGCTCCGGTGGCTCAGGCGGTGGTGACAGCGGTGGCGGCTCGACCGAGCTTCCGCCCGGCGTCACCGACGGACCCAACGGGGAACGGACTGTGTGCAGTCTCGTGCGTCCCGACGACTGCTACACGATCACCCCGGGCGAGCTGATCCCCGGCTTCGAACCCACACCCGCCGCACAACCGGTCACGATCCGGGACCTCATCAGCTTCGCGCCCGCCGCACCGACCGTCACCACCGAACCGGGGAGCTGGGGTGTGCGCGGGCTGCACACGAACGTGATCGCCGGTGCATCAGGCCACACCCGCTCGGGCACCCTCCTCGGACAGACGGCGGAGGTGAACTTCATCCCCGTCGGGTTCACCATCGACTACGGCGACGGCACCACCGCCACCAGCAGCACCGGCGGAGCGACCTGGGCGTCCCTCGGACTCCCCGAGTTCTCCAAGACCCCGACCAGTCACCGGTACACGACCGTCGGGTCCAAGACGATCACCGTGGAGGTCGAGTACGCGGCCGAGTACCGGGTCGGCGACAGTGGCTGGCTTCCCGTGATCGGAACCCTGACCATCCCCTCGGACACTCCGCACCCCATCCAGATCGTCCGCAACGCGACCGTCGGCGTCGACAAACCCTGCCGACCCGGTAAACCCACCATCGGCTGCTGAACCCGGCACCGATTCACCGCCGTGAGCGCGCCCCGGCGGCGTGAGCGCACCGCTCCGGAGGCCCGCGCCCACGTCACCGGGGCACGCCCGCGCCCGCAACACCGCGCTCACGCCAGCGCACCGCGCCGACACAACACGCTGACGCAGACCGGCGGAGGAAGAGCGTCAGGAGGTGGTGAAGACCGAGATCCGCGCGAGGTGCGGCTGCGCTCGGGATGCGGTGATCGTCACGCGCAACTCGGTCGTCTCGACCGCGTCGAACCGGAGGATCCGCTGAGCACCCACGGTCGCCGCCGAAGCGAGCACCCGCGGCACACCGTCGGCATCCAGCATCGAGACCTCGACCCCCTCGACCACCTGGCCGTGCGCGATAGCCTCCCGCACACTCACTCCGGACACCGGCTGCGGTCGGTCCCATCGGAACCGCAGGGTCGGCAGGGGATCGTCGTCGTCCGGGCGCCACGTCACCACGTCCAGCTGCGACCCGGTCCCCGTGATCGACGCGGCCGGCACCGGCGCGCTCGACATCGTGAGCAGTGCGGAGCCTGCGACGTCGAGCCGCTCCAGCTCGTCGATCAGTCGGCCGAGACCGGAGAGGCTCTCGAGGTCGGGCTCCGCGATCACCCCGTCGCGGGTCGGCGGCAGGTTGAGCAGGAACGTGGCGTTCCCGCCGACGCTGCGCTCGTAGATGTCGAAGAGCTCCTCGGCCGACCGGACCATCCCGTCCTCCGCAGGGTGGTGGAACCAGCCCGGACGGATCGAGGTGTTGACCTCGGCCGGGTACCAGACGAGCGGCTCCGTGGTCGCGACGATCGCGGCGCGACTGCCGAGGTCCTCCTCGTCGGACTGCACGGCCCGCGAGAAGAGCCCGTCGTCGACCTGCTGCGAGCGGTCGGCGGTGCGCTCCGCGTCACGCAATGACGCCGGGACCACGCTCCACTCGTCCGCGCGGGTCGATCCGGCCTCGTTCCCGCACCAGCGCACATCCGGCCCGCACACGCTGATCGCGGCGTTCGGCTGGAGTTCGCGGACGACGGCGTAGTAGCGGTCCCAGTCATACAGCTGCTTCTTGCCGTTCGGCCCCTCACCGTTCGCGCCGTCGAACCAGACCGAGAACAACTCGCCGTAGCCGGTGAGGAGTTCGGTGAGCTGCGCGACGAAGAAGTCGTCATAGGCGTCGCCCGAGCCGTAGCTGGCCTCGGCGCGATCCCAGGGCGACAGGTAGACACCGAACGCGAGTCCGGCCGCCCGGCACGCCGCCGCGACCTCGGCGACGAGATCGCCACCGCCATCGCGCCACGGGCTCGACGCGACGGAATGGTCGCTCACGGCTGTCGGCCACAGCGCGAACCCGTCGTGGTGCTTGCAGGTGAGGATGAGCCCGCGCATGCCGGCGCTCTTCGCAGCGGCGACCCACTGCTCGGCGTCGACGCCGGACGGGTCGAACACGGCGGGCGATTCGGTGCCGTCACCCCACTCCCGGTCGGTCATCGTGTTGACCCCGAAGTGGATGAAGCCGTAGAACTCAAGGCGCTGCCAAGCGAGTTGCCGCGGCGACGGCACGACGGCGACCGCCTCGGCCAGGCGCTGCTCAGTGTCGATCACCGGTCCGGCCGAACGCTCGGCCCCCGCGCGGCTCATCGGAACTTCCGGTTGTAGAGGGCGAGCAGCGTGATCAAGCCGGCGAGCCCGAGGAGCATCACCCCGAGGTTCAGCCACCCCACCGACTGGTTGGCGATGATCACCGCGGCCACGCAGCTCACGAACACGACCGCAGCGACGACGGCTCCCACACGTTCCTTGGTCATTCCTTCAGCCCTCCGGCTCCGACGTTCTGCAACAGACGTTTCTGGATGATGATGTACAGGATCACGACAGGGATGATGACGATCACCATACCCGCGTACAACCGGCCGTAATCGGCGGCCGCTCGCTGCGCCTGGAACAGGTTCAGCAGCCCCACCTGCAGGGTCTTGTTCTCACCCGGGATCAGCGACAACGAGATGATGTAGTCGTTCCAGTAGCTCAGGAAGTTGAACAGGATCGCCGTGCTGATCGCCGGCATCGCCATCGGCAGCATGACCGTCCGCATCGTGCGGAACCGCGACGCGCCGTCGAGCGTGGCGGCCTCCTCGTATGACACCGGGATGGTGCGGAAGTAGGCGAGCAGCAGGTAGATCGTGAACGGGAGCGACGTCGCCGCGTAGACGAGCCCGAGGACGAACAGGTTGTCGATGAAGAAGCCGCTCGGCATGAACGTCCGCAGGGCCTTGTCCCACCCGAGGAGCATGAGGAAGATCGGGATGACGATGTAGTTCACGTTGATGAACAGGCCCGCGAGCAGCAGCGTTTCGAGGATCGACTTGCCGCGGAACTCGAACCGGGCCAGCGCATACGCGGCCGGCACGGCGATGATGAGGACGAAGCAGAGGCCGACGACCGTGACGAGCAGCGAGTTGAGCAGGTAGGGGCCCATGTTCGCGTCGACGAACGCGTCGACGAAGTTCTGCCAGTGCAGACCCTCGGGCAGCGCCCACGGGTTGCCGTAGAACTCGCCCTTGGTCTTGACGGACGCCATGACGACCCAGAGCACGGGCACCAGGATCATGAGCGAGATGAGGATCAGGACGAGGTTCGAGATCCAGGACACCGGCTTGCGGCGACGGACGCGCCGACGGGAGGTGGGTCCGGGTGGAACCGAGGATGACGGCGGTGTCACGATCGGCGGGACGGGAGCTGAGGTGGTCGTGGTCATCAGAACTGGAGGACCTCTCGCTTGGTCGCACGGCTGATGATGAGCGCCGCGAGGAATGAGAACAGGAAGATCGCCGTCCCGATGGCCATGCCGTAGCCGTAGCTCGAGTTCGTGTACGCCTGCTTGTACATGTAGTCGAGGAGGACCTCGGAGGAACCGTCGGGGCCGCCGCCCGTGAGGGCCCGGACGAGCACGAAGGCGAGGTTGATCGAGCTGATGATGAAGAAGATGAGGGAGGTGCGGAGCGTCTCCCAGACGAGCGGCAGCGTGACGTCGAAGAACTGCCGGAACGGGCCGGCCCCGTCGAGCGCTGAGGCCTCGTAGATCTCCGCCGGGATGTTCGACATGCCCGACATGTAGAGGACGAGGTAGTAGCCGAGCGACTGCCACACCATCGCGAAGGCGATGCTGTACATGATGATCTTCTGGTCGCCGAGCCAGACCTGCGACAACGACTCGAGGCCGAGGAAGGTCAACGAGCCGTTGATGAGCCCGTTCTGCTGGTCGTACACGGCGGAGAAGATCGCGGCGACGACGACGATCGACAGGACGCTCGGCAGGTAGAGCACGAAGCGGTAGAGGTTGCGGGCGCGCACCTTGCCCTGCGTCATGACCCCGGCGAGCACGAGCCCGCCGGCCATCGTCACGATAGAGACGACCACGAGGAGGAAGACGGTGTTCTGAAATGCCCGCACGAACTGCATGTCGCCGGCGAGGGCGATGAAGTTGTCGAAGCCGGCGAACGTGGGGGTGCCGCCGACGCCGGTCCAGTTGTAGAGCGACATCCGGAACACGTCGAAGGTCGGGACGACCATGAAGAGCACGTAGAGGATGATCGCGGGCGCGACGCACAGCAGCACGAAGCGGTTCTTCCCACGGGTGTTGAGGGAGACGGAGCGTCTGGCCACGGCGCGTCCTTTCTGCGAGGAGGGGGTGGTGTGCCCGTCCGAAAGGGGGATCGGACGGGCACACCGGTCGGGATCAGCCCGCGAGCTGGTCGGTGAGCTTGTTGCTCGCCTCGTTGACCTGGTTCTGCCAGTCCTCGAGGGTGGTGGTGCCGGAGAGGACACTGTTGGCCGCGTCGAACAGCGTGGCCTTGAGGTCGACCCCGGGGACCGGCTTGGTCGCGGCGAAGGCACCGACGACGGCCTCGACACCGGGCTCGCTGTAGACGGCGTAGAAGTCCTTCGCCTCGCCGGTCAGGCGCTCCGGGAGTCCCTGGATCGGCTGGATGGCGTTGGCCTTCGCGAAGATGTCAGCGGCCTCGTCCGAGTACAGGTACGCGATGAAGTCCTTCGCCGCGTCCTTGTTCGTGGCCTCCTTCGGGACCCACGCCGACTCGACGAACGTCGTCAGGTAACGCGTGCCGTCGGTCTCGGGAGCGGGGACCGGGGTGAGCCCCCACTGGAACCCGTCGGTGCGCGGGGCGTCCTTCATCTCGTTGGCGATCCACGACCCGTTCGGCATGAACAGCGTGGTGCCGTCGAGGATGGTCTGCTGGTTCTTCGTGAAGTCCTGACCGTTGGCGTAGCCGACCGTGGTCGGTGCCGCGTAGCTGAGGAGCTTCGTCGTCAGCTCGAGGGCCTCGGTCGCGTCGTCGGACTTCCACACGTCCTTCTTGTAGGTGAGGACGTCGTTGAGGAACTCCGGCCCGCCCACCGCGGACAGCAGCGAGAAGAAGTACGAGTCGAGGTAGCCGGCCGTCGGGTAGGTGAAGAGCGAGATGCCCTCCGCCTTCGCCTCGTCGCCGAGTTCGAACATCTCGTCCCAGGTGGTGGGGACGGTCCAGCCGTTGTCGGCGAACAGCTTCTGGTTGTAGACGAGACCCGTGGGCGACGCGTACATCGGCATGAGGTAGACCTCGTCGTCACCGTAGGGGTTGGTGTTGAGGTTGCCGACGATGCCGGGGGTCAGCTTGTCGCCGACGGTGACGTCCTCGCCGGGGATCTTCGCGTCGAGGACGCTCGTGAGGTCCTCGAGGTTGCTGTCGCGGACGAAGGACTCGGTGAAGCCCTCCTTGGCGCCGAGGCCGAGGACGACGAGGTCGGGGTAGTCGCCGGCCGCGACCTGCGGGGTGAGCTCGTCGGCGAGGGTCTTGCTCGTCGTGAGCTCGATCTTCACGTCGGGGTTGAGCTTCTCGTAGGCCGCGACGACCTCCTCGTACATCTCGGAGCCGTAGCCGCCTTCGAATGCGGCGATCTTCAGGGTGTCGGCGTCGTCGCCGCTCGTGCCGGAGTTTCCCGCGCAGCCGGCGAGCATGCCGACCGTCGCGACGGCGGCGATGACGCCGACGGTTCTCGTGTGCTTCATGACAGGGGTCCTTCCCAGTGCTGGTGGGTGCTGCAGGGGGTGGTGGGGAGTGCGGTGATGCGGTTGCGGGGATGGGCGAGGTCGCAGCGGTCCGTCATCGGTTCATGGCCGATGCGCGACGGGCCCGCAGGGTGAGTGCTGCTGCTCCGGCCAGCAGGAGCAGGATCCCCGCGGCTGCCGGTGCGAGACCGTCGACTCCGGTGCTCGCGAGCGAGCCGCCGGCGGAACCGGTACCGGTGGCGCCAGATCCACCGGTACCGGGGCTTCCTGCGCTGGGCGTGCCGGGTGTGCCCGGTCCACCCGGCGTGACCGGGGTGCCGCCACCGGGCTCGAAGGCCTCGATCGCGGCGTTCAGCGCGACGACCGCTGCCTGCACGTCGGCGTTCGTCACGGCGGTGTTGCCGGTCGCGACGGTGTCGCGGTTGACGAGCGCCAGGACGGCTTCCGCGGAGGCGATCGCCGCGGTCAACGTCTCGGCTCCGTCGGCCGCCGGAGCGGCGGCGCGCGCCGACTGCGCTGCGGGCGCTGACGAGGCGAGGAGGGCCTTCGCCGTGGCGATCGACGCCGCGAGTTCCGTCGTGTCGACGATCTCCACCGTGACCCGCTCGGTCGTGTTCGAGCCGAACTCGAAGACGACCCCGGAGGCACCGAGCTCCTTGTCGGCGGCGAAGGCGTTCGTGAGCGTGATCGTCGCGCCGTCCGCCGTGTCGGTGCGGACGAAGTCGGCGTCGTCGAGGCTGCCGACGATCGCGCCGGAAGGCTGGACGTACCGGAGACCGGTGAGGGTGTCACCGTCGAGGTCGACCGTGAACGTCGGCAGGTTGTCGGGGTCCTCCGCCATCGCGGCGTTCTTGTCCATGACCGCTGCCGTGGGGGTCACCGTGGGATCGGTGGCGACGACCGCGCTGTTGAAGACGCTGATGGTGGTGAGGGTCGGTGCGTAGACCTGACCGGGCAGCAGGCTCTCGAGCGACACCCGGAGCTTCGAGCTGGTGATCGAACCGAAGTCCTTCACGACCTTGCTCGCTCCGATCCCCGTCTGGGAGGAGAAGCCCACCCAGGCACCGGCGGCCGCGTCCCACCGCTGGAGGGAGAAGGCGTTGACGCGGGCGTCGGTACCGGAGTCGGTGAACTCCGAGAGGTCGACCTCGTTGAACGTCGTGTCGGCACCGAAGTCGATGTCGATCGTCAGGGGGTAGGGGGCGTCGTCCGCACCGGCCCAGCGTGTCGCCGGATCACCGTCGACGAGCTTGCCCGCGTTGAACTCGAAGTCGTTGTGCGGGTGCGTGCTACTGGCGACGATCGGCTTGCCCTTGGCGAGGTCGACGCGGGTGTCGACGCCCTCGTTCTCGATCGGGTCGGTGTCGACCGGGTTGTCGACCTTCGCACCGACCGCGGCCTCGTACAGCCCGATGTCGACGCCGTCACCGTAGTAGAGCTCGGTGCCGAAGAAGTCGTCGGAGCCGATGCGCTCGTTGTAGCGACCGGCGTCGATCAACGGCGAGGTCTCCTGGAGCTTGAACAGCGAGGCGGAGTCGCGGATGGCGTCGACGCCGGCGTCCTTCGCGTAGTCGGCCGGGTTCCCGACGAACTCCGGATCGCCGATGACGGCCCGCTTGTCCACCGGCTGGTTGGCCGACTGCTTGCCGCTCGCCTCGAAGTAGGCGTTGTTCGAGAACACGCCCTTGTCGAGGCCGCCCGCCTTCCGCGCCCAGTTCGTGGACGTGGTGGTGGAGGTGTTGTAGAAGACGTTGTTCGCGAAGTAGACGCGGTCCTTCAGCACCTCGTCGTGGAAGCTCTCCAGCTCGGCGCCGTCGTAGACGAAGACGTTGTTGAGGATGTAGGTGGGCGAGTAGTTCGACGACAGCATGTTCTTGAAGATCACACCGTTGTCGTTGACGCTGAGGTTGTAGCGGGCGATCGAGTTGGAGCTGTTGCCCATGTAGGACATCCAGCCGCCCTGGTTGTCGTGCGAGTAGTTGTGCTCGTAGACGACGTTGAAGTTCGTGAACTCGAGGTCCCACGGCGTCGCGTCGTACTCGTTGGCGGGGCCGCCGTAGATCTCGTTGAAGCGCATCACACTGTCGGCACCGGCCCACAGGTAGAGGCCGGCGGAGACCTGGTTGTAGCGCTCGAGCCAGCCGTTCGCCTCGTTGTACTCGGCGGTGAGGCGCTGGGTGTTCGCGAACTGGAACGGGCCCTGGCCGGTGCTCTCGGCGTAGTTGTGGCTGATCGTCACGTCACGGCTGTAGAGGTCGTGGTCGCGGACCCAGAGCTGTTCCCAACCCTCGTGGTACTTGCCGGAGGCGTCCGTCTGGCCCTGCTGGTCGCCGAACCAGTTGAACGCGAACTGCACGGCGTGCAGCTCGACGTTCTCGAAGATGTTGTCCTGGATGGTGATGTCCTCGAAGTGGTGGCCACCCGTCGGGTACGCCGTGTACTGCTGGGAACCGAAGACCTGGAAGTTGACACCGGCGTAGTGGATCTTCTGCCACGAGGACGGACCGTCGATGTCGTGCGCGAAGACGTTCGTGACGCTGATGCCGCGCATGATCGAGTCGGCACCGGCCTCGAGCTTGTCGGCGTTGATCGACACGGAGACACCGTCGCGGACGTAGCTGCCCGTCGTGATGTCGGTCGCGAAGTCGTCGTCGTTGGAGACCTCGAGGTTCGCGATGTGGACGTACTGCTGGTTGCGCAGGATCACGGCACCGGTCAGTCCGACGGTCTCGGGGTTCTTCACGCCCGGGCTCGTGAACGGGCTGGGGACCTGTCCGTTCGTCGCGATGTAGGGGCGACGCGCATCGGCGGCTCCATAGGCGTCGATGACGATGGGCGCCGCCTCGGTCCCGGAACCCTTCGGCCACAGGGAGGTGTCGGACCAGGTCTCCCCGGCCTTCAGGAGGACGCGGTCGCCCGGCGCGAAGGTCGTGGCGTTGACGGGCGTGAAGCTCTTCCACGCCGTGTCGGCCGAGGTGCCCGCTGCGGCGTCGTCACCGGCGGTCGCGTCGACGAAGTAGTCCGTGCCACCCGTCGTGTTCGGGGTGTCACCGGCCCAGCCCGTCGGAGCGGCGGCCGCCTGGACGGCGGCGTCGGGGGTGGTCGGGGCCGCCGACGCCGCCGGCGCGAAGGCCGTGACGAAGAGGGCGGTGAGCCCGAGAGCGGCAAGCCCTCGGAGGGCGGGGTGGTGTGCGGGCCGGTTCCGACGTCTGCGTCGGGGTTCCGGGATCGCCGCGGGGGTGGCGGTGTTCATCAGTGCGTGTCCTCCATCGTGAGTTGGTGCAGGGCGTTGCTGTCCATCTGGCGGTCTTGGGCTGCGACGCGCTCGGCGATGAGCGCGTCGAGGGCGTCGTTCACGAGCTGGGCTCGGATGCGGCTGGCATAGGCGGCGAAAGCGGCGTCGCGGTCGACGGTGACGGTGTCCACCCGGTAGACCACGTGGTCGCCCTGCTCCACGACGGGCGAACTGAGCGCGCCGACGGGCAGGGTGGCGACCTCGGCGACCAGGCGCGGGTCGGGCGTGCGGGACCCGCCGTCGAGGAGACCGGTGGCGCCGTCGAGGGTCGAAGCGGAGACCGTCGCGCCGGTGCTGCCGACGGCGTCGACACCCTCCGTCGCGAGCCGGGCGGCGAACTGCTCGGCCGTGGTCGAGGCGAGTGGCACGGCGATCCGCGTGAGGGCGTAGGTGCTCGCGTTCAGCGTCCAGTCGTCGGCGTGCGCCTCGAACGCGTCGCGGACCTGCGCCTCGGAGACGTCGATGAGCGGGTCGTCTCCCGAGCTCACGGCCGAGGCCAGCTTGGTCCGGACGTCTGCGAGCAGACGACCGTAGAACTCCTGCGCGCGGAACGAGGTGAGCCCGTAGACGACCTCCCCCTCGCCGAGCTGTGCGGCGCGCGCCGTGTTGGTGTCGGCGAGCGTCTGTTCGAATCCGGCGAAGTCGGTGAACGGCACCAGCCCGTGTTCGTGGCCGAGCTCGAAGACGACGCGGTCGGCCGCGAGCTCGTCGAGGGCGGCCGTGCGCAGGCGGTCGATCGCCGTCGTGTCGCCGAGCGGTGCATCCCAGTCGACGGTCGCGGAGCCGGTCTCGACGAGGACCTCGTTCTCGATCGCGGGGCGGACACGTTCCATGTGGAAGAGCAGCTCGTCGCGGGTGACCGTGGTGCCACCGATCGTCCCCAGCTCCGCGGGAGCCGCTCCGGCCCCGGTGACCGCGACCCCGGCGACGACGACGCACGCGAGGACCGCTGCGCCGGCGGCGACGAGCAGACGTGTCCGGCGACGACCGCGGTGCCGTGCTGCACGGAGGCCGTGAGCGGAAGCGTCGGTGCTGTTCATCGGTGCGGCCTTTCCGTGGAAGTGGAGCGGGGTCGGCGGTGGTTGGGAGTCATGCTGGCAGAAAATGATACGGATAACAATCGCCGACACGAAAGCGTTACAAAGTGGCTTAAAGCCGACGAATAGAGGCTTGGCATCCATAACATGCATGCCCCATAGTGGGAGCCTGCACGCTGATCCGAGGAGACGACCGCACCATGACGAAGTTCGCCGACGCTGTCGGTTCAGCCCTTCCCCACGTCGCGGACGAGCCGCAGCCCGCCGTCCCCGCGGCGCTGCACTGGGGCGACGGGAAGCTGTTCCGCAACGGCGTCCCGCACTCCATCCGGTCCGGATCACTGCACTACTTCCGGGTCGTCCCGGAGCACTGGCGCGACCGGATGCTGCGGTTCGTCGACCTCGGCCTCAACTCCATCGACACCTACATCCCCTGGAACTTCCACCAGCCCCAGGTCGACGCGGCACCCGGGTTCACCGGCTGGCGCGACATCGGTGCCTTCATGGACACCGCCGCCGACCTCGGTCTCGACGTGCTGCTCCGCCCCGGCCCCTACATCTGCGCGGAGTGGTCGAACGGCGGCCTGCCGGCCTGGCTCACCGCCCGCGACATCACGCTCCGCAGCTCGGACCCGGGTTACCAGCAGCCGGTCGAGACCTGGTTCGAGGAGCTCATCCCCCGGCTCGCGCCCTACCAGGCCGTCCACGGCGGGCCGGTCGTCGCCGTGCAGGTCGAGAACGAGTACGGCAGTTACGGCGACGACGCCAGGTACCCCGGCTGGCTCGCCTCGCTCCTGCGCCGACTCGGCGTGCAAGAGCTGCTCTACACCGCCGACGGGCCCACCGATCTGATGATCGACGGCGGCTCGATCCCCGGCATCATGATGGCCGCCACGCTCGGTTCGAAGCCGGATGAGGCTCGCGCCCTGCTCCGGAGCCGCCGGCCCGACGAGCCCTTCTTCGTCGCGGAGTTCTGGAACGGATGGTTCGACCACTGGGGCCAGCCGCACCACGTGCGCGACGCCGACAACGCCGCGGAGGTGGCGCGAGGCATCCTGACCGACGGCGGAAGCATCAGCATCTACATGGCGCACGGCGGGACGAACTTCGGACTCTGGTCGGGGGCGAACGTCGTCGAGGGCGAACTGCGGCCGACCATCACCAGCTACGACTCCGACGCGCCGATCGCCGAGGACGGCCGACTCACGCCCAAGTTCTTCGCCCTCCGCGAGGCCCTCGGCATGGCGGACCAGCCGCTGCGCTCGCCCGAGCTCCGGTACCTGCCGGAACGCAGCGTGCCACTGCAGCACGGCGCCGGCCTGCTCGACGCCCTCGGTGGGCTCGGCGGTCCGCTCGCCGAGCGGACGGCGTCACCGGCGTCCTTCGAAGACCTCGACGTCGACGGCGGCCTGGTCGTCTACGAGGCGGACGTCCTCCTCCCCGACCGCCCGGTCGAGCTCGTGTTCGACGGCGTCGCCGACCGCGCCCAGATCTTCCTCGACGGCGAGCACCAGGCGACGATCACGGCGGCCGGTACGGTGACCGTGATCGGTACGGGACTCGTCTCGAAACTGACGGTCGTGGTGGAGAACCTCGGCCGCGTCAACTACGGACCGCAGTTGGGCTCCCGGAAGGGCCTGCTCGGCCCGGTGCTCGTGGAGCGTCGTCTCGTGCACGGCTGGCGAGCACGGCCCGTCGCCCTCGACCGCCTGGACGCCCTGCACCTGCGGTCGGTCGTCGAACGGTCGGTCATCGAGCGGTCGGGAGACGGAGCCACGCCCGACGGTACCGGCGACGGCGGTCTGTCGAGCGGGACCTTCCACGTCGACGAACCACTCGACACCCACCTGCGGCTCCCCGGGTTCACGAAGGGGTTCGTCTGGATCAACGGCGCGATGCTCGGCCGGTACTGGAACATCGGTCCGCAGCAGACGCTCTACGTTCCCGGGCCGCTCCTGCGGTCGGGGTCGAACCGGATCGTCGTCCTCGAACTGCACCGATCGGGGTCCGGCGTCGAGTTCGTCAGCCGCCCGGAGCTCGGACCGACCGAGGAGTACGTCGAGGAGTTCTGAGCCCGGCGCTCAGTGCGCCGTGCCGGGCGCTGCGGTGCTCCCGCGGACGATCAGCTCCGGCAGCATGACGACCGTCTCGCGCTCCGCCGCGGGCTCCTCGATCAGCGTGAGCAGATGTTCGACGGCGACGCGACCCATCTCACTGAACGGCTGCCGGATGGTCGTCAGTGGCGGCGAGGCGTACTGCGCCAGGGCGATGTCGTCCATCCCGATGACGGACACGTCACCCGGCACGCTCCGGCCGAGTTCGGCGAGGGCGCGCAGCACCCCGAACGCCATCTCGTCGCTCGAGACGAAGATCGCCGTGACGTCCGGCATGCGACCGAGGAGGAGGCCGTTGCGGTAGCCCGACTCCGGGCTCCAGTCGCCGTACAGGACGGGTGGTTCGTCGATGCCGCGGTCGCGCAGGGCGGCTTGCCAGCCGATCGTCCGGCCTCCAGCGTCCTTCCAGGCCGTCGGGCCGCTCAGGTGCCAGACGGTCTCGTGCCCGAGGTCGAGCAGATGCTCCGTCGCCATGCGGCCGGCGGCCTCCTGGTCCACCCGGACGATCTCGTCGGCGAAGGACTCGAGGCCGTCGATCACGACCGTCGGCAGGTCGGCCGTCACCCGCAGCAGGGAGACCTCGTCCCAGATCGGAACGGCGATCACGAGTCCGTCGACGCCCTGGTTCCGGAGCCGGTCGATGGCGTCGGTGATGGACGCGGCGGACAACGACGTCGTCCCGGCGGCGCTCACGAAGTAGTCGTGCTGGTGCGTCGCACGTTGGATGCCGAGCATCATCGACGAGCGCGCGTAGTAGTCGGTCTCGTGGGTGAGGACGCCGATGGTGCGGCTGCGGCCGGTGACGAGCGCGCGGGCGAGCCCCGTCCGTCGGTAGCCCGTCTGCTCGACAGCCGCCTCCACCTGGAGCCGGGTCACCTCGGTCACGTTGTCGAGGCCGCGGAGCACCCGGGAGACGGTCTGCGGGGAGACACCGGCGATCGCGGCGACGTCGGCCATCGTGGGCATGCGGGTGCGCTTGTCGCGTTGCTTGCGCCTCCCAGGCGGTCCCGGCTCGCCCTTCGGTGCTGGTGCGTCGAGCGCTGTCGGTCCCCCGGATGACGTCATTTCCACATGTTAGCCAATGGCACGGATAACACCCGCAGCCCCTCCGGTGGGGCCAGCGCCTGACCGCGCGACCGCGTCAGAGGAGTCCCTCGCGACCGCCCGACACCCAGTTCGAATCGGCGGAACGGGGGCCGCTGACCTGCTCGGCGTAGGTGTCGATCTCGGCACGGATCTCATCGGTCAGTTCGACGTCGAACGCCGCGAGGTTCGCGCGGAGGTGGGCGACGCTGCGGGTGCCGGGGATGGAGACGACGCGTGCGCCGAGCTGCTGCCCTCGGTCGTGCACCCACGCGAGCGCGAGCGCCTCGGCCGTCGTCCCCAGGCGCCGGGCGAGGGTCCGGAACCGGGCGGCGAGCTCGAGGTTCGCCGCGAGGTGCTCCGGCTGGAAGCGCGGGAAGTTGCCGCGCGTCCCGCCGAGCGGGACCGTCTCGGCCGTGAAGTCCTCCGTGAACAGCCCGCGCGACAGCGGCGAGAAGGCGACGACCGTGACGCCCAGCTCGGCGGCCGCCGGCACCACGTAGGTCTCGATGTCGCGACTCACGATGCTCCACTCCGACTGGATCGCGGCGATCGGGTGGACGGCGTGGGCGCGACGCAGTTCGTCACCGGTCGCCTCCGACAGGCCGATGCGGAGCACCTTGCCGGCCGTCACGAGTTCGGCGAGCGCCCCCACGGTCTCCTCGATGGGGATGTTCGGGTCGACCCGGTGCTGGTAGTAGAGGTCGAGGCGGTCGGTGCCGAGTCGGGCGAGCGAGCGGTCGACCTGTTCGTGGAGGTGGGCGCGATCGCCGCGGACACCACGCTTGCCGATGCCCCCGCCCGTGACGATGCCGACCTTGGAGGCGAGGAACACCTCGTCGCGACGCCCGGCCAGGTATCGGCCGAGGAGTTCCTCGCTCCGGCCGTCGCCGTAGACGTTCGCGGTGTCGATGAGGTTCGCTCCACCCGCCAGGGTCGCATCGAGGACCGCGGTGACGTCGGCGTCGGCGATCGCGCCGTAGGTGCCCGCGATCGACATCGCACCGTAGCCGATGGCGCCGACCTCGGCGGCGTCACCGCCCGTCCCGATGGTCGTGGTGGGCAGTGCGGTCGTCGACGGTCCGGTCGCCAGGGGTGCTTCGCTCATGGACTCACCGTATTGGCTCACCGGCGCCGCGAGGCCCCGATCGTCATCCGCGGCAATCTCAGACGCGGGCTGCGGCGCGGGCCACGAGCGCCTGCAGGAGCGCGGCGGGTTCCTCGGGGTCGTCGATCGTGATCGCGAACTGCTTGCCGGAGGTGCTCGTGACGACGAGGCCCGGACCGGAGCGCAGCACGACGGCCGAGCGGCCGGGCATGATCCGGTAGCCCCAACCGCCCCAGTCCATCGGGCGGATGTCGGTCGCCTCGACGACGTCGACCTGGTCGAGCGGGATGCGCTTCATCGGGATGCCGAAGAGCGAGACGACGCGGAGGCCACGCCAGTCGACGCTGATGCGCAGGCGGACGAACGAGGCGCAGAGGATGGTCGCGAGGGCGAGGATCGACAGACCGAACGTCGCGACGCCCGACTCGCCATCCAGCAGGATCGGCGTGTACGCGACGGCACCGATGGCGACGAGGCCGAGCGTGATCCACAGGAACATGAGGGCCGTGACGCTGCGACTCCACGCACCGACCTCGGTCTCTCCGAGGTCCATCGGCGCCGGTCGTGCAGTTGCACCGGCGAGCAGCGGCCGGGCCGGCAGGATCGCCGCGGGGATGACGCCCCAGAGCGCGCATGCGGTGAGCGGGAGGACCCACCAACCGAGGACGGCGCCATCGACCGATCCCGCCTGGAGCGTGAGCCACGTGGGGATGACCCAGACGGCGGCGGCCGATCCCGCGGCGATGCCGAGGATCAGGACGATCATGCGCTTGATCCGCATGGAGGGCCGTGGCAGGGCGAGCAGGATGATGGCTGCGATCGCGACGACGGACGCGATGATCAACGTCACGACGAAGACACCCGCGGCGGGCTGCGAGTCGTCCGGTGCACCAGTGCCCGACCAATGCGAGGCGACGTCGACCGGGAGCGCATCGCCCCAGACGAGCCGGGTGATGGCGATCGCGATCGCCGGGACGGCCATGGCGAGGCCGGCCAGGACGATGCGTCCGCGAGCTGGTGCTGCCGGTGGCGGTGTGGTGGTGTCGTGCATGTGCTCCCCCTGAGCTGCTGCGGTGGTCGGCGATGATGCTGCGCGGACGGTCGGTGTCGCGCGTGGTGGATGGACCGGTCAGGCGCGTTCGATCATCCGGTTGAGGTCCTGAGGCGAAATGCCGAGCTTGCGGGCCTCGGCGACCAGTTGCGTGACGAGCTCCTCGACCCGCACGAGTCCGGGGACGGCGTCCTCCCGCACCCATGCGCCTCGCCCCTGTCGCATGCCGATGAGTCCGGCGTCGCGGAGCTCTCCGTAGGCGCGGAGGACCGTGTGCATGTTGATCTGCAGCGCCCGGGCGAGGTCGCGAGCGGGCGGCAGCCGCTCCCCCGGACCGAGGTCGCCCGAGGCGATCCCCGACCGCACCTGCACAGCGATCTGCTCGGCGAGGGAGGTCGTCGAGGTCGGATCGATGCGGAACAACATGTTTGCAATGCTACTAGAACAATGCATTCCCCGCCAGGGACATCTGTCGACTTGAAGGCCAGCGCGGTGCGCTGACGTGAGTGCGCGGGAATCGGCGTGAGCGCACCCCACAACCGTGAGCGCGCCCCTCCGGAGGCCCGCGCTCACGTCACAGGCCCGCGCTCACGTCAGCGCACCGCGCTGGCGCAAGCCACCGAGGTGGGATGGACTGGCGGATGTCAGAGGGCGACGACGTGCACCGCGATGTCAGCCGCGGCCAGACGCTCGAGTTCGACAGGATCGGCCGAGGCGTCCGTCACCAGGTCGTGGATCTGCCCGAGGTCCGCCATACGCGCGAGCGTGACGCGCCCCACCTTCGAGCCGTCGGCGACGACGATCACCCGCTGCGCGTGCGTCACCATCGCGAGGTTCGTCCGCGCCTCACGCTCGTCGTGGGTCGTCGCCCCACCGGACGCACTGATGCCGTCGGTTCCGAGGATCGCGGTCCCCACGTTGATCGCGCTGAAGGTGTTCTCGGCGAGCGCCCCGACGGCCTCGAACGACGAGGAGCGCACCAGGCCGCCGGTCATGATGACCTGCAGGTTCGGCCTCGACGCGATCTCCGTCGCCGTCGTCAGCGAGTTCGTCACGATCGTGAGCTCCGAGCGGTTGCTGAGCTCCTTGGCGACGGCCGCCGTCGTCGTCCCGCCGCTCAGCGCGATGGCGTAGGGGCCGGCGGGGATCATGTCGGCGACCCGCCTGGCGATACGACGCTTCGCCTCCCGGAACTGGGTGTCGCGGAACCGGACCGGCACCTCGTCGCGCGCGTCGATCGCCCGGGCACCACCGTGGGTGCGGAGCACGAGGCCGAGGTCGTCGAGGTCGGCGAGGTCGCGTCGGATCGTCGGCGCGGAGACCGCGAGCCGGGTCGTCAGCTCGTCGATCGAGACCACTGCGTCGGCGGCGGCCAGCTGCGCGAGGATGTCGCGCATCCGCTGACTGCGCTTCCCCGACGGCGCACGCTGCGACAACTCCGCCGCGGTGGGTCCCTGCATGGCGACTCCTCCGTCGTCCCGTCGCCTGGCGCACCCCCGACGCTCAGCGAAAGTGATCACTTCAGGCAAAATCCGATCAACTTCTTGCTCGGTTCGATCACTGTAGTCGATGATCGCTCCATGACACGAGTGACTTTCATCGGAGCAGGCAGCGTCGTCTTCACCCGCCAGCTCATCGCCGACCTGCTGCGGTACCGCGAGCTCGCAGGGCTCGAGATCGTGCTGCACGACATCAACGCGGAACGCCTCGCCGTGGCGGAGGGCACCGCCCGTCAGGTGGACGAGCGTCTCGCCGGTCGTGCCACGATCACCGCCGAATCCGACCGCCGCCGGGCACTCGCCGGCGCCGACTTCGTGATCAACATGGTCCAGGTCGGCGGGATCGCCGCGACCTACTCCGACCTCGAGATCCCGGCCGCGCGCGGCCTCCTGCAGACCATCGGCGACACCACCGGCGTCGGCGGCGTCTTCCGAGCCCTCCGCACCTTCCCGCTGCTCTCGGCGCTGACCGCCGACATGCGGGAGATCTGCCCCGACGCCCACCTGCTCAACTACACCAACCCGATGGCCATGAACATCTGGTGGGCGTCGGTCGTCGCCCCCGACATCAGCGCGATCGGCCTCTGCCACAGCGTCTTCTGGACGGTGAACGACCTCTGCGAGCTCGTCGGCGTCCCGATCGAGGGCACGACGTACCGCGCCGCCGGCGTCAACCACCAGTCCTGGTTGCTCGAGTGGACGCACGACGGCCGCGACCTCTATCCGCTGCTGCGTGAGCGCATCCGGAACGACCCCGAGCTCAGCCGGCGCGTGCGCGTCGAGATGTTCCGACGCATCGGCTTCTACCCGACGGAGACGAGCGAGCACTCCTCCGAGTACCTGTCGTGGTTCCTCCGCTCCCCCGAGCAGGTCGCGCGCTACCGGCTCCAGCCGCTCGAGTACCTCGGCATCAGCGAGGAGAACGTCGCCGAGTTCGAGGCGACGAAGGCGGCACTCGCGTCCGGCACCCCGCTGACGCTCGAGGAGGAGGCCAGCGAGTACGCCCCGCAGCTCATCCACTCGCTCGTGACGGACACCCCGCGCCTCATCCACGGCAACGTCGTCAACCGCGGCCTCATCGACAACCTGCCGCAGGGCGCGGTCGTCGAGGTGCCCGTGCAGGTCGACGCGAACGGGATCGCCCCGCAGGCGATGGGCGCGCTGCCCGTGCAGTGTGCCGCGCTCAACCGCCCCTACGTCTCGGTGGCCGAACTCACGATCGAGGCCGCCCGCACCGGGAACCCGACACTCATCCGTCAGGCGGTGCTCATGGACCCGAACGCCTCCTCGACCCTCACGCCGGAGCAGATCTGGGAGCTGTGCAACGACCTCGTCGCCGCGCACGGCGACCTCCTGCCGGAGCCGCTGCGGGAGATCATCCCCGCCGACCGCATCTGACCGCACCGCCGACCCGCACCGTTCCCGAACGATCGACACAGGAGACGACCACCGATGTTCCCACCCCGTTCCACGATCCACGTCCCAGCCTCGCGTCACGCACGCCGAGCACGCCGCCTCATCACCGCGACCGCCATCGTCGCCGCCGGAGCCCTCGCGCTCTCCGGCTGCGCCGGCGGATCCTCCGGTGCGACGACCCTCGACAAGGAGGCGAAGGTCAAGCTCACGTTCTGGACGGGGCAGGCCGACGCCGCCCAGCAGATCCTCACCGGTCTCGTCGACGAGTTCGAGGAGCTGCACCCGAACGTGACCATCGACGTGTCGTCCGGCGCGCCGTCGACGGAGGACCTCCTGCAGAAGCTCTCCGCGAGCTTCGCCGGCGGCAACTACCCGGACGTCTCCTACGCGTTCGGTTCGTGGGCGAGCCGCCTCGAGGCCTCCGGTCGCACCCTCGACATCACCGACCAGGTGGCGGAGCCCGACGTCAAGTGGGACGAGTTCTCCGAGGCCGCACGCCAGACCGTGCAGCCGACGGGCGAGAAGACCATCGGCTTCCCGGCGGTCGTCGACAACATCTCGCTCCTGTACAACACGACGGTGTTCGACGCCGCCGGTGTCGCCTACCCGACGGCCGACTGGACCTGGGACGACTTCCGTGAGGCGTCGAAGCAACTGACCGACCCGGCGACGAACACCTACGGGTATGCGTACTCCGTCTCCGGCAGTGAGGAGACGACCTGGCAGTTCTGGCCGCACCTCTGGCAGAACGGCGGGTCGATCATCTCCGACGACGACAAGACCGCCGAGTTCGCCTCCGACGCCGGGGTCGACGCCCTCGCCTTCCTCCGCGACATGGCGGTCGAGGACAAGAGCGTCTACCTCGACCAGACCGACACGAAGTTCGGCGACCTGTTCGCCAGCGACCGCATCGGCATGATCACCTCCGGCCCGTGGCAGCTCTCCACCCTGCAGACGAAGGGCACGAAGTACGGCGTCACCGTCCTGCCGGGCACCGACGGCGACCACCAGACGGTCTCCGGTCCGGACGTGTGGGCCCTGTTCGACCACAAGGACAAGAACCGCGAGTACTGGGCGTACGAGTTCACGAAGTGGCTCACGGACTCCGAGCAGGACCTCAAGTGGAACGTCGCGTACGGCAACCTGCCGCTGCGGTCGAGCGAGATCGACACCCCGGAGTTCCAGGCGCAGGTGGACAAGCTCCCCGGTCTCGACGTCATGGCCGAGAACGGCGTGAACGCCAAGCAGGCCCGACCGACCGTCCCGGGCTACGTGGGACTCTCCGAGGCGATCGGCAAGGCGATCTCCGCGGTCCTGCAGGGGCAGGGCGAGCCGAAGCAGGCGTTGGAGGATGCCGCGAAGGCCGCCGACGCCGCCCTGGCGGACGACTGATGTCGACCACCGCGGAACGCGACACGAAGCGCACGGCGAAGCCGGGGCGGGGTGGGCACAGGCCCGCCGCGCCCCGGCCCGGCCGGCGACGCCTCCGCGACAACCTCACCGGCTGGGGCTTCGTCGCCCCGGCGATGCTCATCGTGCTCGGTCTGTCGATCTTCCCCGCGATCTGGGCGTTCTTCCTGTCGCTCCAGAAGTGGGACGGCTTCAGTGAGCCGGAGCAGGTCGGGCTCGAGAACTACGCCAGCATGATCGGCAACGACGAGCTGCAGGCGGCCGTCGTGCACACCGTCGTCTACACGCTCCTGTTCGTCCCGGCGTCGCTCGGCCTCGGGCTCTTCCTCGCCGTCGCCCTCAACCGCCGGATCCGCTTCATCGGGGTCTACCGCACGGCGATCTTCGTCCCGTTCGTCGCGTCGGCCGCGGCCACCGGCATCCTCACCACCTACCTCTTCAACCCGCAGTTCGGCCTCCTCAACACCGTGTTCCGCTTCCTCGGGCTGCCGGCGCAGGGGTGGCTCGAGGACCAGGGGCAGGCGATGGTCGTCATCACGATCATGTCGCTCTGGGGGCAGGCGGCCTTCACGACCGTCATCTATCTGGCGGCACTGCAGGACATCCCCTCCGAGCTCCTCGAAGCCGCCCGGATCGACGGGGCGAACGCCTGGCAGTCGTTCTGGCGCATCACCTTCCCGCAGCTCGGACCGGTCACCGTGTTCGTGGCGATCTGGCAGTTCATCCAGGCGATCCAGCTGTTCGACCTCGTGTACACCACCACCAGGGGCGGCCCGCTCGGCGCCACCCAGACGATCGTGTTCTACCTGTGGGACGCGGCGTTCAAGCAGTTGCAGTTCGGGTACGGCTCCGCCGTGGCCTACGGCCTCTTCGCGGTGACCCTCGTCGCCACGATCGGTGTCGTCCTGTACTCCCGCCGGTCCAACGTGGAGGCATTCTGATGACCGTCCTGACCACCCCACCGCGTGGCGACGCCGCCACCGGCAAGCCCTCGGTCACCGCACCGCCCGCCGAACGCCGCACCCGTCGGCGCTTCAGCCTCTGGCACCTCGTGCTCGCGCCGATCGCGATCATCTTCGCGATCCCGTTCGTGCAGATGTTCATCACCTCGGTGACGCCGGAGTCGGAGATCAACACCTTCCCGCCGCGGATCCTCCCGTCGCACATCACCTTCGACGGCTTCGCGAAGCTGTTCACGGAGTCGGGCATCCTGCTGTGGCTCGGCAACACGGTCATCGTGTCGGCCGTCGCCGTCGCCTCCCACCTCGTGCTCTGCTCGCTCGCCGGCTACGGCTTCGCCCGCCTGAAGTTCCGCGGCAAGACGATGGGCTTCCTCATGATCGTCGCCACGATCATGATCCCCACGCAGCTGCTCATGATCCCGACCTACATCCTGTTCTCGCGGCTCGGACTCATCGACAGCCTGGGCGCCGCGATCGTGCCGTGGCTCGCGTCCGCGTTCGGCATCTTCCTCATGCGGCAGTTCTTCCTGTCGCTGCCGGCGGAGCTCGAGGAGGCCGCCCTCATCGACGGCTGCACCCGCCTGCAGGTGTTCTTCCGGGTGATCCTGCCGCTCGCGAAACCGGCTCTGGCGACCCTCGCGATCTTCACCCTGCTGGGTTCGTGGAACGACCTCGTCTGGCCGCTCATCGCGATCAACAACGACCAGGTCTTCACCCTGCAGCTCGGCATCACGAACTTCCAGGGGGCACGGCGCACCGACTGGGCGCTCCTCATGGCCGGGAACGTCGTCGCCACGCTGCCGCTCATCCTGTTCTTCATGGTCGCTCAGAAGCAGTTCGTCGCGACCATGACCTTCTCGGGACTCAAGGGGTAGTCGCCCATCCCGGCGTGGCAGGATCACGTCCATCGCCGCGCCTGCAGCTCGGGCACGGCCACCGCAGCCCCACCGCAACACCCCCCATCACTTCGACCCATCCCAGGAGCCACCCGTGTCCATCACCACCATCGTCGGTTCGGAAGCCACCGTCCGCGAGATCACCCAGCAGCCCGACGTCTGGCTGGAGGCGTCGACGGGGATCGCCGCCCGCCGCGACGAGATCGACGCGTTCCTCGCGCCGCTCCTCGCGCGGCCCGAGCTGCGCATCGTCCTGACCGGCGCGGGCACCTCGGCCTTCATCGGTGAGATCGCGGCGCCGTCGCTGACCCGGACGCTCCGCCGCCGGATCGACGCGGTCGCGACCACGGACATCGTCTCCAACCCGCGGGAGGCGTTCGCCGAGGACGTCCCCCTGCTGCTCGTGTCCTTCGCGCGCTCCGGCAACAGCCCCGAGAGCGTCGCCGCGACCGAGCTCGCCGACCAGTCGCTCGCCGAGGTCCACCACCTGGTGATCACCTGCGACGAGACCGGCGAGCTGTACCGACGCCACCACGACCGCGCGTCGTCGCTCACCGTCCTCATGCCTCGCCGCTCCAACGACGAGGGCTTCGCGATGACGTCGAGCTTCAGCTCCATGCTGCTCTCGGTCCTCCTCATCCTCGGGGGCGCCGACGAAGCCGCAGTCCAGGCACTCGCGGCCGGCGCGACGACGATCCTCGACCAGCGCGAGGTCGACATCCGCGCGCTCGCCAACGAGGGGTGCGAACGCGTCGTCTACCTCGGCAGCGGTCCGCTCACCGGGCTGGCCCGGGAGTCGGCGCTCAAGCTCCTCGAGCTGACCGCCGGACGCATCGTCACCTACTACGACTCGGCACTCGGGTTCCGTCACGGTCCGAAGGCCGTCGTCGACGACAGCACGCTCGCGGTCGTCTACCTGTCCTCCGACCCGTACACGCGCCGGTACGACCTCGACATCGTCGCCGAACTGCGCGCGACGCTGTCGCCGGAGCGCGTCATCGCGATCTCCTCCGAACCGGTCGAGGGCGCAACGGCGCAGGACTGGGTGCTCCCCGAACTCGCCGGCCTCGACGACGCACAGCTCGCCGTGGGCTTCGTGCTCGTGGCGCAGCTGCTCGGGCTGTCGTACTCGCTCCAGCTCGGTGCGACGCCGGACAACCCGTTCCCGAGCGGCACGGTGAACCGAGTCGTGCAGGGCGTCCGGATCCACCCGATGACCTCCGGCGCAGCGAGCACCGCACCCGAGGAGCGGTAGGCGTGTCACTCTTCCTCGGTGTGGACGGCGGCGGCTCGAAGACCGCGTTCGTGCTCCTCGACGACGGCGGACACATCGTCGCCGAGGCGCAGACGGCCAGCTGCTACTACTTCGACGACGACGGCATCGAGCTCGTCGGTCGGATCCTCACCGAGGGGGTGGCGGCGGTCACGTCGCGGGCGGGGGTCGAGGCGTCCGACATCGATCAGTCGTTTCTCGGTCTACCGGGATACGGCGAGGTCAGTTCCGACCTCGACCGCCTGAACGCGATCCCCGGCGAGGTGCTCGGTCACGACCGGTACTCGTGCGACAACGACATGGTGTGCGGCTGGGCCGGATCGCTCGGCGCCGTCGACGGCATCAACGTGATCAGCGGCACCGGGTCGATGACCTACGGCGAGCGCCGTGGCCGCGGGCACCGGGTCGGCGGGTGGAGCGAGCTGTTCGGCGACGAGGGCTCGGCGTACTGGATCGCCGCTCGAGGCTTGAACGCCTTCACGCGGATGAGCGACGGCCGGCTGTCACGCGGGCCGCTCTACGACCTCATGAAGGCGCGGGTCGGGATCACGAGCGATCTCGACGTGATCGACGTCGTGGTCAACGAGTGGAAGGGGCAGCGCGCGCGCATCGCGGACCTCGCGAAGACGGTCGTCGCTGCGGCGGAACAGGGTGACGAGGTCGCCGCGCGCATCCTGGCCGACGCGAGCGAGGAGCTGGCCGAGATCGTCGAGGCGACGCGCGTGGAGCTCGGCTTCGGCGAGGACGAGGTCGTCCCGGTGTCGTACTCGGGCGGGGTGTTCTCGGCCGAGCCGGTGCGGACGGGCTTCGAACGGGCCGTCGCGGCACTACCCGCCCGCTACGACCTCCGGACCCCGCTGTTCGGTCCGGCGGTCGGTGCAGCCCTGTACGCCGCGAAGCGGGCCGGCGCACCGCTCTCCCCCGCGGCCCTCGAGGCCCTCCGCGCCAGGTAGTCCTCCCTCCCCTCCCCCTTGGGCCAGCGCGGTGCGCTGACGCGAGCGCGGGTCCAGCGCGTGAGCGCGGGTCTCCTGAGGGTCGCGCTCACGCACATTGGGCGCGGTCACGCCGAGTGCGCAGCGCTCGGGCCCGGCGCGCAGCGGCCAGGTCGGAGGGGCGCGCTCGCGTCGTCGCACCGCGCTGGCAGCTCCCCGGCCGGACGCACTTGACCCTCACGCGGCGTGAGGCTTTAGCGTCGTCACCATGACGATCACGATCCTCGACACCGCCAGCGGCATGCGTTCGGTCCTCGATGCACCGGAAGCCGAACGACCAGCGCGACTCCGCGCCATGCTCGAGCCCGTCGCCGACATGTACCGGTACTTCCCCGGCGAGGTCGACCTGCTCGCCATGCACACGATGGGCTCGGGGTTCCCGATCGACCGGAGTCGGGATCGGGTCGTCGACGCCCTCGACCGACTCGTCGCCGCGGACGCCTGGGCGCGGATCGAGCGCGCTCTCGACGACGCGCTGACGGTGCAGCTCGACGCGCTCCCCAGCCTGGTGGTACCCGACATCACCGTCCTGCTCGTCCTCGGCGACCCCGACGACAGCTACTTCATGGACGCCATCCGCGGTTTCATCGGCAACGGCAGCGCGACGGGGTTCCTCTCGCTCATCCTCTGGCCGACGGAGGAGAACCTCGCGCGCCTCGAAGCGGCCGCCGTCCACGAGCTCAACCACAACCTGCGATACGCGCCGGGTGGTGTGGTCTGGGATCCGGCGACCGTCGTGGTCGGTGAACAGGTGGTCTCGGAGGGGCTCGCGGACGCGTTCGCCCGGCAGCTGCACGGGGTGTCCGGCTACACGCCGATCGGGGTCGCGCACCTCGACGACGACACGGTGCTCGATCGGGTGGTCGAGGGGCTCGAGGTCGGGGGGATGCAGTACTTCGTCTCGTGGGTGCACGGCGACGAGGCGGCCCTGCGGTTCGGAGGTGAGCCCGTCGGGCTACCGATGGGTGCCGGCTACGCGGCGGGGAACCGCCTGGTGGACGCCTACCTGTCGGCGACCGGGACGACCGCGGCCGAGGCGCTGCACGTTCCGAGCGCGACGATCATCGAGGTCGCGCTGCGCGAACTGGGCCGAGCCGGCTGAGCTGACCGAGCCGGCCGCGCTTGCTGAGCCGACCGCGCTGGCCCGCGGTCATTCCCAGACGGCGGTCTCCGGGTCGACGCCGTGGGTGCGTGCGTTCGCGTCGATGAGGGTCGAGAGCCAGGCGGCGAGGCCCGGCTCGACCCGGTCGTAGGTGTCGGCCATGCCGGGCTCCGTCAGCGCGAGGCGACCGGTGATCACGTGCATGGCCGGCGTGCAGTGGAAGTACTCGCCGAGGGCGGCTCGATGCCGTTCGGCGAGGGCGTTCGCCGCCTCGGATCCGGCGACGACCCCGACCCGCTTGGCCTCGGCGAGTTCGTCGACGAGGTCCCGGAGTGGGCCGACGACCGCACGCCAATCCTCCGGCGTGCGCTCGGCGGACCGCTCGGCGTACTCGGCCCACTGCGCGGAGTCGCCCCAGCGAGCGCGTGCGGACTCGGCCATCGTCGGGTTCCAGTCGTCACCGAAGACGTCGTGGTGCTGGTCCTCCGGGACGAGCACACCGACCTCGTCCGCTTCGAGCAGGCGGTCGACGGAACGCGCGACGTCTTCGAGCCGGGCGATCGTGTCGGCGAGGTCGCGGCGCCGCTGCGTGAGCTCCGCGCGGCGTTCCGCGGCCGGCGCGGTGAGGAGCGTGGGGATCCGGGCCAGTGGGACGCCGAGGTCGCGCAGCAGGAGGACGCGTCGGAGTCGAGCGACGTCGACGGGCAGGTACGAGCGGTAGCCGCTGTTCGTCCTCCCCGAGGGTGTCGCGACCCCGAGTTCATCCCAGTGGTGGAGGGTGCGGACGCTGACCCCGATCTCGGCCGCCACCCGGCCGACGGTCATGCCGCCCTCGGTCACCCCGTGCTCGTCCATCGCCCCAGCATCGCACTCCTGCCCTGTCCCCGCCTTCGGCCAGCGCGGTGCGCTGACGCGAGTGCACCCGACCCGGCCCGGGCGCACCCCACACGCGCGAGCGCGCCCCTCCGGAGACCCGCGCTCACGTCCTAGACCCGCGCTCACGTCACAGCACCGCGCTGGCAACATCACCACCGGCCCAGCGAAACCGGCAGGTGACGGGGAACGGCCCCGGGTGCGCTGGTGCGCTCCCGGGGCCGTCAGGTGTTGCGGCGGGTCAGGCCGCCCGGCGACGCGATCGCATCGCGACGAGGACGCCACCGAGCAAGAGCAGGAGCACGCCCGTCCCGATCGTGCCGATGGGCAGCTCGGTCCCGGTCGTGGCGAGCGCCCCACCGGAGGCCGCGCCGTCGACGATCGTCCCGTCGGCTGCGACGACGCGCACCTCGGTCCACCCGATGAGCGAACCGTCCGCCGCGTAGACCGCGACCCGGTGGTCGCCCAGCGTGGCGTCGGCCGGGATGGTCGCCAGCAGGTCACCGGCGGCGTTCGTCGTGCCCGCGGCGATCCGCGCGGGCGTCGAGTACAGCCACACCTCGACAGCCGTGGCCGCGAACCGGTCCTCGAGCCCGACCGTCACGGTCTCGCCCCGCCGCACGGTGTCGGCCAGCGTGATCGCGCCACGGTTGGCCTCGGTGAGGCTCGTGCCGGGCAGCGGCGTGACCCCACCGGTCGGCGGCGTCACGGGCGGCGCGGTCGTGCCGGGCAGCGACCCGAGACGCAGGGCCTCGGAAGCGAAGCCGTCGGCGAACCAGTACACGGGACGCTTCCCGTCGACCGACAGCGAGGCCGGCGCGGTCGCGAAGCCCTCGTTGTTGAGGTCGGGCAGGCCTGCCGGGCGGGCGACCTGGGCGATGCCCGGCTGCTCGGTCCCGTTGAGCGTGATCTGCGCACCGGTGCCCGCGCAGCCGTCGTCGCACACGGCCCACAGCACGCCGAGGGTCGTGTCGTAGTCGAGCGCCATGACCGCCGGGAGGCCCGGGTCGATCGTCGAGATGAGCGTGGCCGAGCCGTCGGCGTTCAGCGCGAACGCGTACACGTCGCCGGTGTCCTCGACGCCGACGAAGAACAGCCCGTCGCCGTGACCCGCGTAGTTGGCCGGGTCGTACGTCGCCTTCGTGTTGTCGTCGAAGAGCTTGCCGGCGAGGTCACCGTCGGCCACCCACTCGACCGCTTCGACGCCGAGGTTCGCGCCGACCGTCGGCAGCAGGGCCGTGAGGTCCCACTCCTCGGAGGCGACGACGTCCGGTCCGGGCGCGTTCGGGTCGACCTTGAGCACGGCGTTCAGCGTCGTGCCCTTCACACTGTTGTCGCGCTCCACGCCGACATAGACGGACCCGGCGCCGTCGACCGTGATGCCCTCGGTGTCGGGGCCGGCCGCAGCGGGGTTCGAGGCGTCCTTCTGGAAGCGGGCGCGCTTGCCCTGCTCCCAACCGTCGACGAACGAGACGGAACCGTCAGCGGCGATGGCGAGCTTCCAGAACGTGCCGGTGCCGTTGTCGACCGCCCAGAGGAACGCGCCGTCGGCGGTGACCTGGGTGTCGAGGCCCGAGCTGTCCTCGAGGAACGTCGGCGTCGTGTCGAGCACGGTGACGTCGGGCGAGCCGGGCCACGGGCCGACGGGGATCTCGCCGGCGCAGACGTTCGCGGCGCCCTTGGTCGACTCGCTGGTCGCGGCGAAGGCACCGGTGGCGTCGGGGCAGCGACCCCAGGTGGTGGCCGGGTGTCCCTCGCCCCACGTGGTGGAGTCGAGGAGTGCGTCGCCCTCGAAGAGGCGGACCGTGTCGCCGCCGCCGAGACCGAAGCCGAGGGCCGCGCGCTCGATGACGAGGTAGCCGCCGGCCGCGATGGTGGTGTTCGCGGGGATCGCGTATGCGTGGGTGTCGTCGTCGTCCTTCACGACGATGCCGGAGACGTCGAGCGTGGCGGCGGTCGGGTTGACGAGCTCGATCCAGTCGTCGGGCGATCCGCCGTCGGACTCGACCTCGTTGATGCGCACCGGGTTGCCGCAGGCGTTGCGGAGTCCCTTGGTGGAGACCGCGGTGTCGGCGAAGTCGCCGGTACCGTCGGGGCAGCGGGCGAGGACACCCTCAGCGTGAGCCGCGTAGGCGTGCTGCGCGACGGTCGTGCCGGCCGCGTTCCGCACGGTGACGGTGTCGCCGTTGCCGAGCCCGAAGACGAAGTCCACGTTCTGGTCGAAGACGAAGTAGGCGCCCGGCTCGAGGATCGTGCCGGCGGGCAGCGGGGTGGTCTGGTCGGCGTGGCCCACCGGGTCGTCGTCCATGACCGTCCAGCCGGAGAGGTCGACGGCGGTCGGCTCGAGGTTGACGACCTCGACCCAGTCGGTGGCGTCGCCGTTCGACTCGATCTCGTTGATGGCGAGGTTCGGGAGCACGCAGTCGTTCGCCGCACCCTTGGTGATGTTGGCGAGCACGAACGGGCCTTCGCCGTCGGGGCAGCGGGCGAGGGTCGCTGCGAGCGAGTCGCCGCCGATCACCGGGTGGCCGCTCCAGGTGCCGGAGCGGTCGATGAGCGTGCCGGCGTCGTCGAAGAGGCGGATCTCGTCGGCGCTGCCGATGCCGATCGGGTCGCGGAAGGCTGCTTCCACGCCGCCGACGAGGCCGACGGTCGACTCCTCGACGACGAGGAACTCGCCCGCCGCGATCGACGTGCCGGGCAGGAACTGCCAGCGGTGGTCGTCGGAGTTGTCGCGGATCTCATACCCGGAGATGTCCAGTGCCTCGGTGCCGGGGTTGAAGAACTCGACCCAGTCGGCGGGCTGTGAGTCGATCTCGTTGATGCGGATCTCGCCGGGGGTCTCGGGGACCTCGGGTGCGGTGAAGACGTTCGCCACGCCCTTCGTCGACTCGGTGGTCTCGGCCCAGCCGGAGCGGTCGGCGGTGACGCCGTACGTGATCACGGCGTGGCCGGTCCACGAGTATTCGTCGGCGAGTGCCGCGGTCGGGTCGAACAAGCGGACGGAGTCCTCCTTGCCGAGGCCGAACCCGAGCTGCTCCTCCTCGACGACGAGGAACGCGCCGGGCTCGACGACGGTGCCGGCGGGGAACGCGTAGTTGCTGTCGTCCTTGTTGTCCTTCACGACCCAGCCGTCGAGCGTGATAGCGGTGGCGGCGGTGTTGGTGAACTCGATCCAGTCGCCGGGGACGCCCCCGGAGGACTCGACCTCGTTGATCTGGAGCCCCGGCGCTGGGGCGGCGATGGCGACGGCGGGTGTCGCGATGAGAGCGGTTGCACCGATGGCGCACGCGGCGGTCATCGTCAACACGCGGTTGAGGCGGGGCATGGGTCTCCAGGGCACGAAGGGACGGGGATCTGGATCCATCCCATCGGCGTGGGGTTGCCGGTTGGAGGAGCGACGGTGGCCGGAAGGTGAACGGCGGGTGGCTTCCCAGGCGACACGTGCCACGATCCGGCAGTTCGGGTGCGACCCCGGGGTTACGCTCGCCCCATGACCGACCTCGACCACGCTCCGACCGGCGAACTCTCCGGCTGGGTCCGGACTCCGTTCACCGGCGGCGGCGTCACGCACGACCGCTTCGAGCAGGGTTCAGGGCCGGGAGTCGTCCTCATCCCCGAGTTGCCTGGGCTCACGCCCGAGGTCCTCGGGTTGGCGGAGCACCTCGTCTCGGAGGGGTTCACCGTCTCGATCCCGTCGCCGTTCGGGACGCCCGGTCGCGAGGGCACCCTCGGCTACACGCTCGCCAGCGTGTCGAAGGTGTGCGTGTCCGCCGAGTTCAAGGCGTTCGCGACCGGCGCGCACCGGCCGGTCGCCGACCACGTCCGAGCCCTCGCAGCCGACCTCGCCGCCCGCACACCAGGACCCGGTGTCGGCGTCATCGGCATGTGCTTCTCCGGCGGCTTCGCGCTCGCGGCCGCCGTCGACGAGCATGTGCTCGCCTCGGTGATGAGCCAGCCGTCGACGCCGTTCCCCGTCAGTCGTGCCCGCCGGATCGACCCCGGCATGTCCGCAGCCGAGTTCGACGCCGTCGCAGCCCGCGCAGCGCAAGGATCGGTCTGCGCCCTCGGTCTGCGGTTCAGCGAGGACAAGGCCGTGCCGCGGGAACGATTCGCGACCATCGCGGCGAAGCTCGGCGACGCCTTCGAGGTCATCGAACTCGACTCCTCACCGGGCAACCCCGGCGGCTTCGCGAAGACCGCACACTCGGTGCTCACCGGCGAGGTGCGCGAACGCGACGGTCATCCCGCGTTCGAAGCCCGCAAGCGCGTGGTCGCCTTCCTCCGCGAGCGTCTGGCGTCACCGGCGTCGACGGATTGACCTTCCCCGACGGTCGTCGCGCTGCGATCATCGACTCCATGACCGCGACCCAGCACGACCGCGCGACGCCGAATCTGCCGTCACGCAGCTTCGACGTGACCGAGGCCTTCTACTCGGCCTTCGGCTTCGAGCAGACCTTCCGCGATGAGGGCTGGCTGATCCTCGTCCGCGGGGGTCTGCAGCTCGAGTTCTTCCCGGCGCCCGACCTCGACCCGGCGTCGAGCAGCTTCATGTGCTGCCTGCGAGTCGCCGAGGTCGACGAGCTCGCCGACGCGATCCGACGGTCGGGCGTCCCGGAACGCACGACTGGAGCACCGCGACTCCACCCGGTGCGGATGCAGGACTGGGGATTCCGAGCCGGCTTCCTGATCGACCCGGACGGCACGCAGCTGACTCTCATCGAGCAGCGCGACTGAGTTGCGACCCACGGGCTGGCCCGGCCCGTTCAGGCGAGAGAGTGAGCGATGTTCCAGATGCCGATAGCGATCCAGGCGATTCCCGGAGCGATCAACGTGCTGGGTGACAGCGCTCGTCTTCCCCGAATGTGAATCCAGAGCCTTCCGTGCAGGCGTGTATTGCCGCGATCGATACCGCGCGCCAGCGGCTTTCGGAAGACGACCACTGCGCAGCCGGCCAGGATCAGCAGGACACTTCCGATGAACCGTCCCAGATTCACGATCTCCATGGCCTGCTCGTTCTCACATCATGAAGGTATCGGGCCGCCGCGCTGAGGGATCAGGGGAACGACTGCACGATGTTCGCGATCCCGATGGCGATGCCGGCAAGACCGGGGATGATCATCGAACTGGGCCGGGGAGCTTTCCTCCCGCGAAGACGCAGCCAAACCCTTCCGTAGACCCGGGTGGTCTCGCGATCGCCCATCCGGGCGAACTGCCGCCGGAAGACGAGCGTGGAACCGCCAAGCGCGATCATCATCACGCCTCCGAGGATGAAACGCGCGACATTCACGCGTTCCCTCTTCTGCTCATTGTCACCTGATGACCATATCGAGCGACCGAGTCGCGGCGAGGCTTCGAGCTCCTCCTAGAAGAAGGTGATCCCGTGCGGGGCACGCGGGGTCTGCAGCATCGACCGCAGGAGGAGCGGCGCCTGCTCGTCGGCGGCGTGCAGCACCCCGCCGGCGGCGAGGGTCACCGGGGAGACCGCACCGAGCAGCAGGGCGCCGAGGTCGGCGACGTCGAGCGCGAGGTCCGCACCAGCCGCATCGGTCTCGTCGCTCAGCTTCGTCGCCGTGCCGCGACCGCCCGTCACCTCGAGGCGGAAGGTGCCCGCCGCGTAGCCGAGCGCGTCGGTCACCGCGATGGTGAGCGAGCCGTCGGCCGCATAGGGACGAGACGCGAGGACGGCAGGCAGGTCGAGGACCCGCAGCCACACGTGGTCTTCTTCGTGCTCGATGTCGTACGCCCGGTTGTCGCCGAGGGCGGCGATGATCGGGTCGTCGAGGCGGGCACGGTTGTACTTCACGACGTCGTTGAGGTCGATGGAAAGCAGGAACTCCCAGAGCGACAAGTAGGCGGCGTCCGTTGCGTAGACGAGGTCGATGATCTCGATGCCGGTCTGCCCACCGGGCTGCTCGACCATGCGCCACGTGACGTACCCGTCGACGTCTTCGCCATCGGCCGGACGGTGCACCGCGGCACGGGTGTCCTTCGCGGGCTCGCCATCGCGACCCAGCGTGCCGAGGACCAGTGGCCAGGATCCGGTGTTGCGGACCATCGAACCGATCGAGCGCTCGTCGAAGCGGTCGAACACCTGACGCGCGACACCGTCGGCGAGGTATTCGGGGGTGACGACGGACACGATGCCGGTGGTCGACGCGAGGAACGGCAGCGCCTTCGCGCGCTTCACGACGACGTTGCGCTCGCGGATCGCGGAGCCGAACCCGAAGCGACGGTAGATGGTCCCCTCGCTGGCGGTGAGGGCCGCGATCGCATACCCGTCGGCGACGCCGCGCTCGAGCGCGTGCGTCATCATGCGACGGAGGATCCCGCGACGGCGCTCGGTCGGGCGGACCGTGACATCGGAGACCGCCTGCGTGTTGATCGACGTGCCGTCGCCCCAGCTGAGCGCCTTCGGGAACCAGGAGAACGTGCCGGCGGGCCAGGTCTCGTCGACCGAGCCGGGTTGCGGGTTGCGCAAGTAGGCGCCGAGGAGGACCGCTTCGTCGGCGATCAACTCGTTCACCTTGCGTTTGCGCGCCTCGGGCTTCGGGGTGGGCTCGTGGAAGCCGAACCCGATGGCGTCGAGCGCCGCCAGGCTCTCCGGGGTCGGTTCACCGTCGGTCCCGTTCGCGAACGGGAACTCACGGAGCTCGTAACGGGCGTCGAAATCTTTGCTGTTGGCCACGACTCCAGCCTAACGACCCGCCCTGACAGCCCGACAGGTGTCGCCTGACCACCGCATCACGGCAAGGTGATCGACACCTCGACGGCATACTCGTCGGCGGTCTGGCCGAGCACCCGCTGCCGGAGCTCGGTGGTCGGCATCGTGATGCCCCGCTCCGCGATCGCGTCGAACAAGGCGACGACCGCGGGGTGGGTCGAGCCCTCCGGGAGCTCGACGCCCGGCTCGGCCCGCCAGACCGCGGCGAGCTCGGTACGTTCCGGCAGGACGTCGACCGTGGTCCCATCGCCGCCCCACGTCGGTTCGAGCTGCGACGAGGTCGGCCAGCAGCAGACGATCTCGACCGCGCCCTGCTCCCCGGGACGCAAGGTCGTCCAGAAGGTTCCCGACGGGCCGACGCCGGCCTCCTGCACGGCGACGTACAGCTGCGAGAACTGCTCGTTCGCGTCGTCGTCCGTCACGGCGTCCTCATCGCCGCGCGGCACGGTGAGTACCCGGCCGACGTAGGGCTGGGGCGGAAGGGTGCGCTCGACGATCTCGACCGGAGCCGCGAGCGACGCGACGACTGAACGAGCCTGCGCGAAGGCCAGGTCCTCCTGCTCCCGTTGCTCCAGGACGAGGCGGTGGTGGACGTCGATGGTAGTCGACGGATCGGCACCCGCGACCGTGACGCCGACGGCGTCGAGCGGCACGCCGGCGTCGCGGAGCGCCTTCACGATCACGCCGGAACGCACCTGCTCCTCGCCGTAGCGGCGGTACCAGGAGTCGGGATCGACCTCGGCCGGAACCAGCACACCCTTCTCGTCGTAGTGCCGAAGCGCCTTCACGCTCAAGCCGGTCATGCCTGCGAACTCTCCGATGTGCAACATGCTTCAAGCATCCCGTCTCCCCCTACGGGAGAGTCAAATGCGGGAGTTTTCTGGTGCCGACGACATCTCTGCGAGCGGCTTCCGCGTATGAGAACCTTCGTCGATGAGCACCCTTACTGAAGCTTAGGGAGCCTAACTTCACTAACGAGGTCCCTTACTGAAGGTTAGGGAGCCATCCTTCAGTAACGAGGATCGACGGTGAACGTTGTGGTCCTCCTCACCGCCGCTCCGCACGACTGGGAAGCTGCGCGGCTGATCGGACCATCCAAGGAGTGACCCGCGACTTTCCGGACGCACGACTTCGGTAGCCTTCACGGGTGAACCTCGACCCGACCGCTCTCATCGTCTTGACCGTCACCTCTTGGCTCCTCGGCTTCATCCTGTTCGTGCTGCTTTGGATTTTCATCATCCGGACCGCCGTCCTGTCCGCGCTTCGGAAGCACCAAGCGGAGACACAGGCCGAACGCCGAGCCGCCGCAGCACGCGGCCTGACGCAGTAGAGGCCGTTCAACCGATGCCAGTCCCTCACAACACGGAGCACCTGCGGTTCCGGCGGATGACGCCGGCGGACCTCGACGAGATGGCTGCGCTTCTTGGCGACCCTGCCGTCATGGAGTTCTACCCGGCGCCGAAGACCCGCGAGCAGGCCCCAGCCTGGATCGCTTGGAACGAGGACAACTATGCGACGTACGGCCTCGGCCTCTGGATCATCGAGACCCACGACGGCGACTTCGTCGGTGACTGCGGTCTGACCTGGCAGCGGGTGAACGGCGAACTGAAGCTCGAAGTCGGCTACCACGTGCGCCCCGCCTGGCAGGGTCGAGGGTTCGCGACCGAGGCAGCCGCCGCAAGCCGCGACTTCGCGCAGGAGCACACTGACGCGCTCGAACTCGTCGCGATCGTCCACCCCGACAACCGGGCGTCGTCGCGCGTGGCGGAGAAGATCGGCATGCAGCGCGTGGACGACGACCTCGGCGCAGACGGGTCGGTGCGGCACGTGCTGAGCATGCGACTGCGATCGACGGCCGACCTCAGCGACGGCGATCGCCCTCGCTGACCAGCCGCGGCACCTATCCCCGCGCCGCGACGAACGCGGCCACGCAGTCCTCGATGTCCTGCTCGCTGTGCGCGGCGCTGATCTGCACGCGGATGCGGGCCTCGCCACGCGGCACCACGGGGAAGCTGAACGGGATCACGTAGATGCCCTGCTCCAGCATCCGCGCGGCCACCTGGACGGCCTGCTGCTCGTCGTCGAACATCACCGGGATGATCGGGTGCGACCCCTCCAACAAGCGGAAACCGGCCTCGGTCATGCGGGCGCGGAACAGGTCCGCCTTCCGGAAGAGCCCCTCGCGCAGCTCGTCGCCCGCAGCCGCCAGCTCCACAGCACGACGCGCACCGGCGACGAGCGACGGCGCCAGGCTGTTCGAGAACAGGTACGGCCGGCCCGACTGCCGCAGCACGTCGACGATCTCCTGCTTCGCACTCACATACCCACCCGACGCCCCGCCGAGCGCCTTGCCGAGCGTGCCGGTGAGGATGTCGACGCGGTCCTGCACACCGAACAGCTCCGGCGTGCCGCGACCACCCGGGCCGACGAAGCCGACCGCGTGCGAATCGTCGACGAGCACGAGCGCGCCGTAACGGTCGGCGAGGTCGCAGATCTCGTCGAGCGGGGCGTAGAAGCCGTCCATCGAGAACACGCCATCGGTGACGATCACGGTGCGACGAGCGTCGGCGGCGTTCATGAGCTGCTGCTCGAGGTCGGCCATGTTGCGGTTGCGGTAGCGCAGGCGGCGGGCCTTGCTCAGGCGGATGCCGTCGATGATCGAGGCATGGTTGAGGGCGTCGGAGATGATCGCGTCGTCCTCGCCGAACAGCGCGCCGAAGACGGCTCCGTTCGCGTCGAAGCAGGAAGAGAACAGGATGGTGTCCTCCGTGCCGAGGAAGGCGCTCAACTCCTGTTCGAGGTCACGGTGGATCTGCTGGGTGCCGCATATGAACCGCACGCTCGCGAGCCCGTAGCCCCACTCGTCGAGGGCCAGCTTGGCGGCGTCGACGATCGACGGCTCATTCGCGAGACCCAGGTAGTTGTTGGCGCAGAAGTTGCGCACCTCACCACCGTCGATGGTGACGTGGCTCCCCTGCCGCGAGGTGATCGCGAACTCGCGCTTGGTGAGGTCGTCCGCCTCGATGCGGTCGAGCTGGTCGCGCAACTGGGTCTTGATAGTGCCGTACATGTCGTCTCCTCGGGGTCGAGTGGGCGGTGGGTCGGTTGTCGGTTGGGTGGGCGACGGGCGTCGGCTCAGGCTGCGGTGACCGCGCCGACGGTCTCCGGCACGTGTTCGTCGATGACCCCGGTGATGACGGCGTCGCGGGTGTCGGTCCAGTCGATGAGCACCTTGCCCGCCGCTCCCCCGCGCGCGGTGTCGAAGGCGTCCTGCCAGGCGGCGAGCGGGAAGCGGGCGGTGACGAGCGTCTCGAGAGCGTGCCGGAGCTCAGGGCTGTGGTCGACCATCGCGCTGGCGTGGTGCCAGGTGTCGAACATCTCGCGGCCGTAGATGCCCTTGATGGTGATCATGCGGGTGATGACCTTGGTCCAGTCGATCTCGATGTTCGTCGACGGCAGACCGAGCAATGCAACCTTGCCGCCGGTGTTCAGGTTGTCGATGAGTTCGCTCGCGGCAGCCGCTTGGCCGGACATCTCCAGGCCGATGTCGAAGCCCTCGAGCATGCCGAGCGCGGCCTGGGCGTCGGCGACCCGTTCCTTCGAGACGTCCACCACCCGGTCGGCTCCGACGGCGAGCGCCTTCTCAAGTCGGTCGGCGACGACGTCGGTCGCGACGATGTTGCGCGCGCCGGCGACCCGGCAGACGGCGATGGCCATGAGGCCGATGGGGCCGCAGCCGGTGATGAGCACGTCTTCGCCGAGGATCGGGAAGCTGAGGGCGGTGTGGACGGCGTTGCCGAGGGGGTCGAAGAGGGCGCCGAGGTCGGGTGTCACCTGGTCGCCGTGGACCCACACGTTGCTGGCGGGGAGGACGACATATTCGGCGAAGGCGCCGTCGAGGTTGACGCCGAGTCCGCGGGTGTGGCGGCAGAGGTGGCGGCGGCCGGAGCGGCAGTTGCGGCAGGTGCCGCAGACGAGGTGCCCCTCGCCCGAGACCGCCGCGCCGACCGGGATCCCCGCGACACGGCTGCCGACCTCGACGACCTCCCCCGAGAACTCATGGCCCGGGACGAGTGGGGCGTCGACCGCGCCGGCCGCCCACGGGTCCCACGATTCGATGTGGAGGTCGGTGCCGCAGATACCGGTGCGGTGGACGCGGATGAGGACGTCGTCGGAGCCCATCGCCGGCATCGCGCGCTCGACGAGTTCGAAACCGGCGGTGTCGGGTCGTTTCCAGAGGGCGAGCAACAGCGTTCCTTCCTGCGGGAGCGGCGACTGCCGGTGGTGCTTGGTGTGCTGGCTGTCGCGGACGGGCGTCCTTGCGCTGTCCTGATGACCACGCTAGTCAGATCGATCCGTCATGAATATTGAGGGTTTCCACGTGACCAGTTAGCTTGAGCTGATGAATCTCTCCCAGATGCGGATCATGCGCGAGCTCGCCCATCGCGGCACGATCGCCGCCGTCGCGCGTCACCTGCACGTGACCGCTCCCGCGATCTCGCAGCAGCTGGCCGCGCTGCATCGCGAGCTGGGCGTGCCGCTCACGTATCGCGTCGGGCGTGAGATCCGGCTGACCGAGGCGGGCATGGCGCTGGCCGAGATGGCCGGGACTGTGCACACGCTCATCGACCGCGCGGCGGAGACGGTGCGCGAGTACGGCGACGACACCGGTGCGCGGGTGCGGGTGGCGGCGTTCCAGAGCGCAGGCCAGGCGCTGTTGCCGGGGCTGTTGGCCGAGGGGGACGCGGGCTCCGCGCCGGCGTTGGTGTTCGGCGAGCACGATGTCGCGCAGCCGGAGTTCGCCGAGCTCGTCGACCAGTACGACCTCGTCATCGCGCACCGCATGGATCACGACGAGCCGTGGCCGTCGGAGCAGTTGTCGGTGACGACCCTGTTGAGCGAGCCGTTCGACGTGGCGATGTCGGTGGACCATCCGTTGGCCGCGCGGTCGTCGGTGTCGGCTGCGGAACTCGCCGAGGAGTCGTGGATCGCGGCGCATGCGGGCTTCGCGCCGGACGTCGCGCTCGGGGTGGTCGAGGCGACGGCGGGGGTGCGGTTCCAGCGAGCGCATCGGGTGAACGACTACCACCTGGCGGCGTCGCTGATCGTGGGCGGCGGGCTGCTGGCGTTGTTCCCGCGATACACGGCGCCGCGGGCGGACTCGCAGTTGGTGCTCGTCCCGCTGAAGGACGTGCGGATCGCGCGCAACATCGACGTGCTCGCGCGGCCGCATGCGCTCGCGCGGGTCGCGGTGGCGGGGACGTTGGAACGGCTGCGGGGTGCTGCGGATGTCTTGCAGCGCACGCGGCCGTCCGCGCTGGTCGCGGCTGGTCCCGGATTGCACCACGTCGAGGTGTGGCTGGCGGACGTGGCTGCGGAGCGGGCGGGCTGGGCGTGGTTGCTCGGTCGTGTCGGCTTCACGATGGCGAGCGAGTGGTCCGGCGGTGAGTCCTGGGAGGCCGGCGACACGTACCTGACGCTCACGGCGTCACCGAACCTGAGCGCCGACTCGCACGACCGTCGCCGACCGGGCGTGAACCATCTCGCCTTCCGAGCGGGATCGCGCGAGGCCGTCGACGCCCTCATGGCGGCGGCCCCGGAGCACGGCTGGCAGCCGTTGTACCAGGACCGCTACCCGCACGCCGGTGGCGAGGAGCACTACGCGGGCTGGCTCGAGAACGAGGCCGGGTTCAAGGTCGAGGTGGTTGCGGATCCGCCCTGCTACCAAGCATCGGGCATTTCCTGATGCCACGGGTGTTCCGGCGGCAGGCCCACACGCTCCTCGAGGGCGATCTCCCGAAGTTCTGACGGCAGGAGCACGGGTGCCTGGTCGGCCGGCTTCAGGAGGAGGTCCCAACGCGCTTCGTAACGCTCGAAGAACTTCAACGCGACTCGACTTCTGTCCACACCCGCATTCCGTTTTCCAGCCGGCACGCCCGGCTCAGTCAGCCAATGCTGGTGAACGATCCATGCCGCGGCGGCCGTGTGCGCTCGAGGCACGATGAAACCTCTCGACGGACGTTCGACATCGTGTGGGACAGCGACCATGACGAACCACTCACCGGAGTGTTTGGGAGGCAGTTGTGCTTTCTCGCCGAGAGGCCAGCTGGACGTTTGACTGTCGCCCCGGATGGTCTTCACCTGAACTTCGATGATCGGTCGTTCCTCGCCTGAATGGACCGCAAGAATGTCCGTCCGCTCAAGCCCATCTCGAGTCAAGGCCGGGGCCCAACCATGCCGCGCCAGTTCGCTCGCAACCCAGTGCTCACCGATGGTCTTGGTTGCTTTCGTGTCTGCCATGGGCAGAGCGTACCGTCGCCCCTAAGACTGAGTGGTTCGGGCTGCAATGAAGTCAGTAAGGACCTCCAGATCGACCGCAGCCTTCCCGTAAAGGATGTCGTTGAGCAGCGTTACACCAATGACATCGTGGACCGATATCCGAGCCAGCGTGACGGTACCGTCCAGAGCCGCAGCGTCCTTGATGGCGTCGTAGAGGGCTCGCTGTTTCCAGCGTGGACCCCCAAAGGCACCGAACGTCAGCGGAGGATCTTCGCCACCGAACAGGCGAGCGGCGGAAGGGTTCGACCACCGTCGGCCACCAGTCCCGACGCGGCCCTCATGTTCCGCTGTGTAGCGGCGGTAGCTGTCCGTCCACGGGAGTTGCGGCGCCCAGGCTGTTTCGAGTGTTTGAGCCCGATAGCGGGTGAAGTGCATTTCCTCGTCCAACTCGATGACGAGCCCATTTTGGTAAGCAATGTCCCAAGCGCCCGGAGCAAGCCGTGGATGATCGATGGCCCCGCCAAGGCCCCTGTACAGGCCGATGATGTCAGACACCTTCGATTCGGAGAGCGAGTCGAGGCGAGGCGCCGGTGGTCTCGACCCCGCCTCCTCCATCCCCGCAGCGCGCAACAGCCTTCGAAGCTCATTGCTTCGTGCCCCTGTACGAACCACTAGGCCACCCGCCGGTGCATGAGATTCGTGTGTCTCACGACAACACGCCCTCCAGAATCGTCTCGCCGCTCCGGCGAACACGCCCTGAAGCCAAACCGAACTCGAGGGCCTCGTCGAGGCGGGCACCGATCGCGGCGGTGACACGCTTGCCGCCGAAGATCGCGAGGGTCTCGCGACGGAGCTCGTCGGGCGAGAGACCGGCGGACTGCTCCGCGGCGATCGCCATCGCGTTCGCGATCTCCACCAGGGAGATGTGCTCGATCGCACGAGGCGCGTCCGCCGCGGACTGACGCGCTCCTCGCCACGTGAGCGGGTCGATCTCCGTCGGCCAAGCGAAGGGCTCGTCAGAGCGACCGAGGAACTCGGCCGGGACCTTGTCGAGGATCGACTTCGCCCGCGACCCAGCCACCCGATCGAGACCGAACGCACCCGCGACCAGCTTCGCCAGACGCGTCAGATGGATCGGCCCCTCGGCCTCCACCGCCGCACGGATCGCACCCTGCACCGCGACAACAGACGTCCGACCCGGCAAGCGGTCGAGCACCTCGATCGAGCCCAGCATGGGCGCGTCCCAGGCCTGGTACTCGGACAGCTCCGGATGCCGCGCCGACGTATCCGTCTCCGGCGCCGCCTCCGCGGACTGCGCCGAACCGACCTTGCGGTCACGGAACTCCGACAGGGTCTCCAGCGACGCCAGCCGCTCCGACCACTCCCGAACGCGCGCACTCCGCACCGGCGGGACCGCATCCGCACCCGCGGCGGACTCGTCGACGGCGTCCTCGCTGCCGCCGGCAGTCACCTCGGTCTGGTCCGGTTCGTCGGTAACAGGTGCGTCCACCGCACGCCCCGCAGCAGCCCGCTCCCCTGCAGCCTCAACGGCCGCGACCAACCGGTCAAGCACCTCCTCGCGGTGGTGCAGCCACTCCGGCAACCACACGCGCTCGACGCCCGGCCACCGCATGAGGCCACTCAGCACCTCGATCGGCAGTCCGTCACGGTCAGCGACCGTCCGTCGCTCACGCCACGACGCCCCGTCGAGCAGCACCGCGACGAGCGGTCGGTCCGGCTCCGCCTCTGTCGCGATGCTGATGTCGACGCGGAAGTCCGACAACCCGACATCCGTCCGAACGGCATGCCCGGCGTACCGCAGCTCGTCGGCGATCTCGTCGCGGTGGCGGTCGATGATCGCCTGACGACGACCGTCCTCACCGGCCGCGTCGCTCCCCCGCTGCGCGAGCTCGAGATACGCCTTCAGGTGCTTGATGCCGATCGACGACGTCTGCTCCGCGCGCAGCTCCGACGGGTCGAAGCTCGCGAACAGCACCACCTGTCGCCGCGCCCGCGTCACGGCGACGTTCAACCGCCGCTCGCCACCAGCTCGCGTCAGCGGCCCGAAGTTCAGCGGGATCACGCCCTTCTCGTTCGCACTGAACGCGATCGAGAACAGGATCGTGTCGCGCTCATCACCCTGCACGTTCTCCAGGTTCTTGACGAAGAGCCCGTCCTGCTCGTCGAGCGCCGTCGCGATCCGCGGGTCGGTGCTGTCGCGCAGCAGGTCCTCGATGAGCGTCCGCTGCTGCGCGTTGAAGGTGATGACGCCGAGCGACGGCGTCTCATCCGGCGAAGCGGCGAAACGGCGGGTGATCTCCTCGACGATCGCCTGTGCCTCCACCGGGTTCGTCCGCAGCGACTTGCCTCGGCCGCCGCGCTCGAACTGCCCGTCGAGTCGCACGAATGCCAGCCCGTGGCCCTCGACCCCACCGTCGCCCGCGCCCACGAACGGCGCCGGGAACGACGACAACTGACTGTCGTAGTAATGGTGGTTCGAGAACGCGATGAGCGACTCGTCCTGGCTGCGGTAGTGCCACGACAGCCACTTGCTCGGCACCCGCGCCTGCACGCACTCGGACAGGATCGACTCCTCGTCCTGCAGCACCTCGCTCGTGAAGTCGGCCTCGTCGTCGATCGTCGCGCCGGCCTCCGCGAACGTCGTCGGCGGCATCTGCTTGCTGTCGCCCACGACCACGACCGAGCGCGAACGCCCCATCGCCCCGATCGCGTCGGCGACCCGGATCTGCGACGCCTCGTCGAACACGACGATGTCGAACAGCTCGGCGGCGGCCGGGAAGAACCGCGCGACCGACTCCGGGCTCGCGAGCGTGCAGGGCATGATCTGCGTGATGAGCTCGCCGAAGTTCTCGAGCAGCGCACGGACACTCATGCCGCCGCGCTGACGGTCGATCTGGCGACGCAGCCCGCCGACCTGACCGCTCTCCGACTGCGAACTGAACGTCCGCAGCCCGAGTACCGACGCCGGGATCGCCCGCGGCAGCTCCTCACGCACGGCCTTCACGCTCGTGGTGAAACGGGTGACGCTGCGGTTGTGTGCGGTGGCGTCGAAGGCGTCGAGCGTCGTGGTGCGCTCGCGCTCGTCGATCGACGCCTGCGCGAGGCCCTTCTCGAAGGCGAGCGTCGCGTCCTCGGTCTCGATGCGACCGGCGAGGATCGCAGCGCGGACGTCGTCGAGCCCGTGGGTGCGGAGCGGTTCGATGACCCGCACGAGGTCGAGCCAGCGCTCGAGGACGACGGGCTCGGCGGCGTCGAGGCGGCGGGCGTCGCGCGTCGACCACCAGGCCTGCAGGAAGCCCTCGCCACCCGACCACGCAGACAGGCGCTCGGTGGTGACGGACGCAATCCGCAGGAACTCGCTCCAGGTGCTCGCGAGCGTCGTCAGCGCCTGGGCTGCCTCCTGCGACGGCTGGGTCGTCGCGTAGTGGTCGCGGACGGCGGTGATGAACGCGTCGTCGGGCGTGCCAGGGAGACGGAAGCCCTCCGACAGCCAGCGGTACCAGCCGAGCAGTTCGCGCACCGGCTGGGTCGGCTCGACGAGTGGGTTCCAGCGGTCGCCGACGAGCGGGAGGGCTGTGGAGCGGAGCGTGCCGCGCAGCTGGACGAGGCGGTCCTGCGCGGCTTTCGCCTCGGTGAGCTGTGGCACGAGCTGCTTCACCTTGAACGAGGTCGCGTCGACCGCGAGCACGTCGCTCAGCTGGGCGAGCGCGGCCCGGAGCCGCTTCTTGCGACCGAAGAAGCTCGACGCGGCAGCCTGCTCGGCGGCGTGAAGCGGGCCGGCGATGTCGCGGTCGAGGATGGCTGGCGTGAAGGTCGAGCGCCACTCGGCCTGGGCGTCGCGAAGCTGTTCGGCGGCAGCGAGAGCCTCGTCGAGCCGGCTGAAGTCCTCGGGCCTGGTTCCGGCCATTAGCGCGCCGATCGGCAGGCGCGGTGCGGCGACGGCGGTCGACCAGAGGCCGAGGAGATCGGGTCGCGACGCGAGGCGCAGGGCGTCCATCGGGAGGCCGGCGTCGAGCGTCGAGGCCAGGGCGGCGTCCATCGCGCGGGCGAGCTGCTGGACAGTCGCGGCGTCGAGCCCGGGAGCCGACGGGCCGTCGAGGAACGCCCACGGGTGGGTCGTGCTCGGGCGCGCGAGATCCGAGCGCTCGGGCAGCTCGCGGAACACCTGCCGCAGCTCCTCGAAGGCCTCGGGCGTACCGGCTGCGACGAGCTGCTCGGGGATCGCCATGGGGACGAGGTCGTGGTCCATCGCGAGCAGGCGACTCCGCGCGGAGTAGAGCGAGAAGCCGGCGGCGTTGACCTCGTGGAGGCGATCGGCGTAGCGGGTGAGGGTGCGGAGGCCGGACTCGGACAGCTCGCGGTTGGTGCTCAGCGCATCGATGTCGGCCTTGGTGCGGAGGTCGAGGCCGGTCTTGATCTGCGCGCGGACGACGTTGGGCCTGGCGCCCTTGTCGTGGAGGTCGAGCGAGAACGCGCCGAGTCCGACGTCTTCGAGTCGCTGCTTCACGACGTTGAGCGCCGCACGCTTCTCGGCGACGAACAGGACCTTCTTGCCCTCGGCGAGCGAGCGGGCGAGGAGGTTGGTGATGGTCTGCGACTTGCCGGTGCCGGGAGGGCCTTCGAGCACGAAGGTGCGGCCGACGACCGCTTCGGCGACGGCGTCGAGCTGCGACGAGTCGGCGGCGACCGGGCAGTCGAGGCCGAGGCGGTCGAGGTCGGTGTCGGTCTGCGCGGGCGTCGGGTCGGCGTAGGCCTCGAGCGGCGAGTTGATGAGGTGGTCGACGAGGCTGTTGCGGCTGAGCGTCTCCCAGTTCTCGTCGAGGTCCTTCCACAGCCGGTACTTCGCGAACTGGAGGATCGACAGCGACGCCGTCTCCTCCACGCGGAACGGGAGGCCGGCGTCGAGGATCGCCTGGCGCACGGCGGTGAACGCGGCGGGGAGGTCGATGCCGGAGCCGTCCTCGACGGGGTTGGCGAGTCCGGGGATCTCGAGGCCGAAGCTCAGGCGCAGCTTCTCGAGCAGGCAGTAGTTGGGCGTGGACGAGCCGGCCTCGTCGAGGGTGAGGCGGTAGGAGGAGCCACGGCTCGTGGTCGTGAGCGTGACGGGCACGAGCACGAGGGGTGAGCGGAGGTCGCGGTCGCCGAAGCGCCAACTCAGCATGCCGAACGCGAGGTAGAGGTTGTTGGCGCCGGTCTCCTCGACGATCGTCTTGGCCTTGTAGGCGAGGGCGCGGAGCTTCGTCGGGTAGGCGGCTTGGGTGACGTCGATGAAGGCGCTCTTCTTGTCGTCGAGGAAGGTGATGCGGTCGCTCTCGTCGAGGTCGCGGCCGAAGCGGATGCCGCGCTGCTGGTCGATCGTGGCGACGCTGTCGGAGGCGACGAGGGTGAGCGGGGTGCCGTGATTGATGCTGTCCTCGAGGCGCCCGAGCGCGGGGCCGGGGACGGCGAGTTCGAAGCCGGAGCGGTCGGTGTAGTTGATGAGCTTGTTGCGGAGGCTGAGGTCGAGGAGGGCGTTCTTCCAGGTGGAGACGCGCTTCGGGACGTCGGGGCCGTGGCCGGCGGCGGTCGACTCGGCGGTGGCCGGGGCGTCCTGCGTGAGGGCGCGGGCTTCGGGTGCCTGGTAGAGGGTGACCACGGGCTCGCCCTCGGCGTTGATGCGGCGGCTCGGCAGCGGGTAGATCTTGCGGAGACGGGCCTGGACGACGTCGGTGATGCCGATGAAGTCGTCGAGCGAGCCGGCGAGGTGTTCGGTATGGGGCCGACGGGAGGCGTCGGCGAAGGTCGCGGAGGTGCCGGTGAGCATGGTGGTCTCGACGACGCCGATGCGGCCGAGTTCGAGGGAGTTGACGGCTTCGGAGACGTCGGTGCTGGCGACGACGTCGAGGGTGGTCTGGACGCGCCAGTAGCCGAGGAAGATGTGGTCGTTGAGGAGCCAGAGCAGGGGGTGGATGCCGATGGCTTCGAGGACGGACGCGAGCAGGATGGTGGTGTCGAGGCAGGTGCCGAGGTGGCTGGTGAGGACTTCCTCGGGGGTGCGGACCTTCTGGCCGCTTTGGCCCCAGCTGGCGGGCGGTTCGGCGTAGCGGATGTCGCGGGCGCGGGCGGCGTCCCAGACGGCCGCGACGATGGCGTCGATGCGGGCGGGGTCGTCGAGTTGGTAGGTGGCGAGGGAGCTGTTTCCGGTCTGCTGCTCGAGGAGGTCGGAGACCTCGAGCATGAGCTCGCTGACAACGAGGGCATTGGGCTGCACGTGGGCGGCGAGGAGTTCGAGGCCGAGCTGCACGGGTGCGGCGATCCACTGGTTGGACGCGAGCACGGTGACGGGGCTCTCGACGGCGCCGAGCTGGGTGCCTGCGGCGTCGCGGACGGTGACCCGGATGACGCCGGGCCGCTGTTCTTCGACGAGGAGCATGCGGCGTGGGTCAAGGAGGACTTCGGGGCTGCGGAGGAGGGTGGTGCGGTCTTCGCCGAGGTCGGCGAGGAGCACCTTGGTGTCGGCGAGGGCACCGTCGGCGGTGACGACGTCGATCTCGACGGACGCCGCCCGGCGTTCCCCGCCGTGGTTCTCGAGGACGATCTCGTCGATCACCGCGATGCTGCAGTGCGCCATCGCGTAGCTGAGCGTCGGCGTCGCGCTGACGCGGATGGCGACGAAGGCGGGGGCGTCTGCTGCAGACGAGGAGCCTGCGGCGCCGTCAACGGAAATGGCGCCTGCGGCGCTCTGCCCATCTTCCGCTTCGCGACCGTCGGCCAACCCTGTCGACGCGACCGCTCCGGTCCCTGAGCCTGTCGAAGGGCCCATCTCGTCTTCGTTCGCCGTCTTCGTCAACGCACCCGTCTCGGTCCCTGAGCCTGTCGAAGGGCTCAACACCCGCCCCTTCAACTCCCCCACAACCGCAGCCTGCTCCGCGGCCCCGACGCTCTCCAACAACAACTGCATCGAGTCCAAAGCCCGGTACGCAGACTGCTCCGTGAACCCCGCGTTGTGCGCCCAGGCGTTTCGAACCTCCCGAAGTTCACTGGCATACCCGCGAGCGCTCCGCGACAGCACGCGGTCGAACGGGTACCACAGTTCCCCGATCCGTTCGGTCATCGCCCGGAGCATCAGCGACACGTCGGTCGCCGAGTACCGCCCGTGCCCGATCCCGGCCGCGCGATCCTTCTGCTCGACGATCCGAGTCCACTCGACACCGGGCACCGCCTCGGCGAACGCACCCTCGACGATGGGCCGAAGGCCCAACCCAAGCTGCTCGAGCCCCTGGCCGACGGCGGAGTTGAGTTCAGAAGCGTCCACGTGCGGGCCTTTCATGTGATCGTGCGGGTGGGTCACGCGCGTTGTCAGAACACAATCGCCGGAGACAAGGTGGCGTCGGCCATTTCGGCAAAGGACTCAGCACCGGCCCTCCGACAAAACTACGGCCTTCACAAGAGCCTAGGTTCAGTTCGCCCACACCGACCCTAACGAAGGGTCGTGACAGCGAGCTGTCGACTTCAGAGTTCTTCACAGCAGCCCGACCGGGGAGGAAGCGGACTAGACGCAGATTCGTCCAGGGCAGCATTTGCACTTTACGACCCAGGCGGCCACGCAGCAGCTAACGTTCCGGATTGAGCGTGACATCCGGTTGAAGGTGCCAGGCACGCCACTGGCAGGGATGGCGGGGGACGCGAATGCTGATTGACCGCGCCGACCAGACGGTGTGTCATTAGGTGGAGACCCCGGAGCAAGAGTGCGGTGGCTGCATTCGCGAGCGCAGGGCAAGCTTTGTTGCCAGGGCTGGTCCGGCCCGCGTCGTCGCCTCCTCGCGCGAAACCTCAACATGCTCGCGCAGCCGCAGGCATTAACGCACATCGCAATGCCGGAGGGGCGGAACGACTGCGGGGGCACTGATCCGCTGCACAGGCACGCCCGGCAGCGCGGTGCCTGGCTGCCGCCTAGTTGATGATTGCGCTCGAATGGCCTGGCGGCGAGTAATGATAGATTCTGAGACACCGATCTGCAACTGACGGAACCGCCGAATCTCAACAGGGCGACCTGCAATCGACCGGGCCGATCGTGAATCTATCTCGTAGTCCCCGGTGGTAAACCGATAGGCCTACACCGTCGGACGGCGGACATGCGAACAGCTATCGATGTGCAAAATCCACGCTGGGACGCATAGAGTCGCTCCCACCGCTGAGCGCCTTCACTAGGTAGTTTTTAGCCAGCCAGCGGACCGCCGGGACGGCCACGGCATCACCGAACCCAAACAAGGCTTGGTTAGTACGTACGCCGTCGAGCCGGTAATCATCAGCCCCCATCAATCGCGCATACTCTCTTGGTGTCATCCAACGAACCTGCATCTGGCCATCACCCAGCCGGACGACCGCTTGCTTCGACGAACCGCCGCGCGCCGTTCTGAGGCATCCAGATATATCGTCAGGCCGGACTTCCCACATTGCAACACCGTTCCTGGTTCGTCTATAGGCGGTGCGGAACCGGCTTCCAGCCATCTTCTGCATTTCCGTAATGCGCGCGAGCTGCATCGCGGAGAGCGAACCGATGAAGCGCGCGGTGCGCTCGCTATCCCACCATCGCGCATCATCACGGGGCATAGCTTCGGTCAGCTCACCGAAACCATTGAGTTTCGCCGCGGGCGCAGCGGGCAAGGCCGCTCGATGAGTGCGGAGGTTTGCATCACCAAACACCCACTGAAGCCAGTCTGGCCGCAGGTCCGAAACGCTGTCGACATCGTCAGAAGGGTCTGTCACTGCGACAAGAAAAAGTCGAGGTCTTGACTGTGCGACGAATCGCCTGGCATCGATAACTAGAACGTCGACGGAATACCCGAGTTCGTTGAATGCCGAGATTGCAGCCACCAAGTCGTCCCCGCCGTGCGACGTCGCCAGACCGACGACGTTCTCGAGCACTGCAACCGCAGGCAACGCCCCCTTCGTCTTGAGCTCGCGCAGGAGGCGTATGTACTCCCAAAAAGTGCCGGACTCCTTACCGGCTAGCCCCGCTCGTCCCCCTGCAAGCGAGAGATCGGTGCACGGAGAAGAAGCCCAGGCCAAACTTGCGTCCGACGGCAGTTCGTCCGCCGTTACGCCCGCGATGTCACCAAGGCGAAACGTATGACTCGAGTCGCCCATACCAAAGTGGGCCTCGTACATCGATCGCTTGCTCAACTCATAGTCGTTCGACCAAGCTACCCGAAACCCTGCCGACTCGAGACCCAGCCGCGCAAGCCCGATCCCGGCGAAGAATTCCAGAACCTTGGGTCTCGCCGCATCGATCGACGTCACGTTATCCACAGGGATACACTATGCGACAGTGCCGACATCGAGCGATCTCGTGGCGTGAACCACCGATTCCGGCTTGCGCCTGCGCTTCCGCCTTCAAGCCCGTCTGCCCACGCGAAGCAAGCGCAGGTCGGCCGCCTCGGCCCCTAGCTCGTACAGACTTGGGAGGCTCAGACCAGCAGTCCCGCCCATGGCACTCGACGTCCATCGACTTGCGGGCAAGGTCATCTGTGCGCTCTGCTCCCAGCGGAATGTCGGAGACTCAGCGGGAGCAAGAGCTATCACATCCGGTGCCGCGGCCTGCCGGACCCCGATTACGTGCGCCTCTGTCAGAGCCGGGGCAGTCACGGCGGCACCAGCGAACTGAACCTGCACGATCTTCCAACTGTCTCTGAACAGTTTGCACGTCTCGAATTCATTTCTGCTTATGTGGAAACGACCGGCTGCCTCCGTGAAGCAGCCCTTTACCTCCCACTGTTGGGTCTCAGGAAAACTCGACTCTATGTCGTATCCGTAATGGTCAGAAACTTCTGACACATGAGTAGGCTGACTATGTCCTGCTCTCAACATATGGAGCACAACTAACTCTGCGGCACGTCCTAATCCCAAGCGAAGGAGTTCTATGCGTTCACTGCTCCCGGCCATGGCACCAACAAGCAGTCGATCAAGGTCCGGACGCAGCCACTCAAGAGACTGCAGATCCGCCGTCGGGACGAGCGCCTCGCGGAAACGCCCTCCGACAGTCGCCGATGGGAGCCAGTCTGGCGGAGAAATCTGGAGCATTAGACTTGCAATTGCGATCAAACAAGACCGAGTTGCCGCGAAGGAGACTGCTCGCAAAGCGGAGCTCGGCTTGACTTCTTCCTGGGACCCGACCAAGCCAGCTGTACGCAGTAAACGAGCGGTGGGCTCGTGATCAATCGCGGAAGCAAGAAACGAGCTCCGCTTTTGCGCCTGGCCAACCCAATCTGCATCATTGGCAGCCCTACCGTGAGTCGCAACATTAGCAAGAAGAAAGACACTCATCACCGAACCGTGAGTGGGAAGCATATTCTACCGGCCAACTAGGTGGTAAGCCACCGCCGACATGTCGTCCGATTCCACTGCTGGGACATCATGATATTGGTCACTTTCGGGCAATGCGACGCGAACAAGTCCGGGGTCATTCATCAGTTGCGATAGAACGGCTACCTTTTCGCGCAATCGCTCGTCGACAAAGTCATCGATCGATTCCTCGCTAACAAGAAGCGTGAACCGCGTGACCGTCTCGGGCTCTAGACCGAGCCGATGAATGCGATCTTGGCTTTGAAGGAAGTGACCTGCATTGAAAGTACGGTCCAAATAGATTGCTTCGTGGCACCAATGATGAAGGCTGATTCCTTCTCCCGCGGCCGCCGGGTTCGCTAGCAGAACCGTGCAATCCGGGGAGTAGCGAAAGCGATTCAGTTCGCTCTCTCGGCTGGTTTGCCCCGCGGCGACGGCATCCTCGGCGGGCACGCCGCCATGAACAATCGCGGGGTTATACGCGCTGAGTTCTTCAGCAAGTACCCGAATGTTGCGCACGAATGTAGTCCAGACCAGAATTTTTCGACCTGACCGAGCCGCCGCCGCTACAGCCTCACGTACGTACTCGTACTTCCAGGGGGTTTCGAACTGCGCGTAATTCTCTAAGAGTCGACTCAGTGGTTCCGAACCGTCCAGCTCAATCGGCGGATGGACAAACCCCGTCTCGTCGGCCACATCGGAACCCGCCGTGAGAAGAGCAGGATTCACTGCCGCCTCCAATAAGTACATTACTACTCGACCCAACCGGTCGAAATTGCGGCGAGAATCTTTGGGTAGCTCGAACTCACCCCGATACCGACCCTTGAGCGCATCATAGATCGCGGCCTGTATCGCACCCATCGGACGTCGAACGACGTTCCACTCCGGCTCGGGTATCTCCAGATCAGCCTTGCGGGTTCGCACAAAGTATTTGCCTATCGCCTGCCCTGCCGCCTGAACTACCTCCGCCTCCCGGCTGGCCGACTCATCGTAGGTACTAGGTGGCAGAATCGAGCGATCTTGGCCAGGATATAGGAACCGCATCAATGCAACTAGGTCGAAAGCCCCCTGCGGAGTTGGCGTGCCGGTCAAGATGTCACGTCTCCGGGCAACATAGGCGAGATCCAGAACAGCTCTACCATGAACGCCTGCTTCTCCACGCTTCATTCTGTGCGCCTCATCGAGAATCAAATGTGTCGGCCCAGATGCTACGAACGATCTGATGCGTTCATAGTCGCTGGCAACACGATTGTAATTAGTCAAGAGAATGTCAGTTCTTTGCGAGATAGCCGAATTGCTGCCGAGATGAACAGAGATCATTGGACTTGAATCGAAGCAGGCCGCAGCGTCTGTCTTCCACGCCTCAAACGCAGCGATCGGTCCTACGACCAGTAGTCGAGACACCTCACCACGAGCCCGCTGCAACGCAAAGTTCGCCAAAGCGACGGTCGTCTTCCCGGCTCCAGGCACAGAGAAATCAGCGCCGTGAGGCAGCTGGGATATTCGGGCAAGATTCAACAATTGGAAGGGCTTTAGAGTCCGCACAAATCCCGCATCTAGGAGCTCGCTTTCGATGGACTCCAATGATCCGCTTACGCTGCTCGCCACAGCTCGTTCTCGGGTAACTCGATCTTGCGCGAGCGTCGTGAGCTGCGACGTGATCTTCGGCCCGAAGGAGAGGTCCTCCCCATAAAATGACCTCGCCTCGCGCACGCTCGACAGCTCGGACAGGAACACCTCTTCTCGGACTTCGAGGACAGAGGCATCGCCGCCTACTACGCCGCGCCCAAGTACGGCGCCTAAATGTGCCCAAGCACCGGCGTTATAGGTTCCCTCTCGGCACAACCTCACAGTAGGTCGAGAGTGTGAGCCAAGCTCTATTCTGATCACGATTGTGTTTCCGCGAAATTCCCTAAGAGAGCCTGCAGCCTTGTGATCCGTGAAGCGAGCCCGGTTTCGTCGAAGTCGTCGAAGGCTCGAGCTCTTGCCAAGCCCTCCGTTGCACGCTCAACCTCAACTATCGCCTTATCCAGACGGGCCAGCGGAGCGACCTGCGCACTCTGGTCACGTTGATCCTCCTCGGCCTCGTCGGCCGCCGCAACTACGGCGCTTGCCAGGCTCTCGAGGACTGCAGCCATCTCGACAACCGTCCCGCCTTCGAGTTCCACGGCTTCGTCAACTCGCCTAGTTGCAACTAAACCCAGGAGCGCTGTTAGCGGACCCGCTGCCGGGGCCTCCCCAAGGATCGCATCAAGCACGTCCTGCGCTTCGCCCCCGATTCGATCTGTTTCTTCGGCTAGGGCAAGGAGCTTGCTGAGGGAGGGATCACTCTCTATTTCAGCCTTCACCAACTCCGCCGCGTCTGGACGACGAAGGTGACGGAGTTTTCGATACTTAACATTTGCCAGGGTTCCTAGAAAATAGACAGACCGCACCGACTCCGCTTCGATTGGCTGCTTGTTTCGAACGTGTTTCGCTAGTTCGTCAAAGGCCGACTCGTTGTCATTGAAATCAATGTAGTTTCGACTACCTGAAGACATACTGACCAATTGATGCACCTGCTGAAGTTTCTCGTGGAGGGAACGAACTGCCGACACATCCTTGTGCATTCTCGTCGCGACACGCGAGTAGTCACGACTCTCGCGTTCGTACAGCTCCTCAACCAGAAGCGCCTCATTGATCCACCCATACTCTTGCTTGAAATCCCGGGCAATCTGCAGCTCGGTTTCGAGATCCACAAGCTCGGCAACTGTAGCGTCGGCAGGCAGAACGAGACAACGGATGTATCGCGCGTCCGGGCGATCCTCGTCGATGTACAAACTGCGAAGCGCCGCAGCACGACGATTGCCGTTGATCAGCACGCCGTCCGCCGTCACAATCGCGGGCTCTTGCTGCTCCCTATTCGCGAGGTCGGACCTAAGTTCTGCGAATCCCTCCTGGGTTCGCAGGATCTCGTACTGTGCCTCTTGTGCAGCGAAACCGAAGGGGTCGGCGCTGAAGAGCGTGGTATCGCCCTGTAGCGCGACAACGGCTCGTTGCTCTGCGCGCGTTCGGTGATTCAGGGTGGAGAATTTTACCCAGTCCACCTCTAACTCAACGAGGTTCAGCTGCTTCGACGTACGCGGCCATGCTGGAAGCGGCGCAGTGGCTAGGACCTGGCGGGCAGCGAGGAAGTTCACACGCTCTTGGTCGAGCAGCGGATTGGTCATGATCAGCTCCTGTAAGTCGAGGAGCGGCCTGCTCCGAATCGGATAGTAACGGAAGTGCGCAAGTCTGCGTTGTTACGCCGTTGAAAACCGACGTAGCCCTCGAAGAAGGGCTGTTCCACATCATCGATGCCGAATGCGCGCATCAATATCGCGGGAAACACGGCTTTCCTCTCGCCGGTCCAATTCAACGTGGACGAAGCCTCGTCGCTTTCGGGAACCAGGTACACACAGGGAGGTGGAACGGACCGACCAGCTATCTCGATGGCCTTCGACTGCTTCGGGCACGGGCGATTCACTGAGCCGCACAGTTCATTGTGGAAGATCACCCCAGTCAGACGCCACGCCGGATCCGATTCAAATCGCTGGCGCAGCCGATTGATGCCTTTCACTACATGCTCCCCTGGATGCGACTTCATGCTCGAACACATCCACCACAGATACACCTCCTGTGCCCATTCTGGAGCTGTCCATCTGCTACTGCTGTGGGCACCATCGGGGCAGCCCTTCTGGATGATCGCGATGGGTCCCGTCCCGGGCACCTCCAAGCGATACACCGTGTCGGCACCGTATGACGGACTCGTCAAGCTCGAGGCGAGGCCGGTCTCGACGAGGTGCGAGAGCACGCTCGCGAGAAAGTGGCGTCGATTTGAAGTACTGGCGCTCATGCTGCCTCGCGCTGTCTCGATTGCCGCAGGCAAGACCGACGCGAACTCGCTGGGAGAAAGGCCGTATGAGGCAAGAACCTCGGGATGTCCATAGAGACCCTGTATAGCCTTCACCGCTCGTTCGACATGCGCGGCAGATGGCGCGCCTACGTGGCGGCACGGAGCAGCCGCCGTTGCCTCAGACAACGAACGATCCGATTGGCTTGGTCAATGTGTCAGTCACAGAATCCCCCTCCGACCTGTACCAGCTGTGATCACACTACCGACATGGCACCGTCACAGCGACTCACCTGTCAGACTCTGTGGCTCGCCAACGCTGTCCTTGTTTGCGCATTGAACCAAACACGTTCGGCTCAAGTCTTGCTCGCACAATGAGGCGGATCGCTGCACGAGTTGCGCTCTCGGAGCGAGTCGGACTCGATGCACGGGCCAGTGCCGATACCGGCGCGGCGCGGCGTCCGCAACGATCGGTAGGAGTCGACTCTGTCCTTACCTCTAGGTCATCGTCGTCACGCACAGCGCGCATGGATTGGTCCGCTCCCCAGCCGTTGCTGGTGGACAACGGACCTACTTCCGCAACCCTCGGTCGCAGCCCCGACTACTGCTCCGTCCTACGTGAGCTCTACCCCGACTGGACCGAGCGCGAGTTTGGCATCGAGCTTCATCGGACTTAGAGCGACGGCGCGGAGAGTAACGGACAGCCGCGCACAGTTTGCGAATCCGACGAGTCCATCGCATCAGGGGCCCGTCCACCCCTGCCCCTCGGAGCCCGCCCTCGGTGCGGTGGAACCAACGCAGCAGAGAGGCACCACGAGCATGTCCACTTCGAACCAGCCGCCCGCCCAGCACCAGCCCTACCCGCTGCCCGTGCCAGGCCCGGCTCCCGTCAAAACCGGCAAGCGCGGCAACGGACTTGGCATCGCCGCCCTCATCGTCGGAGGGTTCGCGCTCATCGGGGCCTTCATCCCGATCCTGAACTACATCGCCGGGTTCGTGGGACTCGCACGATCGTCTCGGCCATCGCGATCGTCCTGAGCATCATCCTCGCGATCACCTACACGGCCGGGTTCGCCGGACTCGTCAGCGACGCCGTGAAGACCGCGAAAGCAGAGTCCTCCGCGGCCGCCAACAAGGAGATCTCCGTCATCTACGAGGTCAACGGCACCGCCACCGACGCCTCGATCACCTACTCCACCTATTCGGCAGGCAGCAGCAGTACGGAACAGGCCAGCGGCAAGTCACTGCCGTTCATCCAGGAGCTCACCGTCCAGGCAGGAAGCGAGTACGACTACGCCTCATACTCCCTCCAGGCGCAGAACGGAGCCGAGGACACCGGCTCGGTCAGCTGCAAGATCACCGTCGACGGCGACGTGGTCGCGGAGCAGACGGCGACGGGAGCGTATGCGATGGGTCATGCTCCGCGTCGGGTGCCGACGGGGTGTCGGAGAACAAGTAGAAGATTACTTCCGTCCTCACTAGAGCGAGCATGCTTCGACGGCCGCCATCGGGAGGCGCTCGACTTGACCAGTTGGCGCATTCGAACCGCCACCCGGAGCCTCGCGAGCGCAGAGGCAGGTTAACTAACCGGGACACCCACCCACCTGACTGTATTCGACGGAGCCCACCGCTCAGGACCGGTGAAGCTCGAGGCTGCTATCACGGTAAATCCACTGCAACACAACTCGAATCTAGGGCCAGACTGTACGTCGCTGCTATGTTGAAGAATCCATCGTAGAACTGTAGACGAAGAGGTTTGCAATGCCCATTCGAATCCGCCGGGCCATCATCCACGAGATTCCAAAGGGAAGGTACTCAGCTGACGACAGCTCCCGAGTGTCTCTCTCCTACTCGGAGACGGCCCTTCAGGTCGAGACTCGTCGATTCATCGAAGAAAACATGCTCGATTTTTCGCTGCGCCATCCCAGACTGATCATCGAAGATGATGTTCTCGGCGGATCACTCCCTGACCACATTCGCGAAATTCTCGGAGACCACGATACTTTGGTCCCTGCATCACAGTCTCTGGCTGAGCTACTCCATCAGAGCCAAACTGGGAATAGTCCATCCGGCATCCTGATTGTCGCTATCGTCGAGGACGGATCGACTGTTTCGGTCGCCATCTTGAAAGCTGAACACCAGGAGGGGATGCGACTTAAGAGGGATGAATCAGGGGAGGCGGATCACTTTGACCTCGAGCACCTAAATGAATTGATTGTTGGGAATAGCTCACGCGTCTACAAGATCGCTATATTGAATGATGATTCCGGCTCCATAGATGGGCAGATGGTCGACCAACAGAATGGCGTCGCATTCGCCGACTTCTTCCTGACAAGCTTTTTGGGTTGCAAACTCGCCGATGATGCAGAGGTTCGAACCAAACAGTTCATGGACTCTGCCCTTTCGTTTGTGAACGAACGCGTATCAAGTCCTGAATTGAAGGCTCGCTACGCAGGTGCCATCGTTTCCTATATGCAGACACCGGCAGACAGTTTTCAAGCCGTCGAATTTGCTGATCAGTTCCTCGAAATCGATGATCGAGATGATTTCCTCGCCGCTCTACCTGATGCGGTCTCCAGCGCAGTTATTCCCAAAGACCTGTCGTTGGTTGTCGGACACGGATCTGGCCTCAGGTTTGTAGGTCCGGGTGTTGTTATCACGGCCAGCAGCGAAGCTCTCGAGAGTGGCGCGATTCAGGTGGAGACCGATGTGAGTACGGGCGTCACAACGATTATCGTGCGTGGCGATGTGCGTAAAGTCAGCTTCGGATCAGCGCCGAAAAGCTAGACATGACCAATCCGATATCCGACCGCTACTTCACTGAACGCCCATATCTAGATGCCGCCCTAGTCAGATGGACAGAGTTAATCGAGAAGCTTGCAAGGAGTGTAGACAAAGGCGCGGTGGTGTCTGGTCGCGTTAAGACCCACCGCAGCGTGCTTGGTAAGGTATTCAAGAACCCCAGTTCGCCACGAACATGGGACAGCCTGGGCGATCTTGTGGCACTAAAGGCAATTTTCCCCACGAAGCGCGGTGTGCACGAATTCACTGAGTTGCTCGAAAGCCAGACTGTCTGGGACCCAAAAGTCGACCGGCGCGTCTCTCGACCCGACGAACTGAAGTATGAGTCCAACCAGTTCGACTTGCGGGACGCGTCCATCACAGACAGTGGCAGTTCACCAGTTAAGGTCGAGGTGCAAGTCCGCACTGCGGCCTCTGACGCTTGGTACATCGTGGATCACCGCGTTCGATACAAAGGTCCCATCGAGCTGACGTCAGAGCTCGAGCGTAGGATGTTGCGTCTCATCGTTCTTGCTGAGCTGTTCGATTCGGAGGTGGATCTCATGCTCGACGCCCTTGCAGTCAAACCAGAGTTTGAGGACACCCGCGTCTACGAGGATCTGACATCGGTTCTCGACGGTCTAATTGATGGGCGTTCCCGCGCCACTCGGCCAAGTGGCCTGCTCGAGACGCTTATGACCTCTTACAAGATCGACGAGAGACCGCGTGTCGTCGAGATCATTCGAACTTTTGCTGCGGAGAACGAGCAACGCATCGCCGATACCATCGGCCGCCATGCGTACGGCTCCGAGGACTTCGTCGAGTCGCGAGATTGGCTGTACCTCGAACCGGAAGCGTTGATCGTGGCGGAGCGCGCCTCGGCTAGACCCTCGAAATTGAGTGCCATGACTCGGGGATCGGACTTTGAGGCTCTGATCGATTCAATGGTCAACCAGTTTGCCTCGACCAGTTGACCTCAGTGACGTTTCTTCGCACCAACCCCAACAGGCTTTGCAATGCCTCGAGGCGGTACGCGCGTTCGGTTGCGGAGACGGAGGGCACGGGGGCCGGGTCGTTCGCGAAGAGAGTCCTGCGGACGGTGTCGACGGACTCGATGCCCTCCACGAGCCCACCGCGTCACAACTCGTGACGAAGTCGACAGCACCGGCCTCAGGGCGGCAGGAACGTCACAACTGACCGGGCGACTCGCAGTCAGTACCGCCACTCCCAAGCGGGATTCGTCGACAGGTCGAAACCCAGGACCATGATGGCGACGACTCCGGCTCCGAGCGCAGCGAGCAGCGCTCCTCTCGCGACCGATCGCGGACGCGCGGCGCAGATACCGGCGTCGACAGCGACGACCGCGAGGAGAAGCACCGTGGTGAGCAAGCCCGGCAGGTCGAGTTCCAGGAATTGGCAGCTCATCGGATACGACTCGCGGCAGCCGCCGTCGAAGTTCGTGACGATCAGCAGGATGAGCGCGATGTAGAGGGCGGTCAGGCCGAGGACTGCCCAGAGGACGGGTTGTCGAACGACGCGTGTCACCGTGCCCATGTCTGCCCTTCGACAAGCTCAGGGACCGGGGATGTGGAGGTCACGGACACCCCTCCGAAACGCTCACGGATCGAAGGAGACACGGGCCCAGCGACCGACGCCGCACTCACATCGAGAGGCGGCGCACGAGCTCCTCGTCGGGCTCGACCTCGACGGCTTCGAACGCGACGTCGGCGTCGAGCTGCACGAGCACCGAGCTGTCGGGGAACTGCTTCGGCGCGTCGAACGACAGCAGTACAGCGTCGATGAAGACGATCACGGAGCGCAGCACGAGGTCTTCGCGAAGCTCGGCGGTCTCGACGACCTCGTCCAGCTCGTCGGACTCCTCGATCTCCGACACCACGCGGTCGAGCAGCACCTTCCACTCCGCCGTCGGCGTTGAGAGGACCCGCTGCGCCAAGTCGGCGAGCGCCGCCGGCTCCGGCTCGACTTCCTGCTCTTCGGGCTCGGGGTCGACGTTGAGCATGACCTCGGCGTCGCGGGCGAGCCCGTAGACGAACGTGTCCTCCACCTCGGGCGAGGCGACGAGGCCCCGACGCGTGAGTTCTTCGGCCAGGGCAGTCAGCGATGCAGTCATCAGACCTAGGTCCAAGGCGCCAGGCGACGCAAACGTGCCGACCATATGTCGGCCGCGGCACCGGCTCCCGAGAAGGGCGAGATTATACGCGGGGCCTCGAGCCTCAAGCCTCAAGCCTCAGTCAGAGTTCCGAACGGCTCCACCCGCTCCACGTCCAACAACGCATCCACCGACCCCACCTCGGCAACGAGCGCATCCCACCCACGCTGCCCCGCAACCGCGGCCTCACCGTCCGTGAGTAGCCTCAGCGTCCGCACGTGTCCGACCACCTGGCCGGCCTCGTTCCGGATCTCGTCGAACGACGCTCCCCAGCGCGACGGCGTCACCAGGAGCGCAGAGATCGCCGTCTCGTTGAGGAACGGCGTCCCGTTGCGCCACGGCGTGAGCACCGGCGGCACCCGTCGGTTGGTCGCGATCTCGTTGATCACGATCCGCAGCGCGACCATCGCGGCACCCTGCTGACCGTCGACGACCTCCACCGCGAGCTCGATCCGCTCACCGGAGTCGGTCTCGAGCCGGGACACCCCGGACGTCAGGATCGTCACCGGCCCGTCCTCAGGCCGCTTCTCGATCACCATCACCGACCCGCCGATGCGGTCCTTGAACACCACCGGGTCCAAGCCGAGGGCATCGAAGATGTGGAGCGGGAAGGCGTTTTCGCCCGGGACGAGAGGGACATCGCTACTCATGCGGCGAGCCTAACTAAGCAGGTGATCGACGAGCCAGAGGGCAGGCACCGAACCCGCAGATCGAACAGGAGCCGAGCCGCCCTACGGCATCACCGGAAGTGCCCCAGAGGCGTGCTTGCTCAACAGCTTCACCGACTCCTCGAAGACCGCCCGGTTCTCGGCCGGCAAGACGGACAACAGCAGCCGCTCGATGTTCCGCGCATGCAGACCAGCAGCCTCGACGACCGCCCGCTCGCCCTCCGCCGTCAACTCGATGAGCTGCACCCGGCCATCGTCGGCAGAGGCCCGGCGACTCACCAGCCCCTGCTCGACGGCACGATGCACAAGCCGCGTCGCCCCACCGGACGTGACGACCTTCGCCTGCGCGATGTCCCGCACCGACAGCCCGCCGGCACCGGCACGGCCGACGATCAGCAACAGCTCGAAAAGCGAATGGCTGAGGCCGGTCTGCTCCTCGAGCTCCTTGCCCAGCAGGTACTCGAGGCCGTTCGCCGCGCCCAGCAGACGACCGAACACCAGGATGCGCGCATCACTCGCAGCATCCTTCGCCGAAGTGAACTCGTTCTCAGTCGTCACGTCTCCACAGTAGACGCCGGGGACAGGCCACCGACGGGCCGCGAGATCTCCGTCCGAGGATCGGGAATAGCTGACGAGTCAGCTTTTGTTGTACCGTCATGTACGCCGCACCGCGGCATCGACTCGGGCGCACCGAGCCTCGTCCAACCGAAGGATCCACCACCATGACGCTCAACTTCGACGTCTTCGACCTCGACTTCCCCGCAGGTTCGAAGAATAAGTCCGCCGTCCTCGTGACCGGCGAAACCGAAGCCCTCCTCGTCGACGCCGGCTTCACCCGCGCCGACGGCCACCGCCTCGTCGCATCCATCCTCGACTCCGGCAAGACGCTCACCACGGTGTTCGTCAGCCACGCCGACCCCGACTTCTCCTTCGGCCTCGAGGTCGTCGCGGATGCCTTCCCCGACGCAGCGCTCGTCGCCACCCCCATCGTCATCGAGCACATCAACGCGTCGTTCGACGGCAAGCTGACCGCCTGGGCCTCCCTCGGCGCGAACCTGCCCACCCGACTCGTCCCCCTCACCCCGCTCAGCGGCGACGCACTCATCGTCGACGGCCAGCGCCTCGAGCTCAGGGGCGCCTCAGCCGCCCTCCCGGACCGCCAGTACCTCTGGAACGCCGAGCACCGCGCCATCCTCGGCGGCGTCCTCCTCTTCCAGCAGGAGCACGTGTGGACCGCAGACACGGCGACGCCGGAACTCCGCGCCGCCTGGATCGACCTCCTCGACGAGATGCAGGCCCTCGACCCGCAGCTCGTGATCGCCGGCCACCGCCTCCCCGACACGGCGAACGACGCGACCGCCATCGACTACACGCGCTCGTACCTGCAGGCGTTCGAGACGATCGTTGCGGCGTCCGCCGATGGCGCTGCCGCGACGCAGGCGCTCGTCGAGCAGTACCCGTCCTCGGGCATGCTCATCGCCGCTCAGATCGGCCCGAAGGTCGCGAAGGGTGAGATGACATGGGGCTGAACGACACCACCAAGACCGAGCCGTCCTCGGCACCACGCGACGTCGTGCGGAGGCAATACCTCGCCTCCGCCGCCGGAGACCTCGACGCACTGCGCGCGACCCTCGCGCCAGACGTCGAGTGGACCGAGATGGCCGGCTTCCCGCTCGCCGGCACGTACCGGACGCCGGAGGGCGTCACCAGCAACGTGATGGAACGACTCGGCGCAGACTGGGCCGACTGGACCGCGCACGACGACACCTACGTGGTCGACGGCGAGAACGTCGTGGTGCTCGCCCGATACACGGCGACGCACCGCGGCACGGGCAAGGAGCTGAACGCCCGGGTGGCCCACCACTTCGTCGTCCGCGGCGGGCTCATCGTGCGCTTCGAGCAGTTCGTCGACACGGCACTCGTCGACGACGCGAGCCGGTAGCGACGAGCGCTGGTCAGCCGAGGGGCGGGGCGGACATGCCCCGCCCCTTCGCTGTCGGCATGGACCGCGAACCGAAGACGGCAGTGATCCGCGGCGTCGACCTCGGTACGGTGGAACCCACGCCGCAGAGAGGTCCCACGCGCATGTCGTCTTCGAACCAGCCGCCCGCCCAGAACCAGCCCTACCCGCTCCCCGTGCCAGGCCCGGCTCCCGTCAAAACCGGCAAGCGCGGCAACGGACTTGGCATCGCCGCTCTCATCGTCGGTGGGTTCGCGCTCGTCGGTGCGTTCATCCCGATCCTCAACTACATCGCCGGGTTCGTGGGGCTCGTCGGCCTCGTGCTCGGCAGCACGATCGTCTCGGCCATCGCGATCGTCCTGAGCATCATCCTCGCGATCACCTACACGGCCGGGTTCGCCGGACTCGTCAGCGACGCCGTGAAGACCACGAAAGCAGAGTCCTCCGCGGCCGCCATCAAGGAAGTGTCCGTCGTCTACGAGGTCAACGGCACCGCCACTGACGCCTCCATCGTCTACTCCACCTACACGGCCGGTACCAACGGGACCGAGCAGGCGACGGGCCAGGCTCTTCCCTTCATCAAGGAACTCACCGTCACAGCGGGAAGCGACACCGACTTCACCGCGTTCTCCCTCATCGCGACCAACGGCGCCGAGGACACCGGCTCCGTCAGCTGCAAGATCACCGTCGACGGCGATGTGGTCGCCGAGCAGACCTCGACGGGCGCGTACGCCTCGGTGTCGTGCTCCGCGTCTGGTGTGGATGGGCTGACGGAGAACAAGTAGGTCGTCGGGCAGACGGCAAGCCTGCCCTGGGCCATCAGAACGTGCCGCTCGAGATCGCTACCGTATGTCCATCAATTGCACCAGTGCACGACGGATACCGAGCACGCCGCTCCCGAAGCAGCAGCAGCAGCAGCGATCGTCAAGGCAGAACTGGGCCAGAGCACTACGCAGCTGGCAAGGGCAACAATCGGTTCACCGGCGTCGAACGCGCTGCGCACCATCAGCGAAGGCCTGGGTATCACAGCGCTAGGTGCGGCCGCTTGTGCCGGGATCGCGACCGTCGCCGACCCGAGCGGCCCCAAGCTCCCACTCGGTGGTGTCGTAAACGCAGTTCCGAAGCGGCTTCCAACGTGCGTGACGCCGCTTAGGCGTTCGTACAAGCATCTCAAGCCCGAGAGTCCGGGCGCGCGATCTGGAGCATCCTGGACCACTTCGAATCAGATGTCTCGTGCTCGCGAAGATAGGCGCCGGCCGCGGCGGACGGCATGCCGCTCGGATTCGCTGTGGCCTGACTGGGCATCATCGGTGCGACCACTCTGACAGCCACCCAACGGACTCGACCGCGTCTACGCCCCAAATTCCAATGCGGGACTTCGCACCCTGGTCACACGCGCCGATAGAGACAAGTGACTGTCTGAGGCAGTGGCCTTCCAAACTCCGTACTCGTGCTCACGGGCGCAGTCGCAAAGATACTGCGAATGCTCTGATTCTATCAAATGAATCAAACAATGCCCCCAAACGGATCGAGCCGGGTCACCCATCAACGCCGATCGAGTAGTTCATGCGCGCAGGCTCTCGCCGTGCTCGATATGCTTCGTTCGAGAAGCTGGCGCGAAATCGGGGGTACTCATGCCAATCAATCTGAAGAGCTTAAATATCCGTTCCGGGGAGCCTGTCACGAACCCCAGGGACATCTTCGACGCGCTACCGAACAAGCCGTGGCCGCGGCTCCGTCTCGAACAGGGCGAGGTGCTGAAAGTCTGGCACAGCGAGAAGCGGGCCCAGCGTGACGTTGTGATTAAGCAGAACACCGGCGGCGGCAAGACGGTAGTTGGACTGCTGATCGCACAGTCCAGTCTCAACGAGGGGATCGGCCCTGCGATTTACCTGGCTCCCGATACGTATTTGGCGTCGCAGGTACTCAAGGCGGCGGATGAGTTGGGCATCCCTGCGGTCGACGATTTCTATAACGAGGACTTCCGGGCCAGCAAAGCGATTCTGGTCACCACCCTGCAGAAGCTTGTCAACGGACGAAGCGTCTTCGGTGTCGCGGGAGGAGCCCATGCATCGTTCCCGCTTGGATTGGTTATTCTCGACGATGCTCACTCAGCTCTCGCGATCGCGGAGCAGCAGTTCAGGGTCACCGTTCCGCGAACTGAGGACGCTTATCGCGACCTCCTGGATCTATTCGGGGAATCTCTGAAAGATCAGAGCCCGTCAGCTTGGCACGCAATCGACAACGGTTTCGGCGGGCCTCCGTTGCGAGTGCCCTTTTGGGCATGGTCAGCGCAGCAAGACAGCGTGAGGGAGTTGCTCGATCCGCTCGGCCGTGACCATGAGCAGAAGTGGATCTACTTTTCGTGGCCGCTCGTGTCTCCCCTGTTGGATCTATGCGCCATGACTATCACTAGCCAATCGATCGAAATCTCGCCGCCTTGCTCGCCGATCGAGATGATCCCGTCCTTCAGCAATGCCGCCCGCCGTGTGTACCTGACCGCGACGCTCTCAGACGATGGAGTCTTGGTCACTGATCTCGGCGCAGACCCCGATGACGTGATGACCCCAGTGACACCGGACCGCGCGGCGGATCTTGGCGATCGGCTTATCCTCGCCCCACTGGCACTTAACCCGTCCCTGGGGGAAGACGCCGTTCGCGAGATGGTGAAGGAGTTCTCGAGGGGACAGTGGGCTGCTGACGGGCAAGAGGATGAGCCGAAGCGCATCAACGTGATCGTCCTAGTGCCATCTAATGCGCGCGCGACCGAATGGGCCCCATACGCCGATCACACTTACAGAGTCCGCGATCTCGACGCCGCAATTCATCGCCTCAAATCTGGCGAATGGCTCGGTGTTGTGGTCCTCGTGAATAAGTATGACGGGGTGGACTTGCCTGACGATGCGTGCAGGCTTCTGGTCATCGACGGGGTGCCGTTTCCGTTGAGCCCCGGCGATGCGCGAGCGGCAGCCGCTCTTGCCGGTACAGACACGTTCGCGGCACGTCAAACGCAGCGAATCGAACAGGGCATGGGCAGAGGAATTCGAGACGCTGAGGACTATTCAGCAGTGTTGTTGCTTGGGAGCACTCTGGCGCTCTCTCTGCGCTCACCCGCAGCACGCCAGCACTATTCGCCGGCAACACGCGCTCAGATCGATCTCAGCCTCGAACTCGCGGGTCAAATCCAGGGCGAGGGGCTCTCAGCGGTCCGTGACGCGCTGATCCTGTTCCTGAGCCGCGACTCGGAGTGGCGACGCCTGAGCCGAGCCGCGACGGCGGGAGTCGAGTACGACCGCGCCGGTCGTGTAACCGAGGTTGCGGTCGCTCGTAGAAGAGGATTCGACCTTGCTCGAGCCGGCCGTCCCCACGATGCAGAGCAGATACTTTCCGATGGTCTCCGGGGCCTGAAGCCGTATGAACGGGCGTGGTATCAGGAGGAAGCGGCATCGTACGCGCATCGCTACGATCCCGATCGTGCCCAGACCATTTTGCAGGAAGCGCGGCTGGCGAACATCAACGTGATGATGCCTCTGACGGCAGTCCCGGTTCGGGTCATCCGACCGAGCTCAGCTCAGGCGAATGCCGCAAGTGAGTTTCTCACTGAAAGGTATGCCACCGGCGTAGAGCTCCTCCTCGGCTTCACAACGATACTGAACGCGATCGTCTACGATCGTGATCAGGCAGCTGTCGAGGCAGCAGAGCAGGCTTTCGAAGACTTGGGCTACCACCTCGGATTCGAAGCGGACAGACCTGACAAGCGTTACAACACGGGACCGGATGTTCTCTGGTCGGTCTCCGAAGCGACCCAGATACTCATCGAACTGAAGACCGGCGTACATCGCAGTGATGCCAGGATCATAAAGTCAGAACTAGATCAGGCTTCAGGTCACGTCAATTGGCATCGTCAGAATTATGGTCACGACTGCACTGCGGTCTCCGTCCTAGTTCATCCGTCGCGGTTCTATGATCCGCTGGGTACACCCGCGCCCAACACCGTTGTCCTGGAGCAGGCGGTGATCGACTCAATCAGAGAGCGTGTGCTTGCGTTCGCGCGCGCGATTGCTGTGGGGAGCGACTGGACCAGCGTCGAGGCGGTGAAGCGGCACCTGACGAGCAGCAACCTGATCGGCCGAAATGCGCTCGCGTATCAAGCGCCGGTTCCCGAAGCCAATCCTCTATTCGTACTGAACCCCCACTCTCCTCAGGCGAGAGCGGCAGAGCAAGCTCGCCTCGAGGAACAGATAAGGACCCAGGGAGATGAGCCTGAGACTCCTGAAACAGTTCCTCGCGGTGAGGTATAACGCCGCCAGACGCCGTTGTCGTCGGCTCGGGAGATTTGGTGGCGACCTGGTGCGCGACCGAAATCGCGCGTGCGGTACCAGGTCTCCCCAACGGGCTGATACAGCGGTGACACCCGACTAGCACCACCGCGATCCTTGCTGGTAAGAGAACGAGCATCAGAGCAGCTACCCCCAGTCCCGGGAAGTCGAGCCCGAAGACCCCGTGGTTCATTGGATTAGTTTGCTAACACCCTCCGGCCGAGTACGCGCATGGCAGGAGCGACGCTGCTACGAGAAGAGTGGTCAGGCCGAGTACGACTCGTCGAATGGCTTTCCAAAGTACACGTGTCAGTCCTTTGACAACCTCCAGGACCGGAGGAGACACGGGATCCGCGAGACCGGCGTCCGCCTCACATCGAGAGGCGGCGGACCAGCTCCTCGACGGTGGAGAACTCGATCGTCTCGCCACCCTCTTCGTCGTCATCGTCAGCCTCGACCTCGACGGCCTCGAACGCGAGATCGGCGTCGAGCTGCACGAGCACCGAGCTGTCGGGGAACTGCTTCGGCGCGTCGAACGACAGCAGCACGGCGTCGATGAAGACGATCACGGAGCGCAGCACGAGGTCTTCGCGGAGCTCGGCGGTCTCGACGACCTCGTCCAGCTCGTCGGACTCTTCGATCTCCGACACCACGCGGTCGAGCAGCACCTTCCACTCCGCCGCCGGGATGGACAACACCCGCTGGGCCAAGTCGGCGAGCGCCGCCGGCTCCGGCTCGACCTCCTGCTCCTCGGGCTCGGGGTCGACGTTGAGCACGGGCGAGCCCGTAGACGAACGTGTCCTCCACCTCGGGCGAGGCGACGAGGCCCCGACGCGTGAGTTCTTCGGCCAGGGCAGTCAGCGATGCAGTCATGCGCGCCAGGCTATCGCGACCGGGTGAACGGAGGCAGAACGTCGGTCGGCCGCTACTCCTTGGTGGCGTAGACCCGGAACCGGCGCTGCGTCACGGTGATGGGGGCTGCGGCGTTCAACTCGGAGAGTCGCTGAGCATGCGCTTCCACGGTGAAGTCAGGAGCGTCCCACGGGACGAGGCCGATGTAGGTGACGAGAGCGACAGCATCCTTGAACTGCATCGATCCCTCCCAGTGGTCGACCTGGTCGATCCGCATCCCCACCTCCCGCAGGGCCTCCGCGTGGGCATCGACGGTGACATCGGGGTGGGCGTACTCACTCCCGAACCATTCATGGATCTGGGGCGCGTCGAAGCCGTCAACCTGTTGGGTCAGGAACCTGCCGCCGGGGGCCAAGACGCGGGCGACCTCGGCCGCGTCGTAGGACTCGTGCCGAGACATCACCAGGTCCTGGCTCTGGTCGGCGAGGTCGAGGACGTCGCCGGCATCCGAGTCGTACTGCAGGACCGCTACACGCTGGGGCGCGAGTCGCGCTCGCGCGACCGGGACGTTGGGCTGCCATCCTTCAGTAGCGACGACCAGGGGCGGGCGTGCTGACTCCCGGGAGAGCGACTCCAGGAGCGCGGACAACCGCTCTCCGCCGCCTGTTCCCAGATCCACGGCTCCGATGCGTGAGTCACGCAGCGCGTGCAGGCAGTCGGTTTCGAAGTCCCACCATGGACTGTCAGAGATCAGCGCGTCGTCCAACCGCGAGAAGTCCCATCCGACCATCTGGGCTTCGGCATGTGCCGCGTTGAGGCGTTCGAGGAGGTCGTGATCAGCTCCGTGGAGCCCGCCGCTGAGCTGCGGGGAGTGCTGTTGTCGGTCGCCGATCGTCACGTTCCGAGTCTGACACTGGGCCGGTTGGGTGTCGACCCGACCTCGTTGATGGCGTCGGAAGTGCCGAGTGCCGCGGCGTCCAACCCCGCTGAGTTGCCTGAATGTGTTGCGAATCGGGCGAGATCGGAACAGTTTCGGGCGACTCAGGACAGGCGGCGGGGCCCACGCATCTTGAGTCGCCTGGATCTGTCGAAAAATTGCGCGGATTGAGAACACTTCCGGGCAACTCAACCCAGGCCCAGCACAGCTGTCAGCGGCACAGGCCAAGATCGCCGTATGCCCTTCGCAGACGAGCTCCTCGGCACCGCCGTCGCCCGCACCCTCACCCGCTCGCTCCAGGAGGCCGCGCCGGGGAAGCCGTTCGAGGCGACGGCCCAAGCAGCCGAGCGGCTCGACGGCCTCGCCCTCCGGGAGCGCGCCGACCTCCTGCGCGACGCCGTGCTCGAGGACGTCCCGGGCGACTACGCGACGCTCGCCGGTGTCGTCCGCACCGCCCAGGCCTCGGACCCCGCGTTCACCGGCTGGCTCATCTGGCCGGTGACCAGCGCGGTCGCGGTCCGTGGGGTGGAAGAAGGGACGCCCGAGGCCTTCGACGACGCCATGCGGCTCCTCGCCGAACTCACCGACCGCCTCAGCGCCGAGTTCGCCATCCGCACCCTGCTCCGCCACGACCTCGACCGCGCACTCGCGATCGTCCTCGACTGGACCACCTCCGACAACGAGCACGTCCGCCGCCTCGCGAGCGAGGGCACCCGCCCCTACCTGCCGTGGGCCGTGCGCGTGCGTGAGATCGTCGCGAACCCGGGCGTCACCGTTCCGATCCTCGACGCCCTCTACCGCGACCCGAGCGAGTACGTGCGCCGCTCGGTCGCCAACCACCTCAACGACCTCAGCCGCGACGACCCCGAGCTCGTCGTCGCGACCGCCGACCGCTGGCTCTCCGACCCCGACGTCAACACTCCGGCGCTCGTCCGCCACGCGCTGCGCACCCTCGTGAAGCGCGGGAACCCGGGCGCGCTGGCGGCCCTCGGCTTCGGAGCGGCGACCACGGAGGTCGAAGGCTTCGCGGTCGACAGCGCCCACATCCCGTTCGGCGGAACGGTCCGATTCGTCGCGACTGTGCGCAACACCGGCGCCGAGACCGCCCGCCTGGCGATCGACTACGTCGTCCACCACCAGAAGGCGAACGGCTCACAGACGACGAAGACGTTCAAGCTCACGACGACCGAGCTGGCCCCCGGTGAGCACATCCTGCTCACCCGCGAACACTCGTTCCGAGCGATCACCACCCGCCGCTACCACCCGGGAGCCCACGGCATCGCGCTGCAGGTGAATGGGATCGCGACCGAGCCGCTGACGTTCGAGCTGCTGCCGCCGGTGGAATGAGGCGGGCGTCAGGGCCGCCGCGTATTCACGCCTGTCGGAAAGCGCACTTCGACAAGCTCAGTGACCGGGGGGCTCAGTGACCGGTGGGAGCTCGGCTACTCAGCGACCTTGTCGACGGCCGCCTGCGTGAGCTGCGCGAGCTCGTCGGGGGTCACGCTGCCGGCCAGCACGCCGACGGAGACGAGCGCTCCTTCGCCCGCGACGAGGTACATCTGAATGGACGTCGTCACGACGTAGCCGGTCGACGCGGACAGCGTGTAACCCTTCACCGCGCCGTCGACCCCGGTCACGTCGACCGGCTCCCACTCGATCAAGATCGTCTCGCCGTTGACCATCCGCTCCGTCTGCTCACCGAAGCACGCGGAGACGGCGGCGTCGGCCGTTTCAAGCAACGCCTCCGAATCGTCCGTCGGGACCAGGGACTCGGAGAACACCGTCCTGGCGCGCTCGAAGGAGACCGTCGGCGGTTCCTCGGTTCCGAGGACGCTGGCCAGGTTGCCCTGGCAGACGGTCGTCTCGGCCTTGTCGGTGGAGGTCTCCGGCTCGCTCGAGTCCGTGGGCTGCAGAGCCCACCCGCCGGTGGGAAGGTCGTCGATGGTCAGCAGCTTCGACACCACGTCGACCGTCGGGGCCTCGGACGGCTCGACGGCCGCAGAGGGGGCGGCGGCATCCGGCGCGGATTGGGCGAACGGGAGGGTCGCGCAACCCGACATCACCACCGCCAGGAGCGCACCGGTGGCAACCACGCCGAGCCGACGAGCTCGGAATGACCTGCTCACGCCTCGACCCGACCCGACACCACGCACGCGCGCACCGGCCGAAGCGATGGACTGGTTTCGACGTGTGATCTGCATGGCTGCTCCTCTGATTGACCCGACACTCGCACGGTACCGAGCGCCGATCCGCTCGGCGATGGGCAGCGCTGCCCATGCATCGGTCCGGGCGGGCCGCGCCGCAGCCGATCGCTTCAGGTAGCTCCACCTCTCGGAATACATGTGTATTCTTTGGCCATGCCCCCTCGCTCCGCCTCACCCTCCGCACCGACCGCCTCAACCGAGGAGCAACAGCCCGGCGACCACCCCACCGCGAGCTGGCACCTGCGCGCTCCGTGGTTCGCCGCCATCGCCCTCGCGCTCGTCCCCGTCGTGTTCACGGCGGGCGCATCTGCCGCGGCACAACTGTCCGAGGCAACAGAGATCGGCGGAGCGTTCATCCTCGCCGCGGGCGCAGCCGCCTCAGCCATCCTCGGGCTCATCGTCATGCGATTCTCGCGACCGAGGGTCAGTGACTACGGCTTCCGGCGTCCGCGGCGAGCGCGAGCCGCGCTGTGGTTCGTCCCGGCCGCCGCGACGGTCCTGATCATCCTCGGCACCCAGGGTGTCCGGGTCGACGCACCGGCCATCGCGGCATACGCCGCGCTCGTGGTCGCTGTCGCGCTGAACGAGGAGACCTGGTTCCGCGGCATCGTGTTCGCGATCCTCCGCGCACGCAGCTCTCGTACGGCGATCGTCGGGAGTTCCGTCCTCTTCGGCGTCCTGCACCTGGCGAACCTCGCGGGCGGCGCCGACCTCGGCTCCTCCATCCTGCAGGTGGCGTTCGCGGCGCTCTTCGGTCTCGTCGCCGCGCAACTCCTCGTCCTCACCGGCAGCCTGTGGCCCGCGATCGCCTGGCACGCCGCCTGGAACTTCGTCACCTTCATCGGCGGCGACGCGACCGACACCCGATCGCTCATCGGACTCGGCGCCGCCTGCCTCGTCATGCTCGGCTATGCGGTGTTCCTCGGTCGGCGGACACCGTCGCGGCCGGGCGGAACAGCAGCGACCGGCTCCCCAGCCCTACCCTGAGAACGTGGACCTGACCGACCGCCAGACCGAACTCGCCGATGCGGCGCTGCGGATCGTCGCGCGGTCAGGCCTCGGTGCGCTGTCGTTCCGCGCGGTCGCGAGCGAGGACCGCTGTTCGCTCGGCTCCGTCCAGAAGGCGTTCCCGAGCAAGCAGCGGATGGTCGCGGCGGCGTTCACCCGACTCCGCGACACGTCGGCGCCCCTGCCGTCCGGCGAGCCCGGCCGCCCGAACCTGCGACGGTGGCTCGTCGACCTGTTCATCGGCGTCCTCCCCCTCGATGAACCGCGCCGGGCCGCGCACCGCCAGGGTGAGGTGTTCGCGGAGGTCGCACTGGTCGATGCGGACATCGCCGCCGCCATCGCCGAGAGCGACGCGCGACTCCGTGGCCTCATCGCGTCGCTCATCGCCCGCGGAAGCGCGGAGGGCGAGATCCCGGCCTGGGTCGATCCCGACACCGCCGCCTGGGCAGTCTGGGCGCTCGCCGGCGGCGTCGCCTCCCAACTCGGCTACGACCCGGAACCCGAGAGCGAGGTCCGGACCAGACTCGATGCGGCGATCGGCGCGCTCCTGGGCGTCGCTGCCGCCGACTGACGACCGGACCACACGACCGGACCGCCGCGGATGAACGTCCGCTGAGAATCGCTGAGCGCAGGAATGCCCCACCCCGCCGGAACCGTTCCCCTCAACATGACAACCATCGGAATCATCGGTTCAGGAAACATCGGCTCTCAGCTCGCACGCCTCACGGTGGCGCAGGGTCACGACGTCATCGTGTCCAACTCGCGCGGACCGGAGACGCTCGCGGACCTCGTCTCGGAGCTCGGCGAACACGCCACCGCAGGCACCGCCCTCGACGCGGCCGAGCGTGGCGACATCGTCATCGTCACCATCCCGCTGCACGCGATCGACACCGTGCCCGTCGCACCGCTCGTCGGCAAGGTCGTCATCGACACCAACAACTACTACCCCGAGCGCGACGGCCACATCGCCGAGCTCGACGAGGAGACGACCACCACGGCCGAGATGCTGCAGGCGCACCTCCCCGAGTCGAAGGTCGTGAAGGCGTTCAACCACATCTACGCCGCCGACCTCACCACGAAGGGCAAGCCGTCCGGCACCCCCAACCGTCGCGCCCTCGTCATCGCCGGTGACGACGCCGACGCGAAGGCCACCGTCGCCGCACTCATCGACTCCTTCGGTTTCGAGCCCCTCGACATCGGCGCCCTCGCCGAAGGATGGCGCATCCAGCGCGACACCCCCGGCTACGGCCCGGACGTCGACGCCGACAAGCTGCGCGAACTCGTCGCCGAGGCCAAGCGCTACCGCGACATGTAAGACACCCCGCATCGCGAATCGCCCTGACCCGCCCCGAGCTGTTGCTCGGATCGCGGATCAGGGCGATTCGTCGTTTGTGGGACGGGTCGGGCCGCGTCCGACGAGCGCGTCGACCGCCGCCAGCGGAGATCGTGACGCTAGTGGGAACCGTCCGACTCGGCCCGCCACTCGAGGAGGAGCGGCGCCTCCTCGAAGCCGGCACGGCGGTAGACCGAGGCGCCGTTCTCGTTCGAGCTGACGGAGACCCGTCCGATGTCGCGAGCACGTGCTGCATCGAGCAGGCCGTCGACGAGCCGGCCGGCGATGCCACGGCCGCGGAACTCGGGGCGGACGAAGACGCTCTGCACGTCGCCCGTGAGGCGGCGGAGCGCGCCGATGTTCGGGGCGCGAGAGAACACGACCAGCCACGCCATCCCGACGACCTGATCGTCGACCACGGCCACCAGGCACACCCGGGAGTCGGGGTCGACGGCGATCCACGAGGTCAGGTCGTGGGAGAACAGGGCCCGTTCCCAGTCCGCGAGCGGGGCCGCTGGAGGTGACATCGCCAGCTTGAGCTCGGCCAGCCCGGCGGCATCGGCCGGCGTCGCGACGCGGATCTCGACCTCGGGTTCCATGCGACGAGTGTTGCATGGGCCGGTGTCATGGAAGGGGAGGTGGGTGGGCCGGGGAGCCCTTCGACAGGCTCAGGGACCGGGGTGGTTGGGTTTCCGGAGCGGGCGCGGCTGAGAGAGCGGGGCCCTTCGACACGCTCAGGGAGCGGCGAGCCGGGATGCTCAGGGAGCGAGGGTCTTGAAGCGGTCAAGCGCCGCACGCAGCACCGCGCTCTCCTCCGCTCCGCCGTGGCCCTCGGCCTCGACGATCGTCAGCTCGCTCGCCGACCACAGTTGGTGGAGGCGCCAGGCCGTCACGGCCGGTCCGCTGATGTCACGGCGACCGTGGACCAGCGCGCCCGGGATGTCCGCGATCCGGCCCATCCGGGCGAGCACCGCCTGCTCGCCGGTGAGAAAGCCGTCGCGACTCCAGAAGTGGGTGACGAGCGTCGCGAACGCCTCCCGCGTGCGGGCATCGGCGAAGAGCTGGCCGACACGTTCCGGGCTGTCGAGCGACACGTGCGCGCTCTCCCACCGGTCCCAGGCGGCAGCGGCAGCGGTTCGCTCGGCCGCATCACCCTCGCGCAGCCGCCGCGCGTAGGCCTCGACGACGCGCTCGCCATCCCGGCGGCGACTGTCGCGCTCGAACCGCGCCCACTCCTCCGGGAACACGCGGCCGACACCCTCGGTGATCCAGTCGACCTCCTCGCGGCTCGTCGTCGTCACCGCGACGAGCCCCAGCGCGATCACGTGGTCGGGATGCTCCTGCGCATACGCCAGCGCGAGGGTCGTGCCCCAGGAGACCCCGGCGACCACCCAGCGCTCCACACCCATCGCCACGCGAACCTGCTCGATGTCGGCGATCAACCGCTGGGTCGTGTGCTCGTCGAGCCGATCACGCGCATCGAGGATGTTCGGGACGCTCTTGCCGCTCCCCCGCTGGTCGATCCCGATCAGCCGGTACCGCGACAGGTCGAAGTGCGAGCGATACCACCCGGAGCCGAGCGAACCGCCAGGGCCTCCGTGCAGCCACAGCGCCGGAACGCCGTCCGGGACGCCCGACTCCTCCCAGAAGATCGACGCACCACCCTCGACCTCGACGAATCCGGTGGCGTACGGGCCGGCATGCTCATCAGTCATCCGAGCCACGCTACACAGCCCGGGTGACGAAGACCGGGACGCCCGTCGACCAGCGCAGGGACCGGAGCTCCGCGTGCGCAGCGAGCCCGTCCGTAGACTGGGCGCCCATGGGGGAGACGAACGAGATGACGCCAGGATCCAAGCAGGTGTGGATCGTCGCCGGAGCACTGATGATCGGGTCGGTTCTCCTCGGCCCGCTCCTGCAGGTGGGGTCGTACCTCGGGCCGACCGGAAGCCTGCTCTCGACCCTGCTGATCGTCGTGTCGATGATCATGTTCGCGATCGGCTCAGACCGTTCCACGAGCGTGACCGCGAGGCGACCGCTCGGCACCGCGGCGCTGATCGGCCTCGCCGTGTGGACCGCGATCGGCACACCCGCGCTCGTCGCCCTGGCCGCCCAGCCCGGCCACGGCTCCATGATCGGGTACGGACACGTCGACCTGATCGTCAGCTTCGTGCTGGCCGCGATCGCCACCACGCAAATCGCCCGCGCCGGGATCGTGCCCCGCCCGTGGCACCTCGCGCCCCTCTGGGTACTCGTCGCCGCGGCTGCGGTGCGGGTCGTGCAGCTGGTCGTCGTCGTCGCGGCAGGGTCCGACGCGTCGCGGTTCGCACCGTTCCTCTCGATCCTCGACGGACTCGGCGGGGTGGTCGCCCCGGTCTTCCTCGGGATCATCGCGATCATGCTCGCCAGCCGAGACGCGGGCGTCGCAGCGGGCCGCAGGGAGCAGAAGTCGTAGGCTGTCGGGAATCGACCTCGGGGGACGTCACATGCATCGACGCATTGCCGCTGGAATCGCCGCGCTGACCTTGGCTGTCGGGCTCAGCGCGTGCGCCGCCTCGGGTCAGAGCTATGCGGACCTGGAACGTGACCAGACCGACCAGGATCGACTCCCGGTGAGCACGCCCGGCGGCGGAAGCGACGATCCACTCGCGATCGATGCCGATTCGACGCGGCTCGTCGCGGTGCAGGGCGATACGGAGATCTTCCTGGCGTCGGCGACCGAGCAGGGGCAGCCACGCATCTGCATCATCGTGTTCGCCGCGACCGAGCCGTTCCGCGCCTGCGGCGACGGCGACCAGGTGACCCTGAGCGACAGCGTCAACCGGTACACGGTGCTCTCCGATGCCGCCGTCGACACACAGCTCGACCCCGACGAGGGGTGGACCAAGATCAGCGAGAACGTCTTCACCCGGCCGGTCGAACCGACGACGAGCGACACGCAGTAGCGGGGCGGCGTGCAGTGATCGCGGGGCGCCCTTCGACAAGCTCAGGGACCGGGGGATCCGTCAGAGGACCGGGGCGCGATGCTAGGAGACGAGACGCTCGCGCAGGCGCTCGCGGGCAGGAGCTGGACTGATCGTCGCCCAGACCTCGTCGAGGGAGAGGTCGAGCACCTCGGCGATCGCGGCGATCGTCGAGAACGCCGGCGTCGCGACGCGACCGGACTCGATCTTCCGCAGCGTCTCCGGCGAGAGCCCGGCGTCGAGGGCGATGTCAAGCATCGACCGCTCGCCACGGGCCTCACGCAGGAGCGCACCCAGGCGCTGACCACGTTCGACGTCGGTGGGGGTGAGCGGGAGGCGGACCATGCGCCCAGTGTAGTACGGGATAGTTTGACCGGTATAGTTATTGGTCGGGTGCCGAGAGTGGCACGAACACCGCCACACCGCACACGCAGCACACCGATGGAAGGGCCCCGCATGATCGAGATCTTCACCCCCACCGAGGTCGCGAAGGCCCGTCGCACCGGCGAGCTCGTCGCGAACATCCTCCACACGCTGAAGCACCGCGTGACGGTCGGCACGAACCTCCTCGAGATCGACCGCTGGGCCAAGGCGATGATCCTCGAGGCCGGCGCCGTCTCCTGCTACGTCGACTACGCCCCCTCCTTCGGACGCGGACCCTTCGGCCACTACATCTGCACCGCCGTCAACGACGCCGTCCTGCACGGCCTCCCACGCGACTACGCGCTCGCCGACGGTGACCTCCTCACCCTCGACCTCGCCGTCCTCCTCGACGGCATCGCCGCAGACTCCGCGATCAGCTTCGTCGTCGGCACCGCGAAGCCGGAGGACCTCGCGCTCATCGAGACCACCGAGCGCGCCCTCGCCGCCGGCATCGCCGCCGCCAAGCCGGGTGCGAAGATCGGCGACATATCCTTCGCGATCGGCACCGTGCTGAGCGGCGCCGGGTACCCGATCAACATGGACTTCGGCGGACACGGCATCGGCACGACCATGCACCAGGACCCGCACGTCTCCAACGACGGTCGCGCCGGCCGCGGCTACAAGCTGCGCCCCGGTCTGCTCCTCGCGATCGAGCCGTGGGTGATGGTCGACACCGACAAGCTCGTCACCGACGCCGACGGCTGGACGCTCCGCAGCGTCACCGGCAGCCGCACCGCCCACAGCGAGCACACCATCGCGATCACCGAGGACGGCGCCGAGATCATGACGCTGCCGACCGTCACGTTCTGAGCACCTGAAGGTCTCCCCAACGCACTCGACCAGCCCGACACGCTGTGCTTAGGCTGGTGGGATGACCGACGATCGCCGCACGGTCCTCCGGGGCCGGTACCTGAGCCTCGGATTCGGGGAGCTGTTCGCCGCCATCGTGTTCATCGGCGTCGCATTTGTCTCGGTACTGCCGGTACTCGAACGCCCGAGCGATGCGCTCGCGTTCTGGTCCGCGCTCATCCCGCTGCTGGTGATCCTCGCGCAGGCCGGCGTCTACTGGCTGCTCGCCCGACAGTGGGTCGAGCAGGGCAGGATGCCCAGCGGGTTGGCCTCCGTCTACCGCGGGTTCCGCGTGCTCGACGTAGCGCTGCTACTGGCAGGACTCGTCGGGATCATCGTCTGGTTCCCCGCTCACCCCTTCGCGGCGATCGGCATCCCGTTCATCTGGCTGCTGGGCGTCATCGAGTACGTGAACTACTTCGTCGTCCGCCTCGCCTATCCGCCCTCCGAGTGGTTCAAGCGGATCGGCGAGGGGCGCACGCCCCGACTGATGCAGGACGTCCGGGCCGCAGCCTGAGTCGATGCCAGGGCCCGACGCCGAGCGTCAGACGCCGTCGGCCCAGGCCTCCAGGCAGCGACGGGTGGCCGCGCGCATCTGCTCGTCGTAGGCCGCGGGCTCGCGGTCGCGCGAAGGTGTGACCACGAGCTCGGAACCGGTGATCCGCTCGTGCCAGAGTTCCGCGACCCACATCGGGTGCACCGGATCGGCCTCCGCACCCACGACGGTCACCGGGCACGACGGCGTCCAGCGGCCGCCCCAGGTGATCGACGGGTTCGCCGGGACCTGCTCGAGGCGCACGACCCGCCCAGCAGCGCCCGGCTTCGTGAACTGCGCGAGCAGACTCTCGGCCGCCACAGGTGAGACCTCCGCGACTTGCTGATACGCCTCCGACGCAGCGAACCTCCCGACGCCGTCGGCGCCCTGCGCCCGCAGGAGGGCGGCCACCTCGCGGAAGACCCGGAGATGCTCCGGCCAGGGCTCCTCGCCGAACGCCGGCCGGACGAGCAATGCACCTCGGAGCCGGAGCCCGCCACGCTGCACCAGACGCAGGGCGACCGCAGCCCCCATCGAGATCCCCACCACGATCAGCGGTCGAGCGATGAAGCCGCGCCTCCGCAGGAGCGCGACGGCGTCATCCGCCAGGCGATCCACAGTGAAGTCCTCCGGCTCACCGATGACAGACGTCTCGCCATGTGCGCGTTGATCGGGCGCGACCACCGTGAGCCCCGCGCCGAGCGGCTCGCTCAACAGACCGAGCGGCTGGTTCCGGTCGCCACCGAGGCCGTGCAGCATGAGCACGACCGTCTCACCGGAGCCGAGGACCGACGTCGCGGCAGCCTCGGCGAAGGCCTCGGAGGGGTCGACGCCACTCATGCGTCGCCGAGGACCAGCGAGCGGACGGCGGCGAGGTTCGCGGGATCGGCGTCCTGGACGATCACCGGCACCGCGTGTGGGAGCCCGGCGTGCAGCTCGCGGACCAGAGCGAAGTCGAGTCCCGAGGCGCCGGCGATCCGTTCGTCCCAGGTGACGACGTCCTTCGCGTGGACACAGATGGCGCGCGACCCGAGTCGGTCGAACGCGTCGCGGAGGACCCTCTCGTATGCGTCCGGCTCCGTCTCGCCGACGAGGTTCGCCGGATCGAGGATGAAGCCGATGCGTCCGCCCCGGTCCCCCAGCTCGTCGAGCAGCCGCACCGCCGCGTCGGTCCCCGAGACGACATTGCCGGGTTCCGGTTCGACGGCGAGCAACACGTCCGCCTCCTCGGCGGCGTCGAGCAGCGGACCGAGGTTGCTCAGGAGGTCTGCCCACGCGTCCGGGGTGTCGTTGTCGGGGTGCGCAGCCCACATGTCGTCGGCGTTCCGACTGCCGGTGCAGAGCGTGACCGCGACGACCCCGAGTTCAGGCGCCCGACGGATGAGCCGTGCGGCATCCACCGTCTGCGCACGCGCGCGGTCCTGGTCGGGATGGACGAGGTTGTACGAGCCGGAGAGTCCCCAGATGCGCAGGCCCGCGGCCTCGAGGTCGCGCCGGACGGAGACCAGGTCGACTCCGGCCGAGGCCTGAGCGTCCGGGATCGTCGGCAGACCGACCGCCGAGAGGTTGAGCTGCACGGTGGAGAACCCGGCTGCGGCGATCTCCCGGCCGAGCGGCTCCGGCGCCTGGGCCGGGAAGCAACGGGCGAAGACCCCGAGTTCGACGGCGCTCATCGGAGGGCCGGCTCGGTCAGGGTGACGAGCTCGCCGTGTGCAGCGGCGCTCGCGATGGCGGCGTCGATGAGGCGGACCACGGCGACGCCGTCCTGCGGGCTCGGGCTCTCGCCACCACCCGCTGCGATGGCGGCCGCGAACGCCTCCAGCTGCAACTTGAACGCGTTGGTGTCGGTCGGGTGCGGCCGACGCGAGAAGCCGTCCCGCTCCAGGAACACTTCCACGTCCGATGCGCGCTTCCAGAACGGTTGGTGTGTGCGGGTCCGGATGGTGCCGTGCTCGGCCGACAGCTCGATGCCCTCCGACCAGTCGCCGTGGACGTCGACGGTCATCTCGAACGAGCCGACCCCGCCATCAGCCAGACCGACGACGCCGTGCCACGTGTAGTCCTCGCCCACCTGGCTGCCGTGGACGCGGATCCAGCGCGGAAGTCCCGTGAAGTGGATGAGGGTGTCGAAGACGTGGGCACCGTGCGTCGCGAGCAGGTAACCGGTCCGGTTCCCGCTCGACTTGAAGGTGTTCTCGACAGCACGGACCTCGGCGTCGACGATCATGTCGGGGAAGAGCGTGGCCTCGATCGGCGCGCGACGGGCTGGCACCCGGTAGACCGAGTGGTACGACACGGCCCGGCCGAGCTCCGGCAGGGCGTCGTGCGCGAACGAGACACCGGGGTCGTGGCGCTTCATCGCGCCGGTCTGCAGCCGGAGTCCACGTTCGGCGGCGAGCGCCACGAGCTCCTCGGCCTCGGCGACCGTCGCGGCGAGTGGCTTCTCCACGAGGACGTGCTTGCCGGCCGAGAGCGCAGCCATGCCAAGCTGGTGGTGGAAACGGTCCGGGGTGGCGATGACGACGGCGTCGATGTCCGTTGCGAGGAGGTCGTCGAGCGTGACGGAGCTGGTCACGCCGTAGCGGGCCGCGACCTGGGACGAGAGGAGTTCGCTCGGGTCGTAGACGGACACGAGGGTCAGCTGGTCGGTCTTCGCAAGGGCGGGGAGGTGCGCGGCCTGCGCGATCCGTCCGCAGCCGATCATGCCGATACGCAGGGGGGTGGTCATAGCGGTTGCCTTCCAGGGTTTGGTTCGGGGTGAGGGTCAGACGGCGGAGATGGTCGCCGCAGGGGTGATGGTCTGGGTGAGGTCGGGGCGGGCCAGGAGCGCGGCTCCGATCGCAGCGGCGAACGGTCCGATGGCGTCGAGTCGCACCGGCGGCGGTGTCGTGAGACCCGCGAACGACCAGTGCCGGTGGAGGTGGTGCTCGATGCGGGCGGGTAGGAGCTCGGCGGCTCCGTGCGCGATGCTGCCTCCGAGGAAGACGACGGCGGGTTCGATCGTGACGCAGATGGCGCGGATGGCCTGCGCGCACGCGATGGCGGCCTGGTCGAGCACGCCCGACGCGACCGGGTCGCCGCGCAGCGCCGCATCGACGACGTCCTTCGCCGACGGCGTCGACGGAACGTCGTGCCCTGGGGTCCAGCCGGTCTCCACCGCCCGTGCGGCAAGGACGCTGATGCCCATACCGCCGGCGTACTGCTCAAGACAGCCCGAGCCTCCGCAGACGCACCGTGCGTCGGTCGGCGGGAAGACGGGCAGGTGTCCGAGTTCGCCGGCGAGGCCGGTCACGCCACTCACCACCCGGCCATCGGCGACCATCGCACCGCCGACCCCGGTCCCGAGCGTGAGCAGCACGGCGTCGGTCACCCGCTCCCCGGTCTCGGACTCGTGCCGGTCGAGCACGGATCGCAGGGTGGCGTCGCCGTCGTTGACCACGCGGACGTCGGTGCCGAGTGATCCGGCGAGCTCCGAGCCGAGGTCTCCCGCGATACGCAGTGAGGCGCCACTCGTGATCCGACCGTCCCGTCGGACGAGTCCGGACACGGACACCCCGACGGAATCGAACGGGCCGGTGTCGCGAAGGCGCCTGGCCGCCGCGAGCAGCTCTGCCGCGACCTCGGTGTTCCCGCGCGCCTGATGCGCCCGCCAATCCTCGGCGACGACCTGTCCGCGCGCGTCGAGGGCGACCGCCGCGACCTTGCTGCCGCCGATGTCGAGTCCGATGTGCACTGCTACCTCACTTTCGAAATGGATCGTATCAGGTTTGCTTTATTTTGGTTTCTTGCCATTTCCGGGCCATCAAGCGAACATGGGAGCCGCAGAAGCTGCAGAACACGCAATCACGGAACAAAGGAGTCACACATGGTGTCGTTTTCGCTCGAAGGCAAGGCGGCCTTCGTCACGGGTGCCGCGCAAGGCATCGGCTACGGCGTGGCGGACGCCCTGATCGAGGCCGGAGCACGGGTCGCGATCGTCGACCTCGCCGCCGCCGACCCCGGCGCGGCCGCGGCACGCCTCGCCGAACGGCACGGGCGGGACGTCGAGCACTTCACCTGCGACGTCACGGATTCCGCCGCCGTCGCCGAGCTCGTCCCCGCGGTCGCCGACCGACTCGGCGGCCTGGACATCGCCGTCAACAACGCCGGCGTCGGGAACGCAGGACCCGCTACGGAGACGACCGACGAGGAGTGGCGTCGCGTCTACGGCGTCAACGTCGACGGCATGTTCTACTGCTGCCGCGAGGAGGGGCGCTGGTTCATCGACAACGGGGTGCGCGGGTCCATCATCAACACGGCCTCCATCTCGTCGTTCTTCTCCGTGCCGCAGTACCAGGCGCCGTACAACTCGTCGAAGTCCGCAGCCTGGGGTCTCACCCGCACCCTGGCGTACGAGTGGGGGCCGCACGGCGTCCGGGTCAACTCCGTAAGCCCGGGGTTCACCATCACCCCGATGGTCGAGACGCCGCGCATGAAGCCGCAGCAGGAGGGCTGGAAGCAGCTCACCCCGATGGGCAAGCTCGCGACGATCGAGGACCTCGCGGGGGCATACGTGTTCCTCGCCAGCGACGCGTCCGGGCACATGACGGGCGCCGATCTCATCATCGACGGCGGCCTGACACTGCGCTGAGCGCTGCGAGACGACCGTTCGAACGGCCGGCACCCGGACATCGGGCGCCGGCCGTTCGGCATCAGATCGACGACGTCGGCATCAGATCGACGACGTCGGCATCAGATCGACGACGTCGGCATCAGATCGACGACGTGAAGGCGCCCTCGACGGGCAGGACGATGCCGTGCACGTACTCCGACTCGTCGCTCATGAGCCAGCAGGCGGCGCTCGCGATCTCGTCGATCTCCGCGTAGCGCCCGGCCGGGATGTTGGCGAGCACCTTGCGGCGATAGCGCATCGGGTCGTCCGGCGTCTGCATGCGTTCGTTGGCGTGCATCATCGGCGCGTTCACCGGGCCGGGAGCCAGCGTGTTGACGCGGACGCCCTTGCCCGCCACCTCGGCGGCAGCGACCCGGGTGAGCCCGACGACGGCGTGCTTCGTCGCGGCGTAGGCGGAGTGGTCGGCGTGCCCGATGATGCCGGCGACGGACGCGGTGTTCACGATGTTGCCGAAGCCCTGCGCGATCATGTGCGGCAGCGTGAAGTGAAGACCGTAGAAGACCCCGTCGAGGTTGATGGCGACCACCTTGCGGTACACATCGAGCGGATAGTCGACGATCGGGACCATCTGCCCGTTGATCGCCGCGTTGTTGAAGAGGATGTCGATCCGCTCGAACTGCTCCAGCGTGTAGTCAACATAGCCGCGGACCTGCTCGGGGTCGCTCACGTCCGCGACGCGGACCCGTGCCGTGCCGCCGTCGGCGGTGATCGCGTCGACGGTCTGCTGCGCGGTCGCCTCGTCGAAGTCGACGACGACGACGTTCGCCCCCTGCGCGGCGAGTCGACGAGCGGTCGCGGAACCGATGGCACCGCCGGCTCCGGTCACGATGGCGGTCTTCCCGGCGAAGCGGTCGGGGTGGGTGTTGGTGCTCATGTTTCTCCTTCGAAATGGATGAGTCGATCCGCACGGATCGTCACGGCCGCGGAATCGTTCCGCGCCCGTGCTGTCGCGACCGCCCTGGCCGTCGAGGTGGCGCCGGTTCAGGCCTCCGGGTACACCAGGGAGACGTCGTGCGCGCCCGCCCATTCCGTGAGCTGCGCGTCGGGACGATCGGTGACGATCGTGTCGACGGCCGAAAGTGGGCAGACCTCGACGAAGTCGGTCAGGCCGACTTTGGAGTGGTCCATCGGGATGATGACCCGGGTGGCCCGTCTCGCGACGGCACCCTTCACCTCGGCCTCGCCGATGTCGGCCGCGAACGCGCCGTCGCCGTTCACGCCGGTGACGCCGATGAAGGCGACGTCGACGCGGAACTGCTCGAGGCTGCGCATGGTGAGCGGACCGACGAAGCACCGTCCTTGCGGCCGGTAGCGGCCGCCGAGGACGACCGGATGCTCGTCCAGGCGGTTGCCGAGGACCTCGCCGATCGCGAACGAATTGGTGATGACCTTGACGTCGCGAGGTGCATCGGACCCGCGGTCCGCGAGCAGCATCGCGAGTTGGATGGTCGTCGTGCCGCCATCGAGGAAGATGGCGTCGCCGTCCTGGATGAACTGCAAGCACGCCTCGGCGATGTGCTGCTTCTCCACGACGAACTTCCGTTCCCGTTCACCGACGGGGACCTCGGTCATCGGCCGTCGAGCGACCGCGCCGCCATGCGTGCGGCGCAGGAGGTCACGCGACTCCAGCTCGGCGATGTCCTTACGGATCGTCGGCTCGGTGACGTCGAACGACCGGGCGAGCTCGGAGGTGCGCACCCGCCCCCGCTCGGTGACGAGTCGCCAGATGCGCTCCCTGCGCTCGGTTGCGAACGCGTCTCGTGAGCTCGAAGGCTCGCTCATGGCAGCCTCCCTTCCTGGTCGTGCTCGGCTCCGCAGCGGTGCCGATCGGAACACCCGTCGAACGGGCAACTTCTTGACAACATCGACGATACCTGGTTCTGTGCACTCGAAGCAAAGCAAACACAAGCCAAATCGGTAGCAATCGAAAACCCTGAGATCGCACACCGACCGAGCGGTCTCCACCCGCGAGCTTCGCGCCCACCCATTCGTGGGCCACGATGTTCACGGTGCGAAGGAAAAGCCGGGCGATATCGATCCGTTATCGCGGAAGTGTTGACCAGCTCCGCCAAATCTGTTTATCGTGTAAATAACAATGGTGTTAACCAGGAGGCCCCCATGTCCCAGAAGCGTTTACGGAGACTCGCCGTCCCCGCAGCTGTCGTCACCCTCGCCGTCGCCCTGGCGGGCTGCCAGGGAGCAGACCCCTCGGGCGGAGGTGACGGCAAGAAGATCGTGATCGCCTCCGTGAACAACGGACCGATGATGACGATGCAGGAACTCGCCCCCGAGTTCACGAAGGAGACCGGCATCGAGGTCGAGTTCGTGATGCTCACGGAGAACGACATCCGATCCAAGATCCAGCAGGACGTCGCCGTCAACGGCGGACAGTTCGACGTCGTGACCCTCGGCACCTCGGACGCCGGCACGTACCTCGACTCCGGCTGGACCGTGCCGCTCGACCCCATGTTCGACAAGATGGACGCCGACGAGAAGGCCGCTTACGACGAGGACGACCTCATCGCCGGCACCGTCTCCGCGTTCTCCTCCGAGAAGCAGGGCATGGCCGCGATCCCGCTGTACGGCGAGAGCACGATGACCATGTATCGCAAGGACCTGTTCGACGCGGCCGGTCTCACCATGCCCGCCCAGCCCACGTGGGACGAGATCTACGACTTCGCCACGCAGCTGAACGACCCGGCCAGCGGCCAGGTCGGCATCGCCATCCGCGGCAAGGCGGGCTACGGCGAGAACATGTACATCCACAACACCATCCAGTACGCCTACGGTGCCCAGATCGCCGACGACGACTGGAACGCCGGCTACGACTCGCCCGAGATGGCCGAGGCGTGGGAGTTCTACCGCAAGCTGCAGAAGGACGCCGGCGCACCCGAGGCCTCCTCGAACGGCTACACCGAGACGCTCAACCTGATGTCGAGCGGCAAGGCGGCGATCTACTACGACGCGACCGTCTCCGCCGACGTCTTCGAGGGCGCCGACTCCGCCGTCGCCGGCAAGATGGGTTACGCCCTGTCCCCCGCGGGTCCCGGCAAGGGCAACACGCAGACCGTCGGCGGCTGGGGCATCGGCCTCACCTCCTCCTCGAAGAACCAGGACGCCGCGTTCCAGTTCATGACCTGGGTCACCTCGAAGGACTACGTCAAGCTCGTCGCCGAGAAGAAGGGCTGGCTGAACGTCCTCACCGGTGCCCGTGCCTCCACCTACCAGGCACCCGAGTACCAGGCCGTCGCCCCCTACGCGAGCCTCGTGCTGGAGTCCCTGGAGAACGTGGACTTCACCCACCCCGCGGTCGGTGACACCCCGTACGTCGGCAACTCCCTGCCGAGCATCCCCGAATGGTCCGGTATGGGCGAGAAGATCGGCCAGATCCTCGCCGAGTACATCTCCGGGTCCGGCTCGACGGACGACGCGCTCGCGAACGCTCAGAAGGTCGCGACCGACGCCTTCGTCGACGGCGGCCGCACCAAGTAATCGGATCGGGCGGACGGGCGCGGCTCACGAGCCGGCCCGTCCGCCCGACGCTGTCCCCCACCTCCCGAAGAGAATGGCCATGACTCCCGTCCGCAATCGCGTGAACCTGCTTCAGGTTCCCGGCTTGATCGTCGTCCTCGTCGTGACCCAGGTCCCCTTCCTGGTCACGATCATCCTGTCGTTCGTCAGCTGGAACATCCGCCGCCCCGACCTGCCCGTGACCTTCACCGGCATCGACAACTTCCTCTACCTGTTCCAGGACGGCGACTTCTACGTCGTCCTGCGGAACACCCTCCTCATCACGGGTGCCTCGCTCGTCATCTCACTGTTCCTCGCGTTCGTGCTGGCTCTCGCCTTCAATCGGCGGTTCCCCGGCGTGGCCATCGCGCGATCGCTGCTGATCATCCCGTACTTCGTGATGGAGCCGGTCATCGGCATCGTGTGGAAGACGCTCATCCTGAGCCCGTCCTTCGGCATCAACGACGTCGTCTCGCGAGCACTCGGTGGCCAAGCCGTGTCCTTCTTCAGTGCCGACACAGCACTGCCGACGATCATCATGCTGTGCGTCTGGCAGTGGACGCCGTTCCTCTTCCTCATCCTGCTGTCCGGGCTCCAGAGCCTCCCCGAGGACGTCCTCGAGGCCGCGCACGTCGACGGCGCCGGATTCCTCCGGCAGATCTGGTACTTCAAGATCCCGCTCATGAAGCCGTTCTTCAAGGTCGCCGCCACCTTCGGCCTCATCAACCTGATGAAGGTCTTCGGCATCATCTTCGTCACCACGCAGGGCGGCCCAGGTGTCGCCTCGGCGAATCTGCCGTACTACGTGTACCGGACCGCCTTCTACGACTGGCAGGTCGGGCGTTCCGCCGCCATCTCCGTGGTGATGGTCGTCCTCACCCTCATCATCATCAATGTCTTCTTCCGGACGCAGAAGGATGTGACCGAGCGATGAACCGCGCACGCAAAGCCCAACTGAGGAAGCTCACCGGAGCGCTGGCGGCCGTGGCGCTGTTCGCCGTCGCCATCGTGTACTCCTTCCCGATCCTCTACATGGTGTACTCCTCCTTCAAGTCGGAGCAGGACATCGCCCCACCGTCGTGGACCTTCGCCCCGACGCTTGAGAACTACCAGGCGGTCATCACCCCCGACCTCGTTCACCACCTCGTGAACTCCATCGTGATCACCGTGATCACGGTCATCCTCACCCTCATCCTCGGCGTGCCGATCGCGTACACGATCGTGTTCGGGCGGCTGAAGCGACCGACGGTGCACTTCAACTGGTACATCACGACGACGCTGCTCCCAGCGGTCGCGGTCATCATCCCGATCTACCTCATCGTCAACTGGCTCGGGCTCCTGGACTCGCCACTCGTCCTCGTGCTCCTGTACACCTCGATCGGCATCCCGCTCATGGTGTGGATGTGCACGACGTACATGACCGACATCCCCGTCTCGATCCTCGAGGCCGCACAGATCGACGGCGCGACGCGGTGGCAGTCCTTCATCAGCGTGATGCTGCCGATCATCCGCGGCGGACTCATCTCAACCGCGCTGCTCGTCTTCGTGCTCACCTGGAACGAGTTCCTCCTGGCCGTGTCGTTCACCTTCACCGAGTCCGGCACGCTGCCCGTGTACATGAACCGGTTCATGACGCAGCAGGGTCTCTTCTGGGGCAAGATGTCGGCCGTCGCGACGATCGCGGTCATCGTGCCGATCATCCTCGGCTTCGTGGCTCAGAAGAGTCTGATTAAGGGGCTCCTGAGCGGAGCCGTGAAGGAATGAGCACCACCATGCGCGCAGCGGTCCTGACCGAACCCGGTGTCCTCGAACTGCAGGAGCGACCGATGCCCGAGATCGCGCCGGACGAGGCGCTCGTCCGGGTGGCCTACGTCGGCATCTGCGGTTCGGACATGGCCCTGTTCCAGAACGGCTACATCGGCGAGAGCGTCGTGACCGAGCCGATGGTGCTGGGTCACGAGGCTTCGGGGGTCGTCGTCGCGGTGGGGTCCGCCGTGACCGACCTCACGCCCGGCACCAGGGTCGCGCTCGAACCGGGTGTCCCGTGCGGGGAGTGCGAGTTCTGCCGAGGTGGACGCTACAACCTGTGCCCGGACGTGTACTTCTGGGCTTCGCTGCCGGTGGTGGAGGGCACGTTCCAGGAGTACGTGCGTCATCGCGCGAGCTTCTGCCACCCGTTGCCCGACTCGGTGGGCCTGCTCGACGGCGCGCTCATCGAGCCGCTCTCCGTCGCCTTCCACGCCGTCGACCGCTCCGACGTCGGCCTGGGGGCGAGCGCGGTGATCCTCGGCGCCGGGTGCATCGGACTCCTCACCCTCCTCACGCTCCGCGCGGCGGGCGTGCGGGACGTCGTCGTCGTCGACGTCATGGAGAACCGGCTGGAGCTCGCCCGCAGTCTCGGGGCCGAGGTCCTCAACGCGGAGACGACCCCCGATCTGTTCGCCGCGCTCACCGCCAGGTTCGGCTTCGGACCGGATGCCGTCTTCGAGACCGCCGGCAACCGCGTCACGATGGACCAGTCCATCCGGATCGCGAAGCGCGGCGGCTCGGTCACCTTCGTCGGCTACACGAAGGACGGCCGCGCCGACCTCAACGTGAACCTGCTCATCGACAAGGAGCTGACGCTCACGACCGTCTTCCGGTACCGCAACACCTACCCGAAGGCGATCGCCGCCGTGGCAGCAGGGACCATCAAGCTCCAGGACGTCGTCTCCGCCGTCTATGGGCTCGACGACGTCCAGCAGGGCATGGACCACGCGGTGCACCACAAGGCCGAGGTCACCAAGTGCGTGATCCGAATCGATCCGACGGCATGAGCGGCCAACGCCCGATACTCGTCGCCGGGGTCGACTACGGAAGCGACTCGGTCCGTGTGGCGGTGGTCGACGCCGCCTCCGGCGAGGGCGTGCTGACGGTCAGCAGGAGCTACCCCCGCTGGGCGACCGGCGCCTACTGTGATCCGCTCGAACACCGCTTCCGTCAACACCCCCTCGACCACCTCGAGACACTCGAGGCCTGCTTCGAAGAGATAGCCGATCGCCTCGGCGACGAGGCCGTGGCGGCGATCGCGATCGACGCCACGGGCTCCACGCCGGCACCCGTCGACCGGAACGGCGTCCCGCTGGCGCTCCACCCGGAGTTCGCCGACGACCCCGACGCGATGTTCTGGCTCTGGAAGGACCGCACCTCCGCGACGGAGGCCGAGGAGGTCGACCGCGCGCTCCGCGAGGCGGAGCCCGACCACACCTCGTATCAGGGCGTCTACAGCTCGGAGTGGTGGTGGGCGAAGATGCTCCGCGCCGTCCGCACCAACGGTCGCATCCTCGAACACGCCCACTCCTGGGTGGAGCACGCCGACTGGTTGCCGAACCTCCTCACCGGGGCCGACGTCGTGGAGCGCTTCGCCCGCAACGCCTGCTCGGCCGGACACAAGGCGCTCTACAACACCCGGCTCGGCGGCATGGTCCCGCGTGCGGTCCTGGTGGCCGTCCACCCGCACCTGGCCGCCGTCGCCGACACCTTCGCCACGCCGCCCCTGCCGGCAGGCACCAGGGTCGGCACCCTGAGCGAGGAGTGGGCCGCGCGCCTGCGACTCTCGACCTCGACGGTCGTCGGTATGGGCTCACTCGACGCCCACGCCGGCGGGGTCGGCGCCGGCATCGACGACCGCAGCATGGTCACCGTCATGGGCACCTCCACCGTCGACCTCTTCCTCACCGACGACGAAACCATCAGCGGTCGTGACCTCCGCCGGCTCTGCGGGATCGCGGAGGACTCGATCATCCCCGGCCGGCTCGGCGGCGAGACCAGCCAGGCGGCCTTCGGTGATCTGTTCGCCTGGTACGCCCGCGTCCTCCTGTGGCCGATCCGCGCCGTGCTCGCACCTGAGCTGCGCGCCGTGCTGCCAGAGGACCAGGTCGCGGAGATCATGGAGCGCACCGCGGACCGGCTCCTCGGCGAACTCGAGCAGCATCTCGTCGAGCGTCAGCCGACCACGATCGTCGCGCACGACTGGATCAACGGGCGGCGATACCCCGATGTCGACGAGGACGCGAGCGCCGCCCTCCTCGGTCTCCGGATCGGCCACGACGCCGTCGACGTGTACCGCGCCCTCGTGGAGGCAGCCGTCCTCGGGACGAAGGCGATCGTCGACGGACTCGCCGCCAACGGTCTCCGCTTCGAACGCGTCATCCTCGTCGGCGGTATCGCCCGGAAGTCCCCGTTCATCTGCCAGAGCATGGCGGACGCCCTGGGCGTCGACGTACTCGTGAGCGAGGAGCGCGAGGCGAGCGCGACGGGCGCAGCCATGTATGCTGCCACGGCCGCCGGCTGCTTCGAGGCCCTCCCGGCTGCGCAGCAGGCGCTCGGTCGCGGCTTCGTCGCGCGCTATGCACCCATGCCGGCCGGCGTCGCCCACTTCGACACCGCATTCTCGCGCTATCGGGCCGCCGGTAGAATCCTCGCAGGTGGGATCGACCCGGTCGATGCCGCCGAGATCGTGAAAGGACGCTGATGGGTGGTCCGCAACGTGTGAACCCCGATGAAGTCCTCGGACTCATCCTCCAGGGGGCACCCATCTCCCGCTCCGACCTGGCCAGGGAGGCCGGGCTCAGCCGCGCCGCCGTCACGCTGCTCGTGCAGGACCTCATCGGTCTCGGCATCGTCGAGGACAACATCCCGACGTTCTCGGCCGGCGGTCGACGCGCCACCGGCATCCGACTCGACCTCGCCGAGTACTTCATGGTGGCGGTCCGCATCAACCGGTACGAGCTCACCTTCCGGACCTTCGACGGCTCCGGCGTCGAGGTCGAGACCACCGAGGTCCCCATCGCCTCGGACATCAAGATCGAACCGCTCCTGGCGCTCATCGAGCAGACCCTGCGCGGCATCCTGGAACGTCGCGACGAGCGCTGCTTCCTCGGCGTCGCGATCTCCAGCCTGGGTTGGCTCTTCGAGACCGACGACGAGGTCATCCTCCATACCGACGGCTTCTCGGAGCTCGGCAAACGGGACATCCGAGCCTCGGTCCAGTCGATGTTCCCCGACGTCCCCGTGCTCCTCGAACACGACGCAAAGACCAGCGCACTGGCGGAGTACCAGGACCACGTGCGCGAGACGGGCCGGAAGCCGGCCTGCCTGCTCAACATCGTCGGCGGCATCGGGTTCGGTGGCGGCATCATCATCGACGGCAAGATCTTCCGTGGCGCGCGAGGTGTGGCCGGCGAGGTGGGCCACCTCGGCATCAACTTCAACTCCGGCATCCACACCCGCAACGTGGACACGCACGAGTTCAACGGGCTCTTCGAGGACTACGCGTCACCGCGGGCGCTCCGTCAGCATGTGACGAGTCGGCTGCTGGACTTCCCGGAATCATCGTTGACCGAGCAGTCGACACCCGAGCAGATCTTCGCCGCCTTCGACGTCGGAGACCCACTGGCCGTCTGGGCCGTCGAACGCGTCTGTCAGCTCCTCGCCTACGGCCTCGCCGGCCTGACCTTCGTCCTGGACCCGGACGTGATCGTCGTCGGCGACGCTTTCCCCGCCTCGGAGACGATCCTCGAGCGCATCCGCGGCTGCTTGGCCACCTACCTCCCCGCCGTGCGGATGGAGCACCTGGAGCTGAAGTTCTCGCAACGCGGCACCTCAGGTGTCCTCTACGGCTCATACCTCCTGCTGATCCAGTGGTACCTCACCAACGGTGAGCTCTTCGCGCGGATCCAGCAGTCCCAGGCCGCGTCCGCGTCCTGATCACTCCACCAGGGGGGTCGGCGACGCGCCGGCACCCGTTTTCCCCGTCCCCGAAGGAGACACCATGCAGACCCTCGAACCCGGCACCGTCGCCGTCGTCACCGGAGCAGCAGGCGGGATCGGCTCCGCCATCGTCGCCGCGATCGCCGCGGAGGGGGTGTCCGTGGCGTGCCTCGACCGTGCCGGGGCCGACTTCACGAACACCCTGCGGCTCTGCGCCGACGCCGGTGTCGACGCGCGCGCCATCGAAGTGGACGTCCGCGACCGGGACGCCATGAGGGCCGCCGTGGCGACCGCGGCCGAGCTCGGGCCCGTCCGGTACGCCGTGAACTGCGCCGGCATCGACCACCTGCAGCCCACCGTTGAGATGTCGACGGACGACTGGCAGCGGGTGCTCGACGTCAACCTGAGCGGCGTGCTGTTCAGCTGCCTGGCGGAGTTCGAGGCGATGCAGGAGGCCGGCGGGTCGATCGTGAACATCGCGTCCGCGAGCGGGAGCATCTACAACCGCGGTGCGGAGCCGCACATCGGGTACGCCTCGTCGAAGGCGGCCGTCGTCCACCTCTCCCGGTCGCTCGCCGTGGAGTGGGTGCCGCAGGGCATCCGGGTGAACGCCGTCAGCCCGGGGTACACGCGGACGGAGATGACCGACCTGAACCCGCCCGAGCGCAACCGCTTCCTCGCCGATCAGACGCCGATGGGTCGCATGGCGGAGGTGACCGAGATCGCCGCGCCGGTGGTCTTCCTCCTGGGCGTCGGCGCGAGCTACGTGAACGGCGTGAACCTGCCGATCGACGGCGCGCTCACCGCCTGGTAGCGGTGAGCGCGGCGGCGGCGACCGGATCAGCCGGCGCGGACCACCGAGCGGATCGCGTCGAGCACGCGGTCGACGGTCATCCCTCGCTCGCGCAGGGCGTCCTCGGCCGGCGCCGACAGTCCGAACTCGTCGATGCCGATGATGCGCCCGGACGGCCCGGCGACGTCGTGCCAGCCGAAGCTCGCTGCAGCCTCGACGACCACTCGAGCCGTGACGTGCTCGGGGAGGAGGGCGGAGCGGTAGTCGGCCGGCTGCTCTTCGAACCATTCGCGGCACGGCATCGAGACGACGCGGACGGCGAGTCCGTCCTGTTCGGCGAGGTCGGCGGCGGCGAGCGCGAGCCCGACCTCCGAGCCGGTCGCGACGACGATGACGTCCGGATCCTGCTGATCGAGCACGGCATATGCACCACGCCGGACGCCGTCGACGACGACGTCTCGGTCCGTGTCCGCGACGGGTAGCGGCTGCCGGGCCAGGACGAGACCCGCTGGGCGGCTGCGCTCGAGGATGGCGAGCCAGGCGGCGGCGGTCTCCGCCGCGTCCGCCGGCCGGACCACGTCGAAGCCCGGGATGGCGCGGAGGCTGGCGAGGTGCTCGATCGGCTGGTGCGTGGGGCCGTCGGCTCCGAGCGCGACCGAGTCGTGGCTCCACAGGTAGGTGACCGGGAGTTGCATGAGCGCGGCGAGGCGGATGGCGGGGCGTTGGTAGTCGCTGAACACGAGGAAGGTGCCGGCGAAGAACCGGGAACCGCCGAGGAGGGCGATGCCGTTCATCGCCGCGGCCATCGCGTGCTCGCGGACGCCCCAGTGGACGTTGCGTCCAGCGCGCCCCGTCCGCTCGCCCTCCTCCGGGAGGAACGACCCTCCGCCGGCGATCGCCGTGCGGTTGGGCTCGGCAAGGTCGGCCGATCCGCCCCACAGCTCCGGCAGTCGGGCGGCCAGCGCCTGGATCGTCTGCCCTGAGGCGTCGCGGGTCGCGAGCGTCTGACCTGGCTCGTAGACGGGCAGCGCGTCGACGAGGTCGTCCGGCAGCAGGCCGCTCCTGGCCCGGTCGGACTCGGCCGCGCGGTCGGGGTGCTCCTGGCGCCACCGCTCGTATCCGACCTGCCACGCGTCCTGGAGATCCGCTCCACGGTCCGACGCTCGCCGCGTGTGCGCGAGGACCTCCTCGTCGATCTCGAACGGCGCCGTCTCGACGCCGAGCACCTCGCGGAGGAGTGCGGCCTCGGTCGAGCCGAGCGGCGCGCCATGGGCGGCGGAGGTGTTCGTCGCGTTCGGAGCGGGCCAGGCGATCTGCGACTTGAGCACGACGAGCCGCGGGCGTCCCTCGGCGGCCGCTCGGTCGGAGAGCACGATGTCGAGGCGGGCGAGGTCGACGTCACCGTCGGCTGCCAGCTCGACTCGGTCCACCTGCCACCCCTGCGCGGTGAAGCGTGCGACGACGTCCTCGGAGCTCGTCAGCGAGGTGTCGCCTTCGATCTGGATGTCGTTGTCGTCGTAGACGACCACGAGGTTGTCGAGCCGGTGACGCCCGGCGAGCGCCCCCGCCTCTGCGGAGATCCCCTCCTGCAGGTCGCCGTCGGACGCGAGCACCCACACCGTGCGATCGAACACGGATGCCCCGGGTGCTGCCTCGGGGTCGAGCGAGGCGCGCTCGTGCTGCATCGCCATCGCCATACCGACAGCGGTGGCGAGCCCCTGACCGAGCGGTCCGGTCGTCGTCTCGACACCGGCCGTGTGGCCGAGCTCCGGGTGCCCGGGCGTCTTCGCACCGAGGCTCCGGAACGCCCGAAGGTCGTCGACCTCGAGTCCGTACCCGGTGAGGAAGAGCTGCGTGTAGAGCAGGATGCTGGCGTGCCCGCAGGACAGGACGAACCGGTCTCGGCCGATCCAGGACGGGTCCGCGGGGTCGTGTCGGATGTGCTGCTGGAAGAGGAGGTGTGCAACCGGGGCGAGCGCGATCGCCGTTCCCGGATGCCCCGATCCTGCCGATTCGACGGCGTCGAGGGCGAGGAGTCGGGCGGTGGTGATCGCGCGGTCGTCGAGTGAGGGCATCGGTTCTCCTGAGGTCGTGTCAGTCGAACGCTACGCAAGACATCATGACGTCATAATGAATCGAGACGAATCGCGGTCGTCGCAGTCGTCCGCGGGCGGGCCGGACGAACGGGGCATCGATGCGGATGAGCGGCAGCAAGTACCTGAGGGTCCGGGCGCTCCTTCTGGCGCGGGTCCGCCTGCTCCCCGCCGGAGCCAGACTTCCCGCCGAGCCGGAGCTCTGCGCCGAATACGGGGTGAGCCGGATCACCCTGCGGCATGCGGTCGACGGACTGATCGACGAGGGCTTCCTTGTCCGCGAGCAGGGACGTGGCACGTTCGTGACGGAGCCGCAGCACCGGATGCGCTACCGGGAGCGCTTCGCCGGTGCGGTCACCGGGTTCCACGCACAGCAGACTGCTCAGGGTTTCGTCGTGACGAGCCGGGTGGCGGAGCTGGCCGATCGCGCGGCCCGCGAACCGGCCGCCGGTCGCCTGGGTCTCACGCCAGGTGACCGGGTCGCGAGGCTGACCCGGGTGCGCTCGGTCGACGGAGCGGTGCACCATCTCGCCGTCACCGAGCTCCCGCTCGATCGGTTCCCGGGCATCCTCGACAGCGACCTGACCGACGCGTCCCTCTTCGCGACCCTCCGCGACCATCACGGCGTGGATCTCGCTCGGAACGATCTGCTCGTCTCGATCCGAGGGGCCGAGGCGGAGGTCGCCGAGTACCTGTTCGTCGAGCCGGGCGAACGCCTGCTGACCGTCGAGTCGACGGTGTTCGACGCCGACGATCGCCCCGTCGCGTCCGGAGTCTCCTGGCTCACCCCGCGGAACAGCGAGGTGGCGTTCAGCCTGCGGCCGTGAGCCGGTCTCGGGTACCCCGTCACCGAGCCTGGCGGAGCTCCTCGATCCACTGCGCGAACGTCTGCACGCCACGCTGTGCGTCGGGGCCCGCGAGGGTGGTGCCGTCGCGCATCGCCTTGCCGAAGCCGCCCGGCAGCGGGATCTCGATGACCGGGCCGCGAACGCCCTCGGCCGCCGCGTACGCCTTGACCATCGCGGACATGCGGAGCGCTTCCGGGCCGGCGAGGTCGGCCGGACGGCCCTGCGGCTCCCCCTCGGCCAGCTCCACCAGGCGCTCGGCGACCTCGTGCGCGGCGACCGGCTGCGAGGTCATCGTCGGCACCATGGTGACCGGGCCGAACCGGAACCGCTCGACCATCTGTTGCGCGAACTCGTGGAACTGCGTGGCCCGAAGGATCGTCCATGGGATCCGCCCCGTGCTCACCAGCTCCTCCTGCACAGCCTTGCCGGCGTAGTAACCGAACGGAGCGCGATCGCTCCCGACGATCGACAGCGCGACGTGATGCGGCACACCGGCCGCGCCTTCGGCATCGAGCAGGGTGCGGGTGACCCCACCGAAGAACGCGCTGGACTTCGCAGCGGACTGGGTGGCCGTCGACGTCACGTCGATGACGACGTCAGCCGCCTCCAGCTGGTGGGCGAGCCCCACGCCGGACACGAGATCGACGCCCGTCGCACGAGACAGGCTGACCACCCGATGTCCGCGCTCCTCGGCCACAGCCACGACGTGCCGCCCGACCATCCCGTTGCCCCCGGCGACGACGATCTTCATCCGACTCTCCCCTGTACTCGACGGATGTCACTCTATCGGCGGGAGGAAACAGCCGTTCTCGACCGTGATCCGCAGTCGGTCCCCGCCCTCCCCCGCCTCACGCTCCACGATGATGGCGTCGTCCTGCACCTGTGTCGACAACCGCATCTGCCCCGACGGCGGTTCGCGCAGCTCCGCCCTGAATTCGTCGGAGCTGTCCGAGAGGGCGAGCGGCGGGGCATACCTGTCGACGATGTCCTGGAACACGGCACGACTCGTGCCGACCGGCAGCTCGATCACGGCACTCATGCGCGCGAGCTTCGTCGGACGTCCGGAGGGCGACAGGCTCGTGCAGGGCGCCTCGGACGCCTCGGGCGTGAACGCGAACGGCACACCACCGGTCGCGAGCTGGGCGACGCGCCCCAGGGCCATGCCGGCCGACTGGAACGCCGCGTCCCTCGTGGGGAGCTGGTCATCGTATCGGGGCTCCCGCGGATCGGCCTGCAGGCCCGGCGTGCCGGAGGTGGGCGGGGCGCTGGTCGGCAGCTGGCGGACCGTTCCCACCCATCCGGCACAGGAGACGAACAGGAACACCATCACTCCGAGCTGCACCACCACGGCAGCGACGATCGCGATGACCGGACGGCGCCCGAGCCGGGCCCGTCCGCCCGCTATCGGCGGTCCGCCCGGGCCGTCGTTCGTCGTCTCGTCGGGGGTCATATCCACGCGTCGCTCCTGTCGCCGGCTACGCACCTCGACGAAGCCCGTCGTGATGCTGCAGGCGACGGTAGTGACGGTGGTCGATCCGGGCTGCCGACACCCGTCGGTCACACCATCCAGCCGGACCTCAGGCGGCCTGTGGAGCAGGCTCGAGGTCGACGGACCAGAGCGCCCGAAACTCCTAGAAGTGCGTCCGCAGGAAGGGCGCCTGTTCGGTCACGAAGGCGAGATCCAGTGCGCCCACGGCGTCCGCCGAGCCGGTGATGAGCCCAGCTTCGGCGAGCGCCGACACCCGTGGGCCTCCGAGGAGGACAGCGGAGAGCTCGTTGATCGTGAGTCGCACGGCGTCGGTGTCGGTGTCGGTGTCCGATTCCGGGACGTCGCCGAGGCGCTCGGCGACCGCAGCCCCGCGCTCGTCGATGCGGAGCACGAAGCGGCCCTCCGCGAAGCCGAGCGCGTCGCTGACGTCGAGCACGTGCTCGCGCGGCGTCGATGGTCCCGGCACGGTGAAGCGCCGAGCGCCGAGGACGGTCGGCACGTCGACGATGCGGAGCCAGAGGGAGTCGGCTCGCGCGGTGGTCTTGACGGCGCGACGGTCGACCAGTCGCCACGGGATGGCCTCGTCGGCCGGCGCCTGGTGGAAGGTGACCTTCGTCGTCAGGCTGATCCCCGTGAGGTGTCGCCACAGCGCGTACCGGGCCTCGGGCGTGGTGGTGACGAGGTCGTCGACGACGATCGTCCCCCACTCCTCACCCACGCGGTACAGCGCGTAGCCCTGAGGCTCGCCGTCGGCATCGTCGTAGCGGAGCGCGAGCGTGTCGCCCTCACCGTGGCTGAAGTGCCGGATCGTCACCTCGCGCAGGGCCTGCTTCCACCAGGCGACCCCGCGGTCGATGTCACCCGCGCCACGCGAGCGCTCGAACAGCTCGGGGGCGACGATCGCGAGCGAGCGCGGGTCGAGCGTGTGCACCCGGCCGGCGGGCGGCGCACCCCGCCAGGCGACGCGCTTCGGGTCGACCTCGTGCGTGTACTCCCACGTCGACGGGGCGAAGCCGTACCGGCCGTAGATGGTGGCCTCGCTCGCGGTGAGCGCGACGACCGCGGCGCCCGTCGCCTGCGCGTGATGCAGGCGGTTCTCCATGAGCGACCGGGCGATCCCGCGACGCTCGTGGGAGGTGGAGACGGTGACCTCGGTGATCGCCAGCGCACGGACGGTGCCGCCCGGGATGGAGAACGCGGTCGGGAAGGACCCGAGCGTGGCGACGGGGACGAGTGGTTCGGCCGCGGTGTCGTCGTAGACGCCGAGGATGGAGCTGCCGACGAGGAGCTGGCGACGCTCGGCGCGCACCGCGACGTCGGTTTCAGGCTTCGAGAGGAAGCCACGGGAGGCCGCGCCCCACCAGAGATCGAGGGCAGCGTGGTCCGTGTGGTCGAGCTCGACGGTGCGCAGGTTCATGCGACCAGCCTATGGGGAGGGTTGCGCCCGTCGACAAGCTCAGGGACCAGAGGTGCAGGGAGGCAGCTCAGGGACCGGAGGGGTACAGGCTCAGGCCACGTAGACCTTGCGGAGGGTCTCGCGGACCGTCCAGGTGGTGCGGGCGCCGGCGGCGAGTCGGCCGATGGAACCGGCGCGGAGCTCGAGCGACGGGGTGCCGTCCGCGAAGTCGACGGTCGCCGCACCGGAGAGCACCACGAACACCTCGTCGACCTCCGTGTCCTGCACGACGCCGACGCCGAGCTCCCAGACGCCCACCTCGGCATCACCGACGGCCGTGAGCGACACGATCCCGCTCCGTGGCGAACCCGAGACGACGTCCTCCGGCGCGAGCGCGTTGTCGGCGAGCACCACGTCGGCACCCTGGAGGACGGCGTTGGTCGCGAGGAGGTCGTCGGTCATGAGGGGCCTTTCAGAGCGGGACGGAGACAGCGGGATGGGGAGCAGCCCGTCGGTCTACCCGACGCCCCAGCCGTAAGCGAGCTTGTGGGCTTCGAGCACGAAGAAGGTCTCGGTGGAGCGGACGCCGGGCGTCGGCTGCAGGGTGTCGAGGAGGAACGTCTTGTAGTGGTCCATGTCGCGGCACACCGCCTCGACCATCACGTCGAAACCACCGCTCGTGAGCACCACGTAACTCGTCTCCGCATGCTTCGACAGTTCCTGGCACACCCCACGCGCCATGCCGGGCTCGCAGCGGATGCCGATGAGCGCGAGGTGGTCGAAGCCGATCGACAGCGGGTTCGCGATACCGACGATCTGCAGGATGCCCGTGTCCTCGAGCCGCTGGATCCGGTAGCGGACGGAGGAGGCCGGCAACCCGGTCTCGGTGGCGATCTCGGAGAACGCCTTCCGTCCGTCCTGCTGCAGGATCGCGATCAGCCGACGGTCGATGTCGTCAAGGTCGTTCATGGGGCTCCTCCGGCAGCTGGCGGACGGTCATCGGTCAAGCGTAGCGAGGGGAACCTGACGGCCCGGGTGCGGTGTCCACCACACCCGGGCCGCGAGCCCCGGCCGACCGACCGACCCGAACGCGGGCGGTCGACCGGGGCGACGCCGACCCGACCGGCCGAGGGAGGCCGGGCGGATCGGCGGAGCCTGGCGGTCAGCGGATGTGGATCGCGCCCGTGCGGAGGTCGGTCATGTCGTGCAGCGTGTACATGCCGCCGATCCGACCCCAACCGGTGCCCTTGCCGCCCGCACCACCGAACGGCATGTTGATGTCCCACCAGCCGTTGGAGTCGTTGACGATCACCTGGCCGGTCTCGAGCTCCTCCATGAACCGGTACGCCTTCGAGAGGCTGTCGGTGAACACCGCGGACTGCAGGCCGAGCGCGTCGGCGTTGGCGATGCGCAGGATGTCGTCGTCGTCCTTCGCCGTGAGGATCGGGAGGACCGGGCCGAACGACTCCTCACGCGAGAGCAGGCTGTCCTCGGAGACGCCGTCGACGATGGTGAAGTCGTAGTAGAGGTCCGTCGGGTGGCCGGCGGCACGACCGCCGCCGAGCAGGATGTCGAAGCCGAGCGAACGCGCCTCGTCGAGGTGGCGGTCCATCTTCGCGGCGACGCCCTCGTTGTTGAGCGGGCCGAGGTTGATCCCCTCGTCGAACGGGTTGCCGAGTCGCACGTTCGCGGTGGCGTAGGCGAGGGCCGCCTCGACGAAGACGTCGTGGACGTTCTGGTGCACGATGAGCCGCTCGGTCGCGCAGCAGACCTGCCCGCCGCTGTAGAAGGCGGAGTCGACGGCGGCCTTCGCGGCGCGCTCGATGTTCGCGTCCTCGAGGACGACGATCGGGCCGTTGCCCGAACACTCCATGAGCGAACGCTTGAGGCCGGCGGTGCGGACGATCTTCGCGCCGGTCGCGGACGAGCCGATGAAGCCGATCGCGTCGATGCCGTCGTGGGAGACGAGCTCGGAGCCGAAGGCGCCGTCACCGGGGAGGACGCTCACGAGCCCGGCTGGCACACCGGCCTCCACGAGGCAGTCCATCGCGGCGAGCACGGCGAGTGGCGTGTTGCTCGGCGGCTTGACGATGCAGGCGTTGCCGGTGGCGAGGCCCGGGGCGACGAACTCACTGAACATGAGGAGCGGGAAGTTCCAGGGGGTGATGATGCCCCAGACGCCGACCGGTGCGCGCCAGGTGAACATGCGCTTGTCGATGTCGCTCGACGGCAGGGTCTCGCCATAGAGGCGGAGGGCGTCCTCGGCGTGGAGGTGGAACAGCTGTGCAGCCTCGGCGATGTCGGCGATGGACTCGGCGAGCGGCTTGCCCTGCTCGAGCGTCTGCAGGCGGGCGAGCTCCTCGACGCGGGCGTTGATCGCGTCGCCGACCCGGTGGCAGATCTCGGCACGCTTGAACACGCCGAGCTTCCGCCACTCCCGCTGCGCCTCGTGCGCCCGGCGCACCGCCTCGTCCAGTTCGGCCGTGCCGGCGACGGGGATCGACGCGACGACGTCACCGGTGACGGGGCTGATCACCTCCGTGCGCTCCGAGCTGGTTCCGTCGGTGAACTCGCCGGCGATGAAGAGCTGGGTGCGAGTGGGTGTCGGCAACGTGGTCATTCCGGACCTCCTGGTGTCGTGGCTGGCCGACGACGCCGAACAGCGTCGTGCGGATGTCGTCGGGAGAATGTGGGATCAGCCTAGAACCTTGCGATTCCTCGAACAAGCAGTATTGTTTCGTCAAAGTTACGATTACAACAACTGAAACCACCCGATCTTGTCGTAGCGACAATCTTTCGGCACATTGAGTGCATCAGCCGCGAGACAGCGACGTCTCGTCCCCCACGAATCGAGAAGAGCCCATGTCCACCGAACACGTCACCAGCACCGACGAGACCACGCACCTGCCGAAACGGATGCGCTGGTTCGACGGCTTCGCCATGGCGATGACCATGCCCGCCGCCCTCATCGCGACCCTCGGCGCCTCCATCACGGGCCTCGGCGGCTGGGGGGCTGCCGTGCTGTGGGCGATCTCCATGATCCTCGCGATGGGCGTCAACTGGATCTACACGGAGCTCGCGACCATGTTCCCGAACTCCTCCGGCGGCATCGCGCACTACGCGGCCGAAGCCTGGAAGTCGCGCGCACCCTGGGTCGCACCGATCACCGGCGTCGGCTACTGGCTCCCGTGGGGCACCAACCTCGCCACCTACGGTGCCGTCACCGGTGCGCTCATCCAGGCGCAGTGGTTCCCGAACGAGGACTGGGTCATCCAGCTCGGCCCGATCTCCATCACCTTCCCGATCCTCATCGGGCTCGGCGTCATCGGCGTCATGTACCTCATCAACGTCATCGGTGTCCGCGTCACCATGGCGTTCGTCTACATCACGGCAGGCATCCTGCTCATCCCGCTGTTCGTGTTCATCGTGTTCCCGCTGTTCAGCGCCGACTGGGCACCGCTCGACCTCACCTGGAAGCTCGAGGGCATCGAGGGCCTCCACACCGCGATCGTCTGGCTGTACATCATGGCCTGGACCACCTTCGGCATCGAGGTCTGCGCGACATTCGCCCCGGAGTACCGCGACTCGGTGAAGGACACGACGAAGGCGATCAAGGCGTCCGTCCTCTTCTGCCTCGGTGTCTTCTTCGTCATCCCGCTGACCCTCGGCGGCTACGCGGGTGAAGCGGCGATCGCCGAGAACCCGGCCACCTTCTTCGTCGCGAGCTTCGCCTCCCTCGTCGGTGGTGCCGCGGACGTCATGGTGCTCTGCCTCATCGCCTCGCTGCTGCTCATCATGACCACCTCGGTGGCCGACGCCTCCCGCGTGCTGTTCAACATGGGCAAGGAGCGGGTCACCGTCCCGTCGCTCGGTGTGCTCAACCGCCGCGGGGTGCCGTTCCGCTCGCTCAACGTGATGCTCGTCATGAACGTCGTCATCCTGGTCGTGCTGCAGAACCCGCTGGCGATCATCGTGACCGGCAACCTCGGCTACATCCTCACGCACTTCTTCGCCGTCTCCGGCTTCTTCCTGCTGCGCAAGGACCGCCCGGACGCCGTGCGCCCCATCCGTCTGCCGCGCTTCTTCGTGCCGCTGTCGGTCGTGCTCTCGGTGCTCCTCGCGATCATCCTCATCGTCGGCGCGACCGGCTTCTCCACCACCGGCTACGGCGGCTTCCTCGAGCTCGGCATCGCGCTCGGCCTCCTCGCCCTCGGCGTCGTCATCTGGCTGTTCGTCCAGCGGAGCACCAAGCGTGACGCGGCAGCCGCGGCGAGCGGATCCGGGGGCCCGAAGGCCACGGCCGAACGCACCGACCCCGCACGCACCGAGTAGGCGCACCACCAGCCCCGCAGCACCACGCACCGAGCACCGAGCACCACAAGGGACACCACACCATGAGAACCACCTACGAACTGGCCGAAGAGCTCGCCGACACCGCGCGCCTGCGGGAACAGCTGGCAGCGGCCGACCCGGAGCCGTACTGGCTCGACGACCCGAGCCGGCCGGCGCCACTCCCCCGGCTGGAAGCGGACATCGAGACGGACCTGGCGATCGTCGGTGGCGGGTACTCGGGACTGTGGACGGCCCTCCTCGCGAAGGAGCGCGACCCGGACCGCCGGGTCGTGCTCCTCGAGGGGCGGCGGATCGCGTGGGCGGCGTCCGGTCGCAACGGCGGGTTCTGCGAGCCGAGCCTCACCCACGGTTCCTCGAACGGCAAGAGCCGCCTCCCGCACGAGTTCGACCGCCTGGAGGAGCTGGGACGCGAGAACCTGCGCGAGATCGGCGAGACCATCGCGCGGTACGGCATGGACTGCGACTGGGAGGAGACGGGGCTGCTGCAGGCGGCGACCGCACCGCACCACGTCGAGTGGCTGCGCGAGAGCGCCGAGGAGCACGGCGCCCGCTTCCTCGACCGCGAGGCGATGCAGGCGGAGGTCCACTCGCCGATCTTCCAGGCAGGCCTGTTCGAGCCGACGGGCGCCGCGCTCGTCAACCCGGCGAAGCTGGCCTGGGAGCTGCGGCGGGTCTGCCTCGACCTCGGGGTGGAGATCCACGAGTACACGCACGTCCGCTCCATCGCCTCCGATGCGACGTCCGTCACCCTCACGACCACGCACGGTTCGGTCGTCGCGAAGCGCGTCGCCCTCGGCACCAACGTGTTCAAGGCGCTCATCCCGAAAGCGCGGAAGTACACGGTGCCGGTCTACGACTACGCGCTCATGACGAACCCGCTCTCACCCGAGCAGCTCGACGCTCTGGGCTGGGCGGGCCGGCAGGGCATCTCCGACCTGGACAACCGCTTCCACTACTCGCGCCTCACGACCGACGCGAACGGGTCGACCCGGATCCTCTACGGCGGCTACGACGCGGTGTACAACTACGGCGGGCGGGTGGAACCGCGGTTCGACCAGCGCGAGGAGTCCTTCCTCAAGCTCGCCGCGCACTTCGCGCACACCTACCCGCAGCTCGCCGACCTCGGGTTCTCCCACAAATGGGGCGGCGCGATCGACACCTGCGGACGGTTCTTCTCCTTCTTCGAGACCGCGCACGGCGGCAAGGTGGCACACGCCGCGGGCTTCACCGGCCTCGGCGTCGGCGCGACCCGGTACGGCGCCAACGTGATGCTCGACCTCCTCAGCGGCACCCCCACCGAGCGCACGACCATGGACTTCGTCACGAAGAAGCCGACGCCGTTCCCGCCCGACCCGCTCGCGTTCATCGGCGCCCGTATCTCCCTCTCGGAGATGGCCCGCGCCGACCGGAACCGCGGCAAGCGGGGCCTGTGGCTGCGCACGATGGACGCTGTGGGTCTGGGCTTCGACTCCTGAAGCGGCTTCCACTCCTGACAGGCGGGGCCTGGTTCGATACGGTGCAGGTGGTGCTCCGCATTCGCGTCCGACCCGCCCCGACGGCGTCGACCCGAGCCGGGCACCGCGCCAGCACCAGCAGCACCTCAGACAAAGGAGCACACCAGTGAGCGACTACGCCGTCGTCAACCCCGCGACCGGAGAGACCCTCCGCGA